>NZ_JBFTLH010000032.1:0-41552 GCF_056396345.1 Cupriavidus sp. 05T42
AGCAACTGCAGGATGGACTGCGCCAATACATTCACTACTACAATCATGACCGCATCAAGCTCAAACTAAAAGGGCTGAGTCCCGTGCAATACAGGACTCAGCCCTTTCCGGCCTAGCCATCAACCGTCCAACTTCTGGGGGTCAGTTCATCCCCTACCGGACGGCGCGGCGTTTTGTCGCCTTATCGACGACTAGCCAGGTATCAGGCCACCTTCTTGTCGAAGAACTGCTCGTCTTCGGTCGAGCCCTTCAGCGCGGTCGTCGACGACTGGCCGCCTTCGATGGCCTGCGTCACGGCGTCGAAGTAACCGGTGCCCACTTCGCGCTGGTGCTTGACGGCGGTGAAGCCCTTCTCGGCCGCGGCGAACTCGTTCTCCTGCAGTTCCACGAACGCGCTCATCTGGTTGCGGGCGTAGCCGTGGGCCAGGTTGAACATCGAGTAGTTCAGCGAGTGGAAGCCAGCCAGCGTGATGAACTGGAACTTGTAGCCCATCGCGCCCAGTTCCTTCTGGAACTTGGCGATCGTGGCGTCGTCGAGGTTCTTCTTCCAGTTGAACGACGGCGAGCAATTGTAGGCCAGCATCTTGCCCGGGAACTTGGCGTGGACGGCCTCGGCAAACTTTTTGGCGAACTCCAGGTCCGGCTTGCCGGTTTCGCACCACACCAGGTCAGCCACTTCGGCGTAGGCCAGTGCACGGGCGATGGACTGCTCGATGCCCGGCTTGGTGCGATAGAAGCCTTCCACGGTGCGCTCGCCGGTCAGGAACGGCTGGTCGCGCTCGTCCACGTCCGAGGTCAGCAGGTCGGCGGCTTCGGCGTCGGTCCGGGCGATCACCAGCGTCGGGGTGCCCGAGACGTCGGCAGCCAGGCGCGCGGMCGTCAGCTTGGCCACGGCTTCACGCGTCGGCACGAGCACCTTGCCACCCATGTGGCCGCACTTCTTCACCGAGGCGAGCTGGTCTTCGAAGTGAACGCCGGCGGCGCCCGCGTCGATCATCGACTTCATCAGTTCGAACGCATTCAGCACACCACCGAAACCGGCTTCGGCATCGGCCACGATCGGGGCGAAGAAGTCGGTGTCACCCTTGCCTTCGCTCCACTGGATCTGGTCGGCGCGCTGGAACGTGTTGTTGATGCGCTTGACCACCATCGGCACCGAGTTGGCCGGGTACAGCGACTGGTCCGGGTACATCTCGCCGGCCAGGTTGGCGTCGCCGGCCACTTGCCAGCCGGACAGGTAGATGGCCTTCAGGCCGGCCTTCACTTGTTGCATGGCCTGGTTGCCGGTCAGCGCGCCGAGCGTGTTGACGAACGGCTCGGTGTTCAGCAGGTGCCAGAGCTTGTCGGCGCCGCGGCGGGCCAGCGTGTGCTCGATCTGGACCGAGCCGCGCAGGCGCACCACGTCTTCGGCGGTGTAGTGACGTTGAATGCCCTTCCAGCGGGGGTTGGTGTCCCAGTCTTTTTGCAGGGCGTCGATTTGTTGTTGGCGGGAAGTCATGTTCACTCTCCTGATGACAGATGGGTAGTTGGCGAAAATTCGGGTACTTGGCTTCGGATCTTGTGACACCCTGCGTCGCCGTGATTTTGGCGTCTCAGGTCATGTGTCTTATATAAGAGTGTAGGGAAGCTTCCCGCGTCGCAACAGCGCTCATTCATCGTCAGGCAGAGATTTTTAATCCTTAATAATCAGTATGTTGAAAAACAATTTTCACGATGCGGCACGCAATCTTTCATGATGAGAAATGCCCGTTGTGCCGCGCACCCATGTATTTTTGCGCACCAAAACAGCTTTCCACATCATGAAATATTGGCAGCCGAGGACGACACTCGGGCTTTTGCGAGGTCCGGCGACGCCGGTGCGCCTTCCAGATGGTCGACAAATTCGCTGACCATCGTCGCCATGCGCCGGGGCTGGGCCAGCGGCAACCAGTGGTGGGCCTCCACCTGCCGGCGCCAGAGCTCCGCCACCCATTTGCCGAGGTTCTCGGTGAGTGCGGGACGCACGTAGCGGTCCAGCGTCGGCACGATGACCTGCACCGGCGCATGGGCCCGGCGCTCGCGCGGGGCGCGCAGCCGGGCGCGGAAGTTGGCGCGATAGAGCCGCAGGCCATGGATGCCATCGGCGGTCTGCGTGGGATTGGGCGGCGCGAACAGCCCCTCGGTATGGCGCAGCCAGTGTGTCCAGCCGCGCCCGAGCCAGAGGCGCCAGTGCCATTCGGGCAGCTTGGGAATATGGAAGAAGACGATGTACCACGAGGCCAGCGCCTGCCGCAGCGTGGCGCGCCGCTGCGCCCACGTGCGCCGCTCCGATGTGCGCAGCGCGCTGGCGGCATGGTCGAGGCACGGCCCCGAGCACGAGGTKAACGACGCGATGCGCCCGTAGAGGCGCGGGTCGGTCACGAATTCCCAGCCCTGGATCGATCCCCAGTCGTGGCCKACCAGATGCACGCGCCGATCTGGCGCCACGGCGTCGATGACCGCGATGAAATCATCGGCGAGCCGTTCCAGCCGGTAGTCATCCACGCGCGGCGGCACGTCCGAGGCCCCAGCGCCGCGCACGTCGTACGCAATCACATGGAAGCGGTCGGCCAGCGCCTCGGCCACGCCGTGCCAGACGTGGCTGTTGTCCGGGTAGCCGTGCACCAGCACCACCACTGGCTTGGCGGGATCGCCCCACGCCGTTGCCGCCAGCCGTACGGTGCCGGACTGGACGTGGAACTGGCAGGCCGGATAGGGATACGGCTGCGGCCCGTCTCGCTCTATATCTATATGCAGGGGATGGCTGGCAGGCATCGGCGGCAGGCTCCGGGGATGGCGCGATGACAGCCGGTGCTGTCATCGTCGATCCATGCTACGCCGAACGCCGCACCGCCGCGAGCCGCGCGACGGTGTTTGAAACGTGACAAGTCTGGATCAGGCCGCCACGCCGTCGCGGGCCTTGCGGTAGGCCACCCAGTCGCCGCTGTCGATACGGGCGAGCCCGGCCACGGCAGCATCGGCCACCGGATACAGCAGACATTCGATGGGCGCGCCGTTGCAGTCGACGATGCAGGATTCGCGCAAGAACAGCGTGGCCTGACCCGGGTAGACCTCCTCGATCTCGTCGAGCACGGGCAGCAGCGCGTCGGGGATGTCGTAGAGATCGCCGGTCACCGGCCCGGCCGCCGCGTCCGGCACAAGCCCCGGATAGGTGCCGAAGTCATACAGCCGGCCCGCCAGCACGCCCGTGCCGATCAGCGTCGGCGCGGCAATGCCATGGCGCGCAGCCGCGCGGTTCAGGTCGTTGACCTCGCCGGCACGCAGCGTACCGTAGACGAAAACGCGGGGCATCAGGACGTCTCCTCAGGAAAATAGCCACTCGGGAAGCGGCCATGGTAGAGGAAATATGGCGGATTGAGGCGGCCTGCCGCCTTACATCTGCTTGAACAGGTGCGCGTACTGCCGCGCCACCGGCAGCACTTCCTCGCGGTCGCGCAGCCGCAGCGAGAGCCGGCCCAGCGACTGGGTGATCGCGCTGGCCACGCAGTCGATATTGACCACCGTGCCGCGATGGATCTGCCAGAAGCGGTCCGGGTCCAGCTGCTGCGCCAGTTCGCGCAGGCTGGTGCGGATCAGCGCCTCGCCGCTGGTGGAGACCACGTTCACGTACTTGTCGGTGGCTTCGAGGTAGACCACTTCGTCCACGGGGATGATGCGGACCTCCTGCCCCACCAGCGCCTTGATAAAGCGCAAATACTGCCCGGCGGAACGCGTCGGGGTCTGGTTCTCGAGCGACTCCAGCCGGTGCAGCAGTTGCGCGAGCTTGTCTGCATCGACCATCGCGCCCACGTCGTGGGTCTCGTGGCTGCTGTCCCGGGCCTCCATGCGCGCCTTGAGCCGGCAGACGGTGGCCTCCAGCCGCTCGCGCTGCACCGGCTTCAGCACGTAGTCCACGGCGGCGCGCTCGAAGGCTTCCAGCGCGAACTGGTCGTAGGCGGTGACGAAGACCACCAGCGGCGGGTCGTCGAACTCGATCAGTTCGCGCGCCACGTCCATGCCGCTCATGCCGGGCATGCGGATGTCGAGGAAGGCCACGTCGGGCCGATGTTCGCGCGCGGCATCGAGCGCCGTCACGCCGTCATGGACCACGGCGACGATATTCGCCTCGGGCCAGAGCCCGGCCAGTTCGGACGCCAGCACGCGGGCCAGCAGCAGTTCGTCGTCAGCGATCAGCAGGGTCGGACTCATGGGGTCGGACTCGGGGAGGCAGAAAGGAATCAGGAACTGGAAACGGCAGGCGCGGCCATGGCCGGCGCGCTACCTTGCGCGGGAGCGCGCACGGGGGCGAGCGTGGGATCGGTCCGCCGTACCAGCGGCAGCGTCACCCGCACCACCACGCCGCGCGGGGTGTTTTCTTCCATCTGCATGCTGGCTGTGGCGCCGAAGATCCGCGCCAGGCGCTCGCGCACATGGGTCAGACCCATGCCCGAGCCCTTGCTGTGGCCCTGGCAGAAGCCCACGCCGGTATCGGCGATGATGACCTGCACGCTGCCGTCGCCGGCTTCCCGGGCAGACAGCGTGATCTTGCCGCCCCGCATGCAAGGCTCGATGCCGTGCGTCACCGCGTTCTCCACCAGCGGCTGGATCAGCATCGGCGGAATCTCGGCCTCGGCCAGCGCCGGCGGCAGGTCGATCTGGAAGTCGAGCCGCGCGCCAAAGCGCATGCCCTGGATATCGAGATAGCTGCGCAGCAGCTCGAACTCCTGCTTCAGCGTGCACTGCTCCGCCCGCGTGTGTTGCAGCGACATGCGCAGGAAGCCGATCAGCCGCTGCAGCAGTTGCCGCGCCGCGCGCGGATCGGTGGCGATCAGCCCGTCGAGGTTGGCCAGCGAGTTGAACAGGAAATGGGGTTCGATCTGCGCCTGCAGCGCCATCAGCTGGGCGCGCACGAGCTGCTTCTCGGATTCTTCGCGCTGGAGCGCGTCCAGCGCGGCCTGCCGTTCCAGGTAGGCCAGCTTCTCGCGCGACCAGTAGAAATAGATCATGCTCGCCGAGGCCAGCATGCCCACCACCAGGCACATGCGCAGCATGTCGCCGGTCTCGGCCTGCGACTTGACCGGCAGCCCCAGCAGCGCGCGCGTGGCCCAGCTACCGAGCACCACGCCCAGCGGCACGGCCACCACGGCCAGGCACATGAACGGCCAGCGGCGCGGGCGGTCGTTCCACCAGATCAGCACGCGCGGCACGTCGATAAAGACCCAGATCGACAGGCCAATCAGCTGGCTATAGAGGAAGTTGTGCGCGAAGGTGCCACCCGTCTGGAAGCCGTAGTTCAGGCTGACGGCGATCACCGTGTTCATGCAAAGCACGAACAGCAGGTCGCGGCCAAGGATATTCAGCCGCGATGGCAGCGCGGTGGAGAGGCAGCGCTTCATAGGCGGACGTCCGCCAGGATGACGCACCCGTCCCCGGCGACATGGATTTGCCGCATGGTCTTCCCTCCTCGTTGATTCACGGCAATGGCCGCGTGGCATTCTGATGATGCACTGCAGCATGCATCCGCCTGTTATCGCAATTTGCTTAAAAGGCGGTCTGCGTGAGGGCACTTTACGCCGGACGCGGCGAGGAAGGAAGCATCGTGCGACGAAACGGCGGCACACGGCGCGAAGTGTGCGCCGGGCCGACCGGGAGGCAGGATTTTGGGGAGATCTGTTGTTGGCGACACCCGCGAACGGCCGTTTGAAAGCCGTTCGCGCAGGATCAGGCGGCCAGCGCCGGACGGTTGACGCTCTCGGCCAGCGCCGTGGACACCGTGTCGCGCGACAGATGCGGCGCGAACATATTGATGAACGCGTGCGCGTAGCCGCGCAGGTAGGCGCCCCGCCGCACAGCCACGCTGGTCGTGTTCGGCTCGAACAGATGGTCGGCGGAGATCCGCACCAAGCCGGCGTCCTTGCGGGCGTCGTAGGCCATCGAGGCGATGATCCCCACGCCCAGGTCCAGCTCGGCATAGGTCTTGATCACGTCGGCATCCATTGCCGTCAGCACGATTTCCGGCTGGAGACCGGCATCGGCAAACGCCCCGTCGATCTTGCGGCGCCCGGTGAAACCGGCGTCGTAGGTGATGATCGGGAAATTGGCGATGTCCTCCAGCGTCGGCTCGGGCAGCCGCGTCAGCGGATGCTCGGGCGAGACCACCAGCACGTGCTGCCAGCTATAGGCCTCGAACGAGGTCAGCCCGGCCTCGTTGGCCACGGCCTCCGTGGCGATGCCGATGTCGGCCTGCCCGGTCAGCAGCAATTCGACGATATGGGACGGCGACGCCTCCTGCAGCGCCAGCGTCACATGGGGATATTCGCGGCGGAAGCTCTGCACCACCTTCGGCAGCGCATAGCGCGCCTGCGTGTGGGTCGTGGCCACGGTCAGGCGGCCGGTATGGCGGCCCGCGAACTCATCGCCGGCCTGGCGCAGGTTCTCGGCCTCGAGCAATAGCCGTTCGACGATGCGGACGATCTCGCGGCCCGGCTCGGTCAGCCCGGTCAGCCGCTTGCCGTAGCGTTCGAAGATCTCCACGCCGAGTTCTTCCTCGAGTTCGCGGATCTGGCGCGACACGCCCGGTTGTGACGTATAGAGCGCATTGGCCACTTCCGTCAGGTTGAACTGACGGCGCACCGCCTCGCGGATCGATCTCAGTTGCTGGAAGTTCATGGGGGCGCTCCTGGGTGCTCTGTTTATAGGGGGCGATCAGTTACGGGTGCCGGCCGTGAAGACGCGCAACTGGCGCGGACGCACCGCCAGCAACTCGCCTTCCCGGAAGCCCGCATGGCGGAAGCGTTCGAGCGGCAGCGCCACCTCGATCACGTCCTGGTTGTCCTCGCGTTCCAGTTCGAGCTGGGCCACCGGGCCCAGCGTCAGCGCGCGGCGCAGCGTGACGGCGATGCCATCGGTGCCCGGCGCGTAGCGCTCCACGTCCAGGTCATGCGGGCGGACGTAGGCCACCGCGTCGCCGGCGGTCTCGTGGCCGCTGCCCACCACGGGCAGCACCGAATCGCCCGTGTGCAGCAGCCCGCCGGTATCGCCCACCTCCAGCCGGCCATGGAACAGGTTCACATTGCCGAGAAAGCCGAACACGAACGGCGTGGCCGGATGGTTGTAGACCGCCTCGGGCGTGCCGAACTGCTCCACGCGGCCGTGGTTCATCAGCACCACCTGGTCGGCCACTTCCAGCGCCTCTTCCTGGTCGTGCGTGACGAAGACGCTGGTCACGTGCAGTTCATCGTGCAGGCGGCGCAGCCAGCGGCGCAGTTCCTTGCGCACCTTGGCATCCAGCGCGCCGAACGGCTCGTCGAGCAGCAGCACGCGCGGCTCCACGGCCAGCGCGCGGGCCAGCGCAATCCGCTGACGCTGCCCGCCCGAGAGTTGCGCCGGGTAGCGGTCGGCCAGCCAGTCGAGCTGCACCAGCTCCAGCAGCGACTTCACCTTCTCGCGGATCTTCGCCTCCGAAGGCCGCTCGGCGCGCGGCTTCACGCGCAGGCCGAAGGCCACGTTCTCGAACACGCTCATGTGCTTGAACAGCGCGTAATGCTGGAACACGAAGCCGACGTTGCGCTGGCGCACGTGCTGCGCCGAGGCGTCCTGCCCGCCCAGCACCACCTGGCCCGCATCGGCGCGCTCCAGCCCGGCGATGATGCGCAGCAGCGTGGTCTTGCCGCAGCCCGAGGGCCCCAGCAGCGCGGTCAGCTCGCCTTCGTCGAAATCGAGCGAGACGTTGTCCAGCGCGACGAAATCGCCGAAATGCTTCTGTACGTTCCTGACCTGAATGCTCATGATGGCTGCCCTTGCAGTGTCGGCGCGGGGCGGCTCGCGCCCTCGTCCTGATGTTCCTTGCTGGCGCGGAGTTCCACCAGCGTCTTGATGCCCAGCGTGACCAGCGCCAGCAGCGTCAGCAGCGACGCCACCGCGAACGCGGCCGCGAAGTTGTACTCGTTGTAAAGAATTTCCACGTGCAGCGGCATGGTGTTGGTCAGGCCGCGGATATGGCCCGAGACCACCGACACCGCGCCGAACTCGCCCATCGCCCGCGCATTGCACAGGATCACGCCATACAGCAGGCCCCAGCGGATGTTCGGCAGCGTGATATGGCGGAAGGTCTGCCAGCCGGAGGCGCCCAGCACGATGGCGGCCTCCTCTTCCTCGCTGCCCTGGGCCTGCATCAGCGGAATCAGCTCGCGCGCCACGAACGGGAAGGTGACGAAGATCGTCGCCAGCACGATGCCCGGCACCGCGAACATGATCTTGATATCGTGCGCCTCCAGCCACGGGCCGAACCAGCCCTGCGCGCCGAACATCAGCACGTAGATCAGGCCCGAGATAACCGGCGAGACCGAGAACGGCAGGTCGATCAGCGTGGTCAGCAGCTGCTTGCCCCGGAATTCGAACTTGGCGATGGCCCAGGCGGCGGCCACGCCGAACACCACGTTCAGCGGCACGGCGATGACGGCCACCAGCAGCGTGAGCTGGATCGCCGAAACGGCGTCCGGCTCCACGAGCGCGGCGAAGTAGGTATCGACGCCCTTCTTCAGCGCCTCGTAGAACACCGAAGCCAGCGGGATGAACAGGAACAGGCCGAGGAACAGCACCGCCACTGTGATCAGGGTGTAGCGCACCCACGGGGCTTCGCCGGTGGCGTCGTGGCGGTGCGGGGCGCCGGTGTTGGCGCCGAGTCGGGAAATTGCGCCGGCCATGTCAGTTCGCCTCCGGATTGCCGTCAGGCAGCGCAGCAGCGCGGCGGCCCGACTGGGAACGGCGCGTCCACGCCTGCAACAGGTTGATCAACAGCAGCAGCCCGAACGAGATCACCAGCATCACCACCGCCACGGCGGTGGCGCCAGCGTAGTCGTACTGCTCCAGCTTCGAATAAATCATCAGCGGGGCAATCTCGGACACCATCGGCATGTTGCCGGAGATGAACACCACCGAGCCGTACTCGCCCGTGGCCCGGGCGAACGACAGCGCGAAGCCGGTCAGCAGCGCCGGCAGGATGGCCGGCAGGATCACGCGCCAGAAGGTCTGGAGCCGGGAGGCGCCCAGGCTGGCAGCGGCTTCCTCAAGCTCACGCTCCACGTCTTCCAGCACCGGCTGCACCGTGCGCACGACGAACGGCAGGCCGATGAAGGTCAGCGCCACCACCACACCAAGTGGCGTAAACGCCACCTTGATGCCGAGGGGCTCCAGATACTTGCCGATCCAGCCATTGCCCGCGAACAGCGCCGTCAGCGCGATACCGGCCACGGCGGTGGGCAGTGCGAACGGCAGGTCCACCAGCGCGTCGATCAGGCGCTTGCCCGGAAAGCGGTAGCGCACCAGCACCCACGCCACCACCAGTCCGAACACGGTATTGATGATGGCCGCCACCAGCGAGGCGCCAAAGCTCAACTGATAGGACGCCACCACGCGCGGCGCGGTCACCGTGGTCCAGAACGCGTCCCACGTCATCGTGAACGTCTTCAGGAACGTGGCCGACAGCGGGATCAGGACGATCAGCGTCAGATAGAAGATGGTGAAACCCAGGGACAGGCCGAAGCCGGGCAGCACGGTAAACCGTTGCGTGCCGGAGCGGGCCGGCCGACGCGGCGCGTCGGTGGGCGCGGGGGCCGCCAGGGTGATCGATGGGGGCATGTCGTCTCGTCTTATGAAGCCGGCGCATAAGGCGCCGGTGTACGAGACAAATTTTGCAGATGCGCCCTTATAAACAGAACGAATCTTTACGAATTTCTTTAATCGTTTTAAATATAAGGGAAGGTCGGACTGACCTCGGCGGAGGCCTCCCAGGTGTCTGACCCGTCACCTGAAGCCGAAATTCGTCCATCGGACTCAATTCTTTGCAGCAAAGTGGCGAGTAAGGCCTGCCCTTCTGGCCACTCGTCCAACCCCGAATCGGCATTGATATGACCGAGATGACCGGCATCGACCAGCTCGCTGCCCCACAGCGTGCCCCAGCAGAAGGCGGTGCGCTGGTGCATCCATGGATCGTTGCGGCTGGCGACGAGAATCGTCGGAAACGGCAGCCGGGAGGTCGGTAGCAGCGAGGCCACGCCGAATTTGTCCGGGTCGGCCGGGGCCACCAGCAGCACGCCCGCCACGCCGGCCGGGTCCAGCACCGCCTGGCGCAGCGTGGCCAGGCACCCGAAACTGTGCGCGACGAGTACCGCCCCGCGCGGCGCCACGCGCTGGGCGCGCGAGATGCCTTCCGAGACCCGTTCCGCCCAGAGCGGCAGGCTGGGGCGCCCCCAATCATGCTGATCGATGCGCTGCCAATCCGGAAACTTCGCTTCCCAACGGCTCTGCCAGTGGGCCGGCCCGCTGCCGTGGAGCCCGGGCACGGTCAGGATCTGCAAGCCGCGCGGCACCGCCAGGCGCGGCGCGGCCTTGCTATCCGGCAACAACGCAGACAACGAAGCGATCGATGCAGTCATGCGGGCTCCCTTGGCGCGGCAGTCGATGAATGTTCCGTTGCATGCAAGTGACGTGCCGACACCGGCTCCCCGGCCACAGCCACGCCCTGCCCCAGCGCGATGCCCGCGTCCTGCAGCCGCGCCACGGCCACGTCGTCCTGCAGCCGGCGGCCGATCAGCGTCACGCCGGCGGTATCGGCGCTCGCACGGAGGCCGGATAGCTGGCGGTCGGTCCAGGTGCGGCGCATGTCGAGCTTGAGCCAGTCCGGCAGCGCGTGCGCCATCAGCGCACCGGCCTCGGCCGGGTCCGATGCCTGCAGGCTCACCTTGAAGCCGTTGCGCCGGTAGTTGCCCACCACGTGCAGCAGCAGCGGCAGGTCATCATTGGCGCTAGCCGGCACCTGGATCACGAAACGGTCGATCGGCAGCCCCAAGGACTCCAGCGCGCGCCGGAACGCCGCGCCGTGGTCGTCCGCCACGGCGGCCAGCAGCCGATTGTGAACATTCAAGACAAGCTGATGGGAACCATCGGCCGCGAAGTAGTTGATGGCGTGCACCAGCCGCGACAGGCGGTCCAGCGAGACCAGCGAGGCATCGTCCGCCGCCATCGCGAACAGCTTCCACGCCGCCAGCCCCACGCCGTCCTCGGCATAGGTGCGGATGGAGCCCTCATGGGCCACCACCTCGCGCGCCGCCAGCGTCACCAGCGGCTCGAACGCGCTGGTCAGCGAGCAGTTGAAGTACTGGCCCTGCACCTGCCCGCGCGCATCGCGCCACAGCTCGCGCCCCGGCACCGGCTCACGCGGCAGGGTGTCGAGATAGGTGGCCAGCGAGCTGGCCGACGAAGACAGGGCTTGCGTCGAAAGGGTCATGGCAACTCCGCCGGCAACGCCGGTGTGTGGATGGCCTGATGGATCATGATAGAAGGTCGTCCGATAAAGGGGAGACGAAGTTTGTGGCCGCAGCGGGATGGCATGCGCCTACCCTCTCCCCCGCCCCTCTCCCGGAGGGAGAGGGGAGAAAGAGAGGCATTTCAAATGCTGAATGTGGTCTCCCCTCGCCCGCTTGCGGGAGAGGGGTCGGGGGAGAAGGTGGGCGCGTCAAACACCACGTGCGTCGGCTCTGCCTTCCGCATCACGCGGTCGAGCACCGCCGCCTCCCGTTCCGCAAACGCCGCCGCGCCGCGTTGGCGGGGCCGGGGCAGGTCCACGCGCTGGTCCAGCGCGATGCGGCCGTCCTCGATCAGCACCACGCGGTCGGCCAGCGCAATCGCCTCGGACACATCGTGCGTAACCAGCAGTGCCGTGAAGCCGAGCCGGCGCCACAGCGATTCGATCAGCCCCTGCATCTCGATGCGCGTCAGCGCGTCCAGCGCGCCGAGCGGCTCATCGAGCAACAGCAGGCGCGGATGGTGGACCAGCGCCCGCGCCAGTGCCACGCGCTGCCGCTGGCCGCCGGAGAGCCGCGCGGGCCATTCGCCGGCACGCTCGGCCAGCCCCACCTGGGCCAGCACGTTGGCCGCGTCGTCGCGGCGCGTGCGCGGCAGGCCCAGCGCCACGTTGTCCAGCACGCGCTTCCACGGCAGCAGGCGCGCGTCCTGGAACATCACGCGGATGTCCTCGCGCACCGCCTTGCCTGCCTTGGCTTCGCTGGTGTCGATGGTGACGGCGCCGCCATCGGCCGCCTCCAGCCCCGCCACCAGCCGCAGCAGCGTGCTCTTGCCGCAGCCGCTACGTCCGACGATGGCCACGAACTCGCCCGGCTGCGCCTGCAGGTCGATGCCGTGCAGCACCTCCCGGCCGTTGTAGCGCTTGACCACCTGCTCCACGCGCAGGGACACCCCCCCTGAAGGTCGGGTATCGCGCGTCACCGGCCGCGTCGGGGCGCGGGCGGCCAGCCCTGCGTCGAGGTAGGCCAGCGCCGCTTGTTCCACCGGATGGGTATGCATCGTCGACTCCTTGTTCGTCGTCATGCCGCGTTCAGGCGGACTGGTAGCCCGGATGCCAGCGCAGCCAGAAGCGCTCCAGCGCGCGCGACAGCACGTCCGCCAGCTTGCCAAGCAGCGCGTAGAGCAGGATGCCCACCAGCACCACATCGGTCTGCAGGAACTCGCGCGCGTTCATCGTCATATAGCCGATACCTGACTGCGCAGAGATCGTCTCGGCAACGATCAGAATCACCCACATCAGGCCGAGCGAGAACCGCACGCCCACCAGGATGTTCGGCAGCGCGCCGGGCAGGATCACCTCGCGGTACAGCCGCCAGCCGGACAAGCCGTAGCTGCGCGCCATCTCCACCAGCCCCGGGTCCACCGCGCGAATGCCGTGGTAGGTATTCAGGTAGACCGGGAAGAACACACCCAGCGCCACCAGGAACAGCTTGGCGGTCTCGTCGATGCCAAACCAGAGGATCACCAGCGGAATCAGCGCCAGCGTGGGGATGTTGCGCACCATCTGGAGCGTGCTGTCGAGCAGCGTGGCGGCGGTGCGGAAGGTGCCGGTCAGCAGCCCGAGCACGAGGCCCAGCCCGCCACCCACCGCCAGCCCTACCACCGCGCGCCAGGTGCTGACCCAGACATGGCGCCACAGCTCACCGGAGGCGGCCAGCGACCACGCGGCCTCCACCACGGCCAGCGGCGCCGGCAGCACGCGGTTGGACAGCCACCCCAGTTGCGAGGACGCCTGCCACACGCCAATCAGCAGCACCGGCACGATCCACGGGGCGATGGCCTGCGCGTTGAGGGTCGGCACGGAAATGCGTTTCGATTGAGACATCTTGAGACCCTCCCCCGCGCTAGCTCTGCGACGCACGCGGCACGATGCCGGTGGCCATCACTTCGCCGAACGGCCCGGACAGCACCTGTCCCGGCAGCTTCTCCCGCACGGTGCGCGGCAGCAGCGGGAAAACCAGCTCGGCGAAGCGGTACGCTTCTTCGAGGTGCGGGTAGCCGGACAGCACGAAGGTGTCGATGCCCAGCGCCGCGTATTCCTCGATACGCGCCGCCACGGTCTGCGGATCGCCGACCAGCGCCGTGCCGGCACCGCCGCGCACCAGCCCCACGCCGGCCCACAGGTTAGGACTGATCTCAAGCGCCTCGCGGGTGCGCTTGGCCCCGCCCGCGTGGAGCGCGGCCATGCGGCGCTGCCCTTCCGAATCCATCTTGGCGAAGACGGCCTGCGCGCGCGCCACGGTCTCATCGTCGAGCCGGCTGATCAGGTCCTCGGCGGCGGCCCAGGCGGCATCGTCGGTCTCGCGCACGATCACATGCAGGMGGATGCCGAACTTGACCGTGCGGCCATGCTTCGCCGCGCGGGCGCGCACATCGGCCAGCTTCTTCGCCACGTCTGCCGGCGGCTCGCCCCAGGTCAGGTAGGTATCGACCTGCTCGCCCGCCAGTTCGTGCGCGGCCTCGGACGACCCGCCGAAGTACACCGGCGGATGCGGGCGCTGCACCGGCGGGTACAGCACCCGGGCGCCCTTCACGGTCAGATGCTTGCCGCTGAAGTCGATCTGCCCGCTGTCATGGCTGGCGGCCAGCACGTCGCGCCAGATGCGGATGAACTCCGCCGAGGCTTCGTAGCGCGCCGCATGGTCGAGGAACACACCATCGCCTTCCAGCTCCGCCACATCACCGCCGGTGACCAGATTCACGAGCAGCCGCCCGCCAGAGAGTCGGTCGAACGTGGCCGCCATGCGCGCGGCCAGCGTCGGCGTCATCAGGCCAGGCCGCACGGCCACCAGGAACTTGAGCTGGCGCGTCACGGCGGACAACGCCGACGCCGCCACCCACGGGTCTTCGCACGAGCGGCCGGTGGGAATCAGCACGCCTTCGTAACCGAGCGTATCGGCGGCGACGGCAATCTGCTTCAGATAGTCGAAGCTGACCTCGCGCGCGCCTTCGGACGTGCCCAGGTAGCGGCTGTCGCCATGGGTGGGGATGAACCAGAACAGTTGCATGTCGGGCCTCGTGATTTATCTAGATAGGGGGACCAGGGATCAGCGTTGTGCCTGCTGGGTCGACGCCTTGCCGGCCGGCGGCGTCCAGGCGGCATCGGCCACCTGGATCGGCTTGGGAATCAGCTTGAGCGTGTGGAAGGCATCGGCAATGCGCTGCTGCTCGGCCAGCACAGCGGGCGTGACCGGCTTCGCGCCATAGGAAAATCGGGAAACGGCGAGGTCTAGCACGGTGGCGTCGAGGCCGGTTTCCTTCACCAGCACCGCGCTGGCGTCCTTCGGATGCTTCTCGGCCCACTGGCCCAGTTGCGCGAGTTCGTCGAGGATGGTGCTCACCACGTCCGGCTTGGCCTGCGCGTAGGGGCGCGAGGCCAGGTAGAACTGGTGATTGCTGACCACGTTCTTGCCATCCGCGCTGCGTCCGTCGATCAGCACGCGCGCGCCCAGCTGCTTCTCGGCGGCGGCCAGGAACGGGTCMCAGATCACCCAGGCGTCCACGGCGCCGCGCTCGAAGGCAGCCCGGGCATCGGCGGGCGGCAGGTAGACCGGCTGGATCTCGCTGTAGGCCACGCCGGCCGCCTCCAACTGCTTCACCAGCAGGTAGTGCACGTTCGAACCCTTGTTCAGCGCCACGCGCTTGCCGCGCAGGTCCGCCACGGACTTCAGCGCGGAGCCCTTCGGCACCACGATGGCCTCGGCGGTGGGCGCGGGCGGCTCATTGCCGATGTAGGCCAGTTGCGCGCCGGCGGCCTGCGCAAAGATCGGCGGGGCCTCGCCCACCGTGCCGAAATCGACGGCGCCCACGTTGAGCCCCTCCAGCAGCTGCGGGCCAGCCGGGAACTCGGTCCACTTGACCGTAATGCCCTGCGGCGCAAGACGTTTCTCAAGCGTGCCGCGCGCCTTGAGCAGCGTCAGCGTGCCGTACTTCTGGTAGCCGATGCGCAGCAGCTTCGGGTTCACAGTCTGCGACTGGGCCTGTACCGGGGCGGCCAGCAGCCCGTAGGCCAGGCCGGTGGCGAGTACCAGCGCGCCCGTCAGCAGGCGGCGGCGTTTGAAAAGGGAGCGAGCGATGGGCGATGTCATGCGAGTTGTCCTAAATCTGTCTGAAAGTGGAATCGGATAGCAACCGGCGACAGCCCTCCCTGCCGGCTGTCGAACAGCGGCATCGGGCACGTGGTCTTCCGGGAATGCGGCGCGCGTCAGGCGCGGCGCGGGGGATTCAGGTCAGGCGGGACATCGCCGGCGGGCGATGCGGAACAGGCTGGCGGACATCGGGCGCTCCTTGTTGGGTCTTCCTGATGGGTCTTCCGGATGGGCCGGGGCGGCGCACGCGATGGCGCCACCCCGTGACGGATTTACTTCCGGCCCGGCTGGTAGACCTGGTCGAACGACCCGCCATCGGCGAAGTGCGTCTTCTGGGCCTTCTGCCAGCCGCCAAATACCTCGTCGATCGTGAACAGCTTCACCTTCGGGAAGTTGGCCGCGTACTTGGCCGCCACCTTCTCGGAAATCGGCCGGTAGTAGTTCTTGGCGGCGATTTCCTGGCCCTCGTCGGTGTAGAGGAACTGGAGGTAGGCTTCGGCCGCCTTGCGGGTGCCCTTCTTGTCCACCACCTTGTCCACCACCGCCACGGGCGGCTCGGCCAGGATCGAGACCGACGGGGCGACGATATCGAACTTGTCCGGACCCAGTTCCTTGATGGCCAGGATGGCCTCGTTCTCCCAGGCGATCAGCACGTCGCCCAGGCCGCGTTCCACGAAGGTGGTGGTGGCACCGCGCGCGCCGGAATCGAGCACCGGCACGTTCTTGAGCAGCGCCGAGACGAAATCGCGGGCCTTGGCGTCATTGCCGCCCGGCTGGCGCAGCGCATAGCCCCATGCGGCCAGGTAGTTCCAGCGCGCGCCGCCMGAGGTCTTCGGGTTCGGGGTGATCACCTGCACGCCCGGCTTGATCAGATCGCCCCAGTCCTTGATCTGCTTGGGATTGCCCTTGCGGACCAGGAACACGATGGTCGAGGTGTACGGCGAGGCGTTGTGGGGGAGGCGCTTCTGCCAGTCCGGCTTGATCCAGCCCTTTTCGGCGATGGCGTCGATGTCGTAGCCGAGCGCCAGCGTGACCACGTCGGCGTCCAGCCCGTCGATCACGGAGCGGGCCTGCTTGCCCGAACCGCCGTGCGACTGGCGAATCGTCACGGCATCGCCACCCTGCGCCTTCCAGGCCTTGGCGAAGGCCGCGTTCACATCCACGTACAGCTCGCGCGTGGGGTCATACGATACGTTCAGCAGATTGGTGGCCGAGGCGGTCTGGGCGGCGCCGAGCGCGGAAAGTACGGCGAGGCCGATGGCCAGCTTGCGAATCATCTTGTCTTGCTCCCGTCTAGTGTCGTGAATGGCGTGGAAACCGGCCCGGATGGCTTCCGGGCTTCTGTCAGGGTTAGAGACTACCGACGGGGTCTTCTGAACGGAACGAATGGTTTCGCCGATCCAAGCACGAAATCCGCATAAGAACGGGCAGGAATATGCACATATCCGCCCGAAAGGCGCCGGGGCGGCGCCCAAAAAAGAAAGCCCGCGAAGCCGGAGAAGCATCGCGGGCCAAGTTTCCATTTCCGGAAACGGGTAGACAAGTCATGAAGAGCGCCCCCGCATCTCCATGACGGATGCCATCGTAACGACCGAGCCCTCGAATCACCTTGACTCAGATCAAGCGTCGGCAAAGCCGACGGCGCTGCCCGACTTCGCCCGGTCGTCCGTACCGTCGTTTTCAAAGATTTGGCTATTCAGGACCAAGCCCCCAACCTCCATTATTGGTGACATGCGGGAAGCCTTGGACGCCTAGCAAAAGTCTGAAGACTGCTCAGCCTCATTTGACTACGGTAGGAAGCGAAGATTATGAAAACGTCACGGAAAAGCACCAAGAACATCAAGTCCACCACGGCATTGCTGGCGATCAGCGCGTCCATCCTGAGCGCCGAAGATTCACGGGCCGGCTCGCTGGATGGCGGCAGGGCGACCGGCTCCAATGGCGCAATTGCTATTGGCAACCAGGCCCATGCCTCCGGCACGAGCGCCGTTGCGCTCGGCAATGGCGCCACGGCCTCCCACCACTCCGCCACAGCGATTGGCGTAGACGCCAAGGCTACCGCCCTCATGAGCACAGCCCTGGGCCCCAAAGCCCATGCCGCCGGTGTCTTCTCCACCGCGCTTGGCTTGAACTCCATCGCCAGCGGCATGAACTCCGTCGCGCTCGGTGCCGGGTCCAMCGCTACGGATCTCAATACGGTAGCCGTCGGCAGTGCAACTACCCGTCGCACGATCACCCACATGGCGGCTGGCCGAGGGGATACCGACGCCGCCAACGTGGGCCAATTGCGCGGGATTGCGGCGGGTCTGGGCGGTGGCGCCTCGGTCAGCGCCGATGGCACCGTCTCCGCGCCGACCTATACCGTCGGCGGCACCACCGTCAACAGCGTGGGCAACGCCATTACCAGTCTCGATGGCCACATCGCCACGGTMGATGGCCGCGTCAGCACGGTCGATAACCGGGTCACCACCGTCGATGGGCGCGTCAGCACGGTCGATGGCCGGGTCACCACCGTCAATGACCGCGTCACCACGGTCGATAACCGGGTTGCCGCAGTCGATGGCCGCGTCAGCACGCTCGATGACCGGGTCACCGCAGTCGATGGCCGGGTCAGCACCGTCAATGACCGCGTCAGCACCGTCAATGACCGCGTMACCACGGTCGATAACCGGGTTGCCGCAGTCGATGGCCGCGTCACGACGGTCGATAACCGCGTGACCAACGTCGAAGGCTCGGTGGCCCAGGTCACCAACCGGATCAACCGGGGCGCAGTCGGGCTGGTCAGGCAGGACGGCGCGGCGGGCGACGTCAACGTGGCCGCCACCCAAGGCGGCACGGTGATGAACGTGGCCGGCACGGACGGCGCGCGCCTGCTCACCGGCGTGGCCGACGGTGTGATTGGCGCGGGCAGCACGGATGCCATCAACGGCAGCCAGATCCACAGCCTGGCGGAGCGGCTGGCGAAGACCGGAGGCGTTGGCGTGTACTTCCAGGCGGTGGGCCGGTACGGCGGCAGCGCCGAGGCCGCCAGCGTCCGGCCGGATAGCGGCGGCATGGCAGCCGGCAGCGCCGCCGAGGCCAGCGGCGACGGCGCCGTGGCCCTGGGCGCCGACGCCCGGGCCCTCGGCGACAACAGCGTGGCACTGGGCGCCGGCTCGGTTGCGGACCGTGCGGACACCGTCTCGGTGGGCGCCGCCGATGCCGAACGCCAGATCGCGAACGTGGCGGCCGGCACCGAGGACACCGACGCGGTCAACCTCGGCCAGATGCGCAACCACACGGGCCAGAGCAACAGCCAGACGTTGATCCAGGCCAATACCTACGCCAGCCGGCTGGTCGGCGCGGTGCGCCGCGACGCCCACGCCGGCACCGCGTCGGCCATGGCGATGGCAGGCCTGCCGCAGTCGGTCCGGCCGGGMAAAGGCATGGCGTCGATGGGTGCCTCCGGGTACAGCGGGGAATCCGCGATCGCGCTGGGCGTCTCCAAGATGTCGAGCAGCGGGAAGTGGGTCTATAAGGCCATCGTGTCCTCCAACACGCGCGGCAACTATGGCTCGACGGTCTCCGCCGGCTTCCACTGGTAAGCCACGACAGCGGGCGCCACGCCAGCAAAGCCCGTCTCCTCCCGGAGGCGGGCTTTTTTCATGCGCCCCGGCACGGGAAAACCGCAGTGGCCGGCGCCCCCGGATCGGCGGACAATCGATGGCTCCCCATCGCCAGTCCCCACGCCGCCCATCGTGACGTCCCCCCTGCCCTTGCGCAGCCCCCGGCTGCATTTCGATCTCACGACGGTCCAGCTTTTCATCGCCGTGGCCGAACTCGGCGGCATCACGCGCGGCGCGGAGCGCCTGCACCTGGCCCCGGCCGCGGCCTCGCGCCGCGTGCTCGAACTGGAGGCCCAACTGGGCGTGGCCCTGTTCGAACGCCTGCCTCACGGCATGGCGCTGACCGAAGCCGGCCGCGCGCTGCTGGCCCACGCGCGCGGCATCACCCACACCGTGCAGCGCATGCAGGACGACGCCGCCTCCTTTATCGGCGGCGACCTGGGCGTGGTGCGCATTGCCGCGCCGAAGTCCGCCGTGATCCAGTTCCTGCCGTTCGATATCCAGCGCTGCGCCTCGGCTTGCCCCGGCGTGCGCATCGACCTCCAGGAAATGAACAGCCTCGAGGTGCAGCAGTCCCTGCGGCGCGGCACCGTGGACATCGGCATCTACGAAGGCAGCCTGGGTATGATCGATCTGCCGACCGCACCCTACCGCCATGACCGGCTGGTGCTGGTGGTGGCGCGCGACCATGCGCTGGCCGGGCACGCCCAGGTGACCTCGGACGATGTGCTCGACTGCGACCTGATCGTGCTGGGCGAAGGCTCGGCCATCTCGCTCGGACTGGAACGGCTGGCCGAGGAAGCCGGCCGGGTGCTACGCATGCGCATGCGCGTGGGCGGCTTCGACAGCATCGCCGCGCTGGTGGCGCAGAACCTGGGCTGCGGCGTGATGCCGGAGGCCGTCGCGGCCGAGGTGGCGGGCGGCAGCCGCTTCGTGCGCCTGCCCATCGACGCCCCCTGGGCGGAGCGGCAGTTCGTGCTGTGCCATCGCCCGGCGGACGCGCTGTCCTCGGCGGCGCTGGGCGTGCTCAAGGTGCTTGCGCAAAACGCGTAACCAGAATCCCCCAAATAGCGATAGCCCGCGCCGGGCGCATTGCGGATGATGGCTCCATAACGATTAAGGATGGAGACAGGCAATGCAGCGCAGACAATTCCTACTTGGAGCCGTGGCCGGACTGGCCGTGCCGGGCCTGATGCCCAGCCTGGCGCGGGCGGCCGATGTGGCCGGCCCGGTGCGCATCGTCGTGGGCTTCGCCCCGGGCGGCGGTACCGACGTGCTGGCGCGGGTCATCGGCCAGAAGCTGGGGATGATGTGGAACACCACCGTGCTGGTGGAGAACAAACCCGGCGCCACCGGGGCCATTGCCGCTGCATATGTGGCGAAACAGCCACCTGACGGCACCACGTTGCTGATGGCGCACGTCAACAGCCATGCCATCGCCCCGGCGCTGCTCGACGTCAAGTACGACCCGCGCGCCGACTTCACGCCGATTTCTATGGTCGGCGTCACCCCCAACATGCTGACCTGCCGGCCCGAGCAGAAGGTGCGCACGGTGAAGGATATCGTCGCGCTGTGCCGGCAGAAGCCGGGCCAGATCTCGTTCGGCTCGTCCGGCATCGGTTCGGCCCAGCATCTGGCGCTGGAAATGTTCCGGCTGCAGGCCAAGCTCGATGTGGTGCATGTGCCCTACAAAGGCTCCGGCCCGCTCGTGGCGGACCTGATCGGCGGCCAGATCGACTACGCGTTCGACACCATGACCGCCGCCACGCCCTTCATCCAGCAGGGCAAGGTCATCGCCATCGCCCAGACCCGGCTCAAGCGCGCGGCCAGCCATCCCAATGTGCCGACGCTGGCCGAGTCCGGCTTTCCCGGGCTGGACGCGGCGTCTTGGTACGGCCTGGTCGGGCCGAAGGGGATGTCCCCGGCGCTGGTGCAGCGCATGAACGACGACGTCAACCGCGTGCTGCTCATGCCCGACGTGGCCGAGCGGCTCAAGAGCTTCGGCGCCGAAGATTCCGGCGGCTCGAGCCAGCAGTTCGGCGCCTTTATCGCGTCCGAGTCCACCAAGTGGGCCAAGGTCGTGAAGGACGCCGGCGTGAAAGCCGAAAGCTGATGGCTGCGAGACGGCGCGCCCGCGCGCGCCACCCTCGCCCCCCTCTCCACGAATTCAGGATTCACCCGATGACAGATCTCAGCCAATCCGGCGCCCCGGCGCCTGCCACCCCCCTGCCGCTGGCCGGCGTGCGTGTGCTCGACGTGAGCCAGGTCATGGCCGGCCCCTACGCCTGCATGCTGCTGGCCGATCTCGGCGCCGACGTGATCAAGATCGAACCGCCCGACGGCGGCGACCAGACGCGCGGCGCCATGGGTTTCAAGATGAAGGGGCCGGACAGCATGGGCTTCCTTAACATGAACCGGAACAAGCGCAGCGTCACGCTGGACCTCAAGACCGATTCCGGCCGCGAGGTGCTCTACCGGCTGGCGGAAACCGCCGACATCCTGGTCGAGAACTACCGGCCCGGCGTGATGAAGCGGCTTGGCATCGACTATGAGACGCTGGCCAAGATCAATCCGAAGCTGGTGTACGTGAGCATTTCGGGCTTCGGCCAGAGCGGGCCGTGGGCCAACCGGCCCGGCTTCGACCTGATGGCGCAGGCCATGTCGGGCGTGATGAGCGTGACCGGCTACCCCGGCGGCGCGCCCGTGAAGGCTGGCGTGCCGGTCGCCGATATCGGCTGTGCTCTTTTCGCCACTTACGGCATGCTGGCAGCCTATATCGGCGCCAAGCAGACGGGCAAGGGGCAGTACGTGGATGCGTCGCTGTTCGACTCCGCGCTGGCGTTCTCGGTGTGGGACACCTGCGAGTACTGGGGCACCGGCCGCGAGCCCGAACCGCTGGGCACGGCCAACCGCATGAGCGCGCCCTATCAGGCCATGAAGGCGGCAGACGGCTACTTCGTGATGGGCGCCACCAACCAGAAGCTGTGGCAGCTGCTGTGCCAGACGCTGGATCGACATGACCTGCTCAAGGACGAGCGCTTCGCCACAGTGGCGCTGCGGCTGGCCAACCGGCCGGCGCTGATCGCCGAACTGGAGCAGAGCTTTGCCAAGGCGAGTTGCGATGACTGGATCGAACGGCTGCTCGCCGTAGGCATCCCGGCCGGGCCGATCCTGACCTACCCGCAGGCGTTCGCCAGCGAGCATGGCAAGCATCGGCAGATGCGGATCGAAATCGACCATCCGATCGAGGGCAAGGTGCCCAATATCGGCTTCGCGGTAAAGATGGGCGGCACGCCCCAGCAGGTGCGGCGCCCGCCGCCGCTGCTGGGCCAGCACACCAAGGAAATCCTGGCCGAACTGGGTCTCTCGCAGGACGAACAGCAGTCGCTGGCGACGGCCGGCGCGTTCGGATCATGAGCGCCCCGCTGCCGTCCCCGGACGGGCAGGTCACGCTGACGATGGCAGKCGGCATCGCCACGCTCACCTTCGACCGCCCCGCCGCGCGCAACGCGATGACCTGGGCGATGTACGAGCAACTGGCCGGGCATTGCCGCACGCTGGCCGCGCAAGGCACGGCCGGCGCGCGCGTGGTGGTGATGCGCGGCGCGGGCGGCGAGGCCTTCGTGGCCGGCACCGACATCGCCCAGTTCCAGCAGTTTTCCAGTGGCGACGATGGCGTGGATTACGAGTCACGCATCGACGAAGGCATCCAGCTGGTCGAGCAGCTGCCGATGCCTACCGTGGCAGTTGTCGAAGGCTGGGCGGTAGGCGGCGGGCTCGCCATCGCCACGGCTTGCGACTTCCGCCTCGGCACGCCCAAGGCCCGCTTCGGCGTGCCGATCGCCCGCACGCTGGGCAACACGCTGTCGGCACTGAACCTCACCCGGCTGCGCGCCGCGTGGGGCCTGCAACCGGTGCGCCGCATGCTGCTGCTGGCCCAGATCCTCGACGCGGACGCCGCCCTGGCCTGCGGCTTCCTCGAAGGCGTGCACGCGCCCGACGCCCTGGAGGCCGAAGTCGCCGCCCTCTGCGACCGCCTCGGCGCCCTGGCCCCCGTCACCCAGACCGTGGTCAAGGAAGCCCTCCGCCGCCAGACCGTAGCCGCCGTGGCAGACACCGACGACCTCGTCCGGCAATGCTATGGCAGCGAGGACTTCCGGGAAGGGGTGGATGCGTTCGTGGCCAAGCGGTCGCCGGTGTGGCGGGGAAGCTGACTCCAGGCGGGAATACTTGCGGACAAGACCATATTTGGTCTATATTTGGACCCCATCCACCATGGACCGAGGGAGCCAAGCCGTGAAATTCTCCACCCAGGTCAAACCCATCAGTTACCTCAAAAGCCACGCCGCCGAGATCGTCAAGGACATCTCGGCGTCGCGCGAGCCGATGCTGATCACCCAAAACGGCGAGGCCAAGCTCGTGGTCATGGATGTGCGCACGTTCGAGGAACAGGAAGAAACCCTCGCCCTGCTGAAGCTGCTGGCGATGGGCGCCCGCGACATCGAGCGCGGGCGTTTTCGTGATGTGGAGGACGTCTTCGCCGACCTAGATAAGGACGACGACGCGTGAGGGCCGTCTTCCTTGCAGCGGCAGAAGAGGATTTGCACGAACTGCGCCGCCACATCGTCCGGCGCTTCGGCAAGGCAAGTTGGCAGGAAACCTTGCAGGGCATCAAGGACTCGGTGCGCACGGTCCAGGCCTTTMCGGAAGGCGGTGCCATCCCCGACGAACTGGCAGACCTCGGCCTCCGGCAGTACCGACAGGTCATCTCGGGCATGAACCGGATCCTCTACGAGGTCAGGGCTGACGTCCTGTACATCCACATCGTCTGCGACACGCGCCGCGACATGCGCACCCTCCTTTCCCGCAGGCTCCTGCGAGCGATTCCAGAAGGCAACTAGATGCGAAAAACGGCCCGGAGGGTATCCCCCTCCGGGCCGTTTTCTTGTACCGGCAGATTTGCCAGCCGCTCAGTCCACCATCTTCCCAAACGTGAACGCGCCGTCTTCGTAGTCCACCGGGATCACGTCCTTGGCGGCGAACTTGCCTTCGAGGATGGCGCGGGCCACCGGGTTCTCGATCTGCTGCTGGATCGCGCGCTTCAGCGGCCGGGCGCCGAACACCGGGTCGTAGCCTGCGCTGGCAATCTTCTCCAGCGCCGCCTCGGTCACGTCCAGCGTCATGTCCATGCGTGCCAGACGCGCCTGCAGCCGTTGCAGCTGGATGCGGGCGATGGACTCGATGTGCTGCTGGTCCAGCGAGTGGAACACCACCACCTCGTCGATCCGGTTCAGGAACTCGGGGCGGAAATGCGTGCGCACCTCCTGCCAGACTGCGCCCTTCACCACGTCCTGCGGCTCGCCGGACATCGACTGGATCAGGTGCGAGCCCAGGTTGCTGGTCATCACGATCACCGTGTTCTTGAAATCGACCGTGCGGCCCTGGCCATCGGTCAGGCGGCCATCGTCCAGCACCTGCAGCAGCACGTTGAACACGTCCGGGTGCGCCTTCTCGACTTCATCGAGCAGGATCACCGCATACGGCTTGCGTCGCACCGCCTCGGTCAGGTAGCCGCCTTCCTCGTAGCCCACGTAGCCCGGGGGCGCGCCGATCAGCCGGCTCACGCTGTGCTTCTCCATGAACTCGCTCATGTCGATGCGGATCAGGTGGTCTTCCGAGTCGAACAGGAACTCGGCCAGCGCCTTGCACAGCTCGGTCTTGCCGACGCCGGTCGGCCCCAGGAACAGGAACGAGCCATAGGGCTTGTTCTCGTCCGCCAGGCCGGCACGCGAGCGGCGGATGGCGTCGGACACCAGCCGCACGGCCTCGTCCTGGCCCACCACGCGTGCGTGGAGGCGGTCTTCCATCTTCAGCAGCTTGTCGCGCTCGCCCTGCATCATCTTGGCGACCGGAATCCCGGTGGCACGGCTGACTACCTCGGCGATTTCCTCGGCACCCACCTGCGTGCGCAGCAGCTTGTTCGGCTGCTTCTGCTCGCTGGCCTCGGCCTTGGTCGCCGCCTGCAGCTTGCCTTCCAGTTCCGGCAGCTTGCCGTACTGAAGCTCCGCCACCTTGTCCAGCTTGCCCTCGCGCTGCAGCCGGGTGATCTCGAGCTTGATCTTCTCGATCTCTTCCTTCAGCGCAGCCGCGCCCTGGGCAGCGCCCTTCTCGGCGCGCCAGATCTCGTCCAGGTCGGCATATTCCTTCCCAAGCCGCTCGATTTCCTGCTCGATCAGCTCCAGCCGCTTGCGCGACGCCTCGTCGCTCTCCTTCTTCACGGCCTCGCGCTCGATCTTGAGCTGGATCGTGCGGCGCTCGAGCTTGTCCATCGCCTCCGGCTTGGAGTCGATTTCCATCTTGATGCGCGCGCCGGCCTCGTCGATCAGGTCGATGGCCTTGTCCGGCAGGAAGCGGTCCGTGATGTAGCGGTGCGACAGTTCCGCCGCCGCGACGATGGCCGGGTCGGTGATCTCCACGCCGTGGTGCAGTTCGTACTTCTCCTGCAGGCCGCGCAGGATGGCGATGGTCGCCTCCACGCTCGGCTCTTCCACCAGCACCTTCTGGAAGCGGCGCTCCAGCGCGGCGTCCTTCTCGATGTACTTGCGGTACTCATTGAGCGTGGTCGCGCCAATGCAGTGCAGCTCGCCGCGCGCCAGCGCCGGCTTGAGCATGTTGCCGGCGTCGATGGCGCCCTCGGCCTTGCCCGCGCCGACCATGGTGTGGATTTCGTCGATGAAGACGATGGTCTGGCCTTCATCCTTGGCCACGTCGTTCAGCACAGCCTTGAGCCGTTCCTCGAACTCGCCGCGATACTTGGCGCCAGCCAGCAGGCCGGCCATGTCGAGCACCAGCACGCGCTTGTTCTTGAGCGTCTCGGGCACCTCGCCGTTGACGATGCGCTGGGCCAGCCCTTCGACAATGGCGGTCTTGCCCACGCCCGGCTCGCCGATCAGCACCGGATTGTTCTTGGTACGGCGCTGCAGGATCTGGATGGAGCGGCGGATTTCGTCGTCACGGCCGATCACCGGGTCGAGCTTGCCCGCACGGGCGCGCTCGGTCAGGTCGACGGTGTATTTCTTGAGCGCCTCGCGCTGGGATTCGGCATCGGCACTCTGCACGGTGTCGCCACCCCGCACGGTCTGGATGGCCGCCTCGAGCGACTTGCGCGACAGCCCATGCTCGCGCGCAATACGGCCGCCCTCGCCTTTGTCGTCAGCCACGGCGAGCAGGAACAGCTCGCTGGCAATGAACTGGTCATTGCGCTTGATGGCTTCCTTCTCGGTGGCGTTGAGCAGGTTGTTGAGGTCACGGCCCACCTGGACCTCGTTGGTGCCCTGCACCTGCGGCAGCCGCTTGATGGCGGCGTCCAACGTGGTCTGCAGCCCACTGACGTTCACACCGGCGCGCGCCAGCAACGTGCGCGCGGCGCCATCGTTCTGCGCCAGCAGCGCGCGCAGCAGGTGCACCGGTTCGATGTACTGGTTGTCGTGACCCAGCGCCAGGCTCTGCGCATCAGCAAGCGCCTCCTGGAACCGGGTGGTGAATTTATCAAGTCGCATTCGGATCCCTCTCTCTCTAGGAAAGTGTGTCCTGTTGCGCGGGGTGGCCCGGCCCGGACACGTTACTTCGGAAAGATAGGGCTTTGACTTGACATTTCAAGGCTGACGGGCGGATTTCGAGCGGCGGCGCCAAAGCCATATGGCGACCGCAGTKACCACCAGCGTCGTCAGAAACGAGGGAAGCCAATACAACAACGCTTCGAAGTTGTATCCGTCCTCAGCGGGATCGAAACGCCGGTAATGGTCGAACAACCACTGTCCGAGCCACGGAGGAATAGAAATGACCTCCGAGTAATCCAGCCACTTGGCAGTCAGGTACAGAGGAAAAAGCACAAGCCACGCGGCCAGCAACACGACTTTKACAAGTGCCTTTAAGACCGCCGTCACGGCGTGGACCTCTTGACCGTGAGTCTGCCGTAGCAGGCAACATCCGTGTTGGGAATCCGGCCGACAGTCGATGCTTTGAGCAAAGCCCTCAGGCGGTCAAAGTCGGTGCGAGACATCGTCCACTCTTCCATCCGCGGCGAAGAGGGCGAACCACCTGCGCCTGTCGGTCGAAAACGGATTTTGCTCCCGAAACCATCTCAAACGCCCGCCAGAGGGCCGGTCTAACACGTAATAAGTGCCAGGCGTGATCGGACCGGAGTTCTTGCGACAGGCGGCAAGATATCTATTGATGTCCCCATCTCGTCCCGAGAATGCCGGCACATCGAGTACGCCGGACCGAAGCCGACTCATGGGCCGGTCGTTGAGATAAAACGTCAAATCGATCATGACTCGATGCTCCTTCGTGAAACGAGCATCGAGATTGGCTTAGGGGCGCGCCAGGCCCAATAGGAATTGTTCGAAAGCGGTCATCAAACTGACTGGGGTCAGAACGCTCCCGTCGAGATGTGGGGTCTCTCGACGGGAAATGTGGCGTTTAACGCACCCGTCCGACTAGTTCGGCACGTTCACCGTCGATCCACTCACCGAAATCACATCGCCCGCCGCCGGGGTGGCGGCGATCGGGGGGACGTTCGAGGGCAGGATCTGCGGTGCCGGGGCGGCGGTGCCTCCGCGTGACGTGGTGCGCACCACTTGGGACGGCGGCAGGGCCGTGCCGCTGCGCAGGTTGGCGTACACGGCGTCAAGCGCCCGGTTCAGGTACACGTGCAGCGGGATGAAGGTGTTGGCGTAGCCAGGCAGTACGTCGATGAAGGCGTCGAAATGCTGGCCGTTGGTCACCTCTATATAAGAGAGTTTGCTGCTGGTGCCCTCGGCCACCTTGTTCAGCCCCAGGTAAGGCCGCGACGTGTGGTTGACCGGCAGCAGGCCGTCGCTGCGGCCATGGACGATCATCGCCGGCTTGCCGCGCAGATTGCCCGTGCGCAAGGTCTGGCCGATGCCCGCCTGGAGTGCTGCGCTGTTGGTCAGCAGGTCGCGCAGGCAATTGGCGCCGGGCAGGTTGGCGTCCGCGACGCCGCCGACGCTGTTGGTGGAGAGGAAGTCGCGGGCGGGGCCGCCCTGGGCTTTCTCGTTCATGAGCGTCACGCCGGTGCTCGGCGGCACGCCGTTGCCGGTGGAGAACGTCAGGGCCAATATGTTTGGCGGGATGGTCACCGGGGTGCCGGTAGCGCCGCCCGGCGAGGCGAAGGTGTAGTCGCACAGCTTGTCGGTGACGCTGGCACGCGAGTAGGAGTTGGCGTACGTCACCGAGATCGAGCTGGCCACTTCGAGCGATGAAAGCGATGCATGCAGCACATCGGATTCTGGCTCCCAGCCGGCGGCGTGCAGGCGTGTGAAGGCATCGGTCGACTGGTCAGTCAGCGACGCGCCCGTGAGTTGCCCGTTGCCGACCAGCGAGCCGCAGCGATTGGCGCCCTGGATGACCGTCACCGAGGTGAACGGTGCCGGCAGCGACGCCGTGCCCGCGCAAAGCGAGAACAGGTTCGCCGTGGTCGTGTAGTCATACAGATGCCGCCCCGATGACCCCACCGTCACCCCGCCCCGCTTCACCGTGATGGCCGGCACGGCGGGCATGTTCACGTTCGGCTCGCCCACAGCCACGCCGTCGATCAGGCCGTTCGTATCCTGCTCCGCCGCCGCGATGGCCGCGCCGCCGCCGTTGGAGACGGCCGAGGCGATCACCAGGATCTTGTCCTTGCCGATGGAGGCCTGCCGCACCCCGTCGGACCCCACGGTGCCGAATTTATCGTTGATCGCCCACATGGCGAACTCGATGGCCTGGAGCGTGTTCAGCCCCCAGTTGGCCTCGGGATTCTGCTTCGAGTGGGCGTGCTTGTAGGCCAGCCGGTGCGGATTGGCAGTGGTGAAGTCCGCCAGCGACTGCGCGCCCGGCTGCGCCGCGAACTGGGCCAGCTTGCCGGCGCCGGTGCGAGCCTGGCGAGTGCCGTTGATCAGCGGCACGGTGTCCGAGTCGAGGTCGTGCGGCCCCGCGCCCGTGCCCTTGTCGGTATAGGCCACGGCACAGCCGCGCTTGAGCCCCCATTCGCCGACCGAAATCCCGCCATAAATGCCGCGCGAGCCCGACGAGGTCGCCGAGATCAGGCAAGGATTGGCGGGATCGAAGTTGGTCGGGATCTGCGCCATGATCGTCACGTTCTGCTGGCCGGTGCCGTCGTCGGCAAAGGCGATGTACTCGGTACCGGGCACCTTGCCCTGGCTGGCCGTGACGTTGCCCTGGGCATCGACGTTCGGTCCGTACAGCGAGCCGTACCCGCCCAGCGGATTGGTATCGACGATGGCGCGGTAGTTATTGAAGATGGCGATGCGGCGCAGCTCGGCCGCCGTGGGCGCGGCGGGATCGGCGGGAACCGGCGCGGTAGCCGTGGCGATCAGGCCGTCCTTGCCGAGCCCGGCGGTCAGCAGGTCGTCGGTCGTGCCGTCGTAGTTCTGCACGCCGATGGTGCCCACCACGAAGGTCGGCCGGTTGTTCGGGTTCTGCGTGACCGGGCCGCCACCGCCCCCACCGCTGTTGTTGTTGTCCCCGCCGCCGCAGGCGCCAATCAGCAGCACCGCCACGGCGGCGGCAACGGCGGTGTGGCATCGTGGATCGACTAGGAATTTTCCTGCGCGCGTTGCAAGGCTATGCGTCATGGGGTGTCTCCTGTTATGTATGCCGGCGGGGCCGGATCGGTAAAACAGAAACAAGACCTACGAACCGCAAACTGCAAACCGCAAATGCAAACCAACGGGGGCGACGGGGGCGACGGGGGCGATGGGGAGCACGCCCGGCGGAGCGTCGTATTCGTCCCTCCCGGGACATAGTAGACGGTTCAGGCGTTTGGATGCGAGCAGGCAGTCAGTCGAATGCCAGCTATAGCGCCGATGCCGGAACCTGTATGTGCGACCCGATACATAGGCATCGGGCCAGCCAAGTGTTTGACGGAAAAGGGAAAATACTTAGGCGAGCGCGCGCCAGGTCCAGATGCCGAAGGCCGTGAGCACCAGCGAGCCACCCAGGTGCACCACCACGTGGGCGAGCGCCCAGCGATAGTCGCCCGCCATCAKGTTGCCGACCACCTCGCTGGAGAACGTCGAGAACGTGGTCAGGCCGCCGAGAAAGCCGGTGACGGCCAGCAGCCGCCATTCGGGCGAGAGGCCCGGGTGCGACTGGAAGAACGCCACGGCGATCCCGACCAGATAGCCGCCCACCAGGTTGGCGGCCAGCGTGCCGTACGGCAGCGCCGGGTTGGCCGCGTTCCACAGCACGGAAAATCCCCAGCGCAGCCAGGCGCCCGCGGCGGCGCCGACGCCCACCGCCACAAACCCGAGCGGACCCATTCAACCTTCCTTATTGTTGTTCGATGTGTTCGATGATTCGGCGTTGAACGATTCGATGCCCCAGCGGCGCAGCGCCGCGTCGTCCGAGACCCGCGCATCGACCCAGCGCGCGCCCTCGGGCGTTTCTTCCTTCTTCCAGAACGGCGCCTCGGACTTCAGGTAGTCCATGATGAACTCGCACGCCGCGAAGGCATCGCCCCGGTGCGCGGACGCCACGGCGACCAGCACGATCTGGTCCAGCGGCTGCAACAGCCCCACGCGATGGACAATGGTCACGCCGAGCAACGCCCAGCGCTCGCGCGCGGCGGCCTCGATGCGTTCCAGCGACTTCTCGGTCATGCCCGGATAGTGCTCGAGTTCCATCGTCCGGACCGCCGTGCCGTGCGTGACATCGCGCACGGTGCCGATGAAGCTGGCCACGGCGCCCACGCCGGGATTGCCGGCCCGCAGCGCCGCCACTTCGGCGCCGAGGTCGAAATCATCGTGCTGCACGCGTGCGCTCATCTCAGCCTCCGGTCACGGGCGGGAAGAACGCCACCTCGCAGCCCTCGGCCAGCGGCGTGTCGGCGCGGGCCACGGCGTGGTCCACGGCCATGCGCAGCGCGCGGCCCTCGGCCAGCGCCTCGGCCCACTGGCCGCCGCGCTCGCGCAGCCAGCCGCGCAGGTCGCCCACGGTGCGTACGCTGGCGGGCACCTCGGCGCGCTCGGCGCCCTGCCCCACCTGCTCGCGCACGCTGGCGAAGTATCGGAGTTCGATTTGCATGATGTTCGGGTCCGCGCGTCAGCCCAGCAGGCCGTCGAACGGGATGAATTGCACGGTGTCGCCGCGACGAATGGTCTGGTTCGGCGGGTTGTCGATCAGCCCGTCGCCCCAGACCGTAGACGTCAGCACGCCCGAACTCTGGTTCGGGAACAGGTCGAGGCCGCCCGCGTCGTTGAGGCGCGCGCGCAGGAATTCGTTGCGGCGGTCGCCACGCGCCAGATCGAAATCGGCACGCAGCGGCAGGCGGCGCGGCGTCACATCGGCCACGCCTTGCAGACGCAGGATGAACGGCCGCACGAACAGCAGGAAGGTGACGAAGCTCGACACGGGGTTGCCCGGCAGGCCGAGGAAGTGCGCTGGACTGTCCGAGCCGTTCGCCACCTGGCCGAAGGCCAGCGGCTTACCGGGCTTGATGGCGATCTGCCAGAGGTCCAGCCGCCCTTCGGCCTGCACGGCCGGCCGGATATGGTCTTCCTCACCCACCGAGACGCCACCCGAGGTGATGATCAGATCACACCCTTCGGCGGCGCGGCGCAGGGTGTCACGCGTGGCGGCCAGCGTGTCCGGCACGATGCCGAAGTCGGACACTTCGCAGCCCAGGTTTTCGAGCAGGCCGCGCAGCGTGAAGCGGTTGGAGTTATAGATGGCGCCCGGCTTGAGCGGCTCGCCGGGCATGGCCAGCTCGTCGCCCGTGAAGAACACGGCCACGCGCACGCGGCGCACCACATCCAGCTTCGCCTGCCCGACCGAAGCCGCCAGGCCCAGCGCCTGCGGCGTCAGCCGCGTGCCGGCCGGCAGGATCTCGGCGCCGGTTTCGATGTCCTCGCCCGCGCGGCGAATCCATTCGCCCGAAGCCGGCACATGATTGACGATGACCGCGTCGCCATCGGCCACGCACTGCTCCTGCATGACCACGGCATCGGCGCCGGGCGGGATCAGGCCGCCCGTGAAGATGCGCGCGGCGGTGCCGGCGGCCAGCGCCGTGCCCACGTGGCCGGCCGGAATCCGCTGCGAGACCGGCAGGCGCGTACCCGGCGCGGGGACGTCGGCGGCGCGCATCACGTAGCCATCCATCGAGGTATTGTCGGCGGGCGGCACGCGCAGCGTGCTGGTCACGGGCGCGGCCAGCACGCGGCCGTTGGCGTCGAGCGTGTCGACGGTCTCGGTGGCCGTCAGCGGACGCACGCCGGCCATCAGGGCCGCGAGGGCCTCGGCCATGGTCAGCATCGGCGGACGGTTGGCGGCAGCAGTTGGAGTGKGGGCTTGGGTCATGTGAGCGTGGCTGGAATCAGGTTGGCCCATGAAAAACAGCCCCCGGCGCGAAGCCTGGGGGCCGTGGCAGCGGGCCCGGCAAACCCGATTGTAACGAGTTGGGCGCCGGTCGGTCGCTGGACAGTCGCTTACAGTCCGGTGTGCCGGGCGATGTACGCCTTGACCTGCGCGGCATCCGCCGGCATCACCTCGAAACGCTGCGGCAGCGCCTCGATCCCATCGAACGCGGCGGGCCGCTCGGGCTCGTGCCCCAGTGCCTCGCGGATCGTGTCGGCGAACTTGGCCGGCAGTGCCGTTTCCAGCACTACCATCGGCACGCCCGGCGTCAGGTACTCGCGCGCCACCTTCACGCCATCGGCGGTATGGGTGTCGATGGTGACGCCGTAACGCGCGTGCACGTCGCGGATGGTGGCCAGGCGGTCGTCATGCGTGCTGCGGCCCGAAACGAAGCCGAACTGGCGGATGCGGTCGAATTCCGGCGTGCCGGAGAGATCGAAGCCCCCCTTGGCATCCACGTCGCGGAACAGCGCGGCCAGCTTGTCGCCGTCCTGGCCGAGCAGGTCGAACACGAAGCGCTCGAAGTTCGAGGCCTTGGAGATATCCATGCTCGGGCTCGACGTGTGGTACGTCTGCGCCGAGGTCCGCACGCGGTAGGTGCCGGTGCGAAAGAACTCGTCGAGCACGTCGTTCTCGTTGGTGGCCACCACGAGCTTGTCGATCGGCAGGCCCATCATGCGCGCGATATGGCCGGCGCAGACGTTGCCGAAGTTGCCCGACGGCACGCAGAACGACACCTTCTGGCCAGGGCCATCGGTGGCCAGCAGCCAGCCCTTGAAGTAGTAGACCACCTGGGCCACCACGCGCGCCCAGTTGATCGAATTGACGGTGCCGATGCACTGGCGCGCCTTGAAGGCGTGGTCGTTCGACACCGCCTTGACGATGTCCTGGGCGTCGTCGAACACGCCTTCGATGGCCAGGTTGAAGATGTTCGGGTCCTGCAGGCTGAACATCTGCGCGGTCTGGAACGCGCTCATCTTGCGGTGCGGGCTCAGCATGAACACGCGGATGCCGTCCTTGCCGCGCATCGCGTACTCGGCGGCGCTGCCGGTGTCGCCGGACGTCGCCCCGAGGATGTTCAGCTTCAGGCCGGCCCGGCGCAGTGCGTACTCGAACAGGTTGCCGAGCAGCTGCATCGCCATGTCCTTGAAGGCCAGCGTCGGGCCGTTCGACAGGCCCAGCAGTTGCAGCGGCGTGCCGCCTTCCTCGCCCAGCGTGCGCAGCGGGGTGATGTCCGCCGTGTTATCGCCCGGACGTGCGTTGCAGTACACCTCGGCGGTGTAGGTCTGGCGCGTCAGCGCGCGCAGGTCGTCGGCGGGGATGTCATCGCAGAAGCGCGAGAGCACCTMGAACGCCAGGTCGGCATAGGACAGCTTGCGCCAGGCTTCCAGTTCGTCGGCCGTGATCTGCGGGTACTGCTTCGGCAGGTAKAGCCCACCGTCCGGCGCCAGGCCGCCCAGCAGGATCTCGGAGAACGATTGCGGCATGTCATGGCCGCGCGTCGATTGGTATTGCATGAGCGAGGGCGTCTTAGTTCAGTTCTTCCATGCGCAGGCGCGTCACGGCGGACAGCACCGTCGGCAGCGACTCGATGCCGCGGATGGCGGCGTTCACGTGCTTCTCGCGCGTGAGGTGCGTCAGGATGATGATGTCGGTCTGCGGCTCGCCCTGGCGCGACTCCTTCTGGAGCATTGCGTCGATGCTGATGCCGCCCTCCGCCAGGATGCGCGTGATCTCGGCCAGCACGCCGGTCTCGTCGGACACGCGCATGCGCAGGTAGTAGGAGCTGGTGACTTCCTCGATCGGCAGCACCGGCACGCTGGACAGCTCGTCCGGCTGGAACGCCAGGTGCGGCACGCGATGGTTCGGATCGGCCGTATGCAGGCGCGTCACGTCCACCAGATCGGCGATCACGGCCGAGGCGGTCGGCTCAGCGCCGGCGCCCTTGCCGTAGTACAGCGTGGTGCCCACGGCGTCGGCCTGCACCAGCACGGCGTTCATCGCGCCTTCCACATTGGCGATCAGGCGGGATGCCGGCACCAGCGTGGGATGCACGCGCAGCTCCACACCCTCCTCGCGGCGGCGCGTGATGCCGAGCAGCTTGATGCGGTAGCCCAGTTCCTCGGCGTACTTGATGTCGATGGCGGACAGGTTGGTGATGCCTTCCACGTGCGCCTTGTCGAACTGCACCGGCATGCCGAAGGCGATGGCGCTCATCAGCGTGACCTTGTGGGCGGCGTCGATGCCCTCGATGTCGAAGGTCGGGTCAGCCTCGGCATAGCCCAGCTGCTGGGCTTCCTTGAGCACCACGTCGAAGTCCAGGCCCTTGTCGCGCATTTCGGACAGGATGAAGTTCGTCGTGCCGTTGATGATGCCGGCGATCCACTGGATGCGGTTCGCGGTCAGGCCCTCGCGCAGCGCCTTGATGATGGGGATGCCCCCAGCCACGGCGGCCTCGAACGCCACGATCACGCCCTTGCGTCGCGCAGCTTCGAAGATCTCGTTGCCATGCACGGCCAGCAGCGCCTTGTTGGCGGTGACCACGTGCTTGCCGTTCTCGATGGCCTTCAGGACCAGCTCGCGGGCGATGCCGTAGCCGCCGATCAGCTCCACCACGATGTCGATTTCCGGGMGGGTGACCACCTCGTTGGCATCGCTGACGACTTCCACCTCGCCGCCGGTCAGCTCCCGGGCGCGCTCGGTGTTGAGGTCGGCCACCATCGCAATCTCGATGCCGCGGCCTGCACGGCGACGAATTTCTTCCTGATTGCGCTTGAGCACGTTGAACGTGCCGCTACCAACGGTACCGATGCCGAGAAGGCCGACTTTAATGGGTTGCATGGACGTCTGACTCTGGGTTGCTTGATGCGGGATGAACGGGGGCGCCGCGGCGGCTCAGGCCGTGCCGTGACGTTTTCGATAGGTTTCGAGGAAGCGGCCGACGCGCGTCACGGCCTCGCGCAGGTCTTCCTCGTGCGGCAGGAACACGATCCGGAAGTGATCCGGCGCGCCCCAGTTGAAGCCGGTGCCCTGCACCAGCAGCACCTTCGATTCCTGCAGCAGTTCGTAGATGAATTCCTGGTCGTCCTGGATCGGGTACATCGACAGGTCGAGCTTGGGGAACAGGTACAGCGCGGCCTTGGGCTTGACGCAGCTCACACCGGGGATCTGGGTGATCAGCTCATAGGCCAGGTCGCGCTGGCGGCGCAGCCGGCCGCCCTCGCCCACCAGGTCGTTGATGCTCTGGTAGCCGCCCAGCGCGGTCTGGATGGCCCACTGGGCCGGCACGTTGGCGCACAGCCGCATCGAGGACAGCATGTTCAGGCCCTCGATATAGTCCAGCGCCGGGCGCTTGTCGCCCGACACCACCATCCAGCCAGCGCGGTAGCCGCACGAGCGGTAGTTCTTCGACAGGCCGTTGAAGGTCACTGTCAGCACGTCCGTGGACAGCGCGGCGATCGAGGTGTGCGAATGGCCGTCGTACAGCACCTTGTCGTAGATCTCGTCGGCAAAGATGATCAGGCCGTGCTCGCGCGCGATGGCCACGATCTCCTGCAGCAATTCGTCCGAGTACAGCGCCCCGGTGGGGTTGTTCGGGTTGATGACGACGATCGCCTTGGTGTTCGGGGTGATCTTCTTGCGGATGTCGTCGAGGTCCGGCATCCAGTCGTCGGCCTCGTCGCAGATATAGTGCACCGGAGTGCCGCCGGACAGGCTCACGGCGGCGGTCCACAGCGGGTAGTCCGGCGCCGGCACCAACACCTCGTCGCCGCTGTTGAGCAGCGCGTTCATCGACATCACGATCAGCTCGGAGGCGCCGTTGCCCACGTAGATGTCGTCCAGCCCCACGCCCTGGATCTTCTTCTCCTGGGTGTAGTGCATGATGGCCTTGCGCGCCGCGAAGATGCCCTTGGAGTCCGAGTAACCCGCCGAATTGGGCAGGTTGCGCATCATGTCCTGCTGGATCTCCTCCGGGGCATCGAAACCGAACACGGCCAGGTTGCCGATGTTCAGCTTGATGATCTTGTGCCCTTCCTCCTCCATCTGCCGGGCCTTTTCCAGCACCGGGCCGCGGATGTCATAGCAAACGTTCTGGAGCTTGTTCGATTTCTGGATGGGTTTCACGGCGGTGTTGGCGATGTCAGGGCAGGCTGCCGGTCTCCGTGGCAGCGGATTTTCGGAATCTTCTGGAATGTCCTGGCAAGTCTGGGCGGACGGCGGCGCATCCGCGGTGATGTGCCCGGCGCGTGGCAGACAGGGAGGCAAAAGCTATAATTTATCGGATTATGACAGACTTCGGCATGGATTCTTGCATTGCAGCGACGCTTTCCCGCGCCGGGCGCACGATCCTGCCACCGCGAGCCCCCTCTTGAAACTCCACGCTGACAAACCCCACAATCTCAATACCGTGACCAGCTACGGCCCCGGGTATATCGAAATCAACCTGGTCCGCCACAACCAGTCCGTGCTCGTCATGCCGGAAGGCCCGGTCGAGCCGTGGCCGGTTGCCCGTTTCGAGGACCTGGAACCCGCCCATTTCGACGTCCTGCTCGATAAACAGGCAGAAGTCGTCCTGCTGGGTACCGGCAACAAGCTGCGTTTTCCCCACCCGCGCCTGACCGCCGCGCTGGCTCGCCGCCATATCGGCGTGGACGCCATGGATCTCCAGGCCGCATGCCGCACCTACAATATCCTGATGGCCGAGGGCCGCAAGGTGGCGGCGATCCTGCTGGTGGAGCCGATCGACGAAGCTTGAGCGGCGGGCCCCTGGTGCGAATATCGGCTGGCAACCTGCCGAGGTTGAGCACACGCCACGCTTGAAGTCTGGCCGACTGCCCCAAACTGCACCCGCCATGGCACAAGCCCGGATCCCCCCCACAACAAACGGGCCGCCATCACCGATGATGCACCGCCATCCAGGAGAGCCACCAGCATGACAGTCAGTCTCAACCAGGCCGTTCCGGACTTCCGCGCCCCCGCTACCGGCGGGGAGTTCCATCTTGCCGGCCAGCGCGGCAAGACCGTGGTCCTGTACTTCTACCCGAAGGACAACACGCCGGGCTGCACCACCGAAGCGATGAACTTCCGCGACCAGTACGCCGAGGTCGAGGCGGCCGGCGCCGTGGTGTTCGGCATCTCGCGCGACAGCATGAAGTCTCACGAGAACTTCAAGGCCAAGCTTGAGCTGCCCTTCGCGCTGATCTCGGACGCCGACGAGGCGCTCTGCAGCCTGTTCGATGTCATCAAGATGAAAAAGATGTATGGCAAGGAAGTGCGCGGGATCGAGCGCAGCACTTTCATCCTCGACGGCAAGGGCATCCTGCGGCACGAGATGCGCGGCATCAAGGTGCCGAACCACGTGGACGAAGTCCTCGAACTCATCCGCAAGATCTAGTCCGCCAGGCGCCACTGCCACGGGCGCAACACCGCGCAACACTCCGTCCGCAGGGTCATTGCCAAACCGAAAACGTTCGGATACATTGGCCCGTAATGCGTTCAGATCCCAGTTGCCACGCTGTTGTACCGTTCCGGCCCAGGAGAGAAAGTCCCCGGGCTGGTAGCGGACCTGCCGTGTCCGGGGTCCGCGAAGAAGCCGCCACACCTGTTCATCAGGCATGGCGGCTTTTTTGTTTGCCTGCCCTTTTCCGCCCCCCTGAAAGGATGTCCAAGCATGCCGCTGCCTACMATGCCCGCCAAGCCTGCCCAATTGCTGGACCCGAGCGAATTCGCACCGGTCTCACTGCCCAAGGCCAAAGCCGCGCAGGGTAAGAAACCTGTGCCGACGCTCGAGCGCGAGGCATTGCTCGATTCAGGCCCGACCGGTGACACGGGCGACCTCCAGGCGCCCGCCACGCGCGGCCGCGCCGGCAGCCCCACGCGCGCCCGCACCCCGGACGCCCCGGCGCCAGCCACGACCGCCCCGTCCGCGCCGGCCGTGAGCCTGGTCAAGCCGGCGGCCGGCCCCACGCGCCGCGCCCGCAAGGCCGAGGGGCCCAGCAAGCTGTTCGTGCTGGACACCAACGTGCTAATGCACGACCCGAGCTCGCTGTTCCGCTTCGAAGAGCACGACATCTATCTGCCGATGATGACGCTCGAGGAGCTGGACAACCACAAGAAGGGCATGAGCGAAGTCGCTCGCAACGCGCGGATGGTCAGCCGCACGCTCGACTCGCTGGTCGGCGCCACCGACGGCGTGCTCGACGACGGCCTGCCGCTGGCCACGCTCGGCAACCGCGATGCGCAGGGCAAGCTGTTCTTCCAGACCCGCCTGAACGAGATCAAGCTGCCCGAAGGCCTGCCGCAGGGCAAGGCCGACAACCAGATTCTGGGCGTGGTCAGTGCGCTCCAGCAGCAGTTCCCGGAGCGCCAGGTCGTGCTGGTGTCGAAAGACATCAACATGCGCATCAAGGCGCGTGCGCTGGGGCTGCCGGCCGAGGACTACTTCAACGACCAGGTCCTGGAAGACAAGGACCTGCTCTACGCGGGCGTGATGCAGTTGCCCAACGACTTCTGGGCCAAGCACGGCAAGGGCGTGGAAAGCTGGCAGGACCCGAAGTCCGGCGCCATGTTCTATCGCCTGACCGGGCCGCTGGTGCCGTCGTTCCTGGTCAACCAGTTCGTCTACCTGGAACCGATGGACGGCAGCCTGCCGCTGTACGCGCAGGTCAAGGAAATCAACGGCAAGACCGCCCTGCTCCAGACCCTGAAGGACTACACCCACAACAAGAACAACGTGTGGAGCGTGGTGGCCCGCAATCGCGAGCAGAACTTCGCGCTGAACCTGCTGATGAGCCCGGACATCGACTTCGTCACGCTGCTGGGCCAGGCCGGTACCGGCAAGACGCTGCTGGCGCTGGCGTCCGGCCTGGAGCAGGTGCTGGACCAGAAGCTCTACAACGAGATCATCGTCACCCGCGCCACCGTGCCCGTGGGCGAGGACATCGGCTTCCTGCCGGGTACCGAGGAAGAGAAGATGCAGCCCTGGATGGGCGCGTTCGACGACAACCTCGAAGTCCTGCAGAAGAGCGATGACAGCGCCGGTGACTGGGGCCGAGCGGCCACGCAGGAGCTGATCCGCTCGCGCATCAAGGTCAAGAGCATGAATTTCATGCGCGGGCGCACGTTCGTGAACAAGTTCGTCATCATCGACGAGGCCCAGAACCTGACGCCGAAGCAGATGAAGACGCTGGTCACGCGGGCCGGCCCCGGTACCAAGATCGTCTGCCTGGGCAATATCGCGCAGATCGACACGCCGTACCTGACCGAGGGCTCGTCGGGCCTGACCTATGTGGTAGACCGCTTCAAGGGCTGGAGCCACAGCGGCCACGTCACGCTGGCGCGCGGCGAACGCTCGCGCCTGGCCGACCACGCGGCGGACGTTCTTTAAGTACCGCCCGCCCGGCATTGTCCGCCGGGTGGCGTTCGTCTCCCTTTTTACCCGGATCCGGGCGTCCGCGTGGATGCCCGTCCATGTCGTCACGTCGCGTCGGGCTTTGGCTGACAGCCAAAGCGCGGCAGTGGCGCTATGATCGTCCGGTGTTCATGTCGATACGGAGGCGTCGATGGACAAGCCACAATCGTTCAATCCCTACCTGTCCGGCAATCCACGGACCCTGTTTTCCCGCCATTCGCGCACCACGCGGCGGCGCCGCATCCTGGCGGCCACGCTGATCGGCACGTCGCTGGTCGTCGCCGCCACCTGGCGTCCGGCCCGGGCGGCCGAGGAAATGGTCATCCGCACGATGGGCCCCGTCAGCTATGTCTGCGGCGGCGTGGCGGAGGATGAGCGCGCCAAACTGACCGAGCAGGAGAAGAACTTCAACATGGGCATCCTGTTCACACAGGGCCCGAATGGCGAATTTTTGTCGGAAGTTGACGTCAATCTGACACGCGACGGCCAGCCGGTGGCCAATTTCAAGGCTGGCGGCCCCCGCTGCCTCATACGTGCGCCCGAAGGCAGCTACAATATCGAAGCGACCTATAAGGGTCAGGCCAAGTCCATGAAGATCAGCACCGGCACGCGCAACGCCCAGCTTCGCTGGTGATGCATTAACAATGCGCTAACCGCGCTGCACCGCGGACGGACGCGTGACCCGGCAACCGAACAAAAAGAAGGATGCCGCAGCGCCCGCTTCGCCTTTTCTCTCTCAATGCCTCCCGCACCGCCGCCCTCGCGGTAAGTGCCGCCGCGCTGCTACTGGCCGCCTGCGCCGGCGGGCCGCCGCCCCGGCAGGGTTCGTCCGTGCCCCGGGCACCCGGCAAACCGATGATCGACCCGAGCGCCGGACTTGAGGAAATCTCGATCCAGGCGATGTCGCTGGTCGGCACCCCCTACCGCTACGGCGGCAACACCCCCGATTCCGGTTTCGATTGCAGCGGCCTGGTTCGCTACGTGGTGCAGCGCGCCGCCAACGTGAACCTGCCCCGCACGACCGAGCAGATGGGCCAGCGCGGTTCGTCGCTGGACCGCAGCCAGGTGGCCTCCGGCGACCTCGTGTTCTTCAACACCACGGGACGCGCCAATTCCCACGTAGGCATCTATGTCGGCCAGAACCGCTTCGTCCATGCGCCCGCCACCGGTGGCACGGTGCGGCTCGAGGACATGGGCAAGTCTTATTGGGCCTCCCGCTACAACGGCGCCCGCCGCGTGGTGGCAGCTAGTAATTTGCCGATGACGCCGGCGCCCGCCCCAGAAGCCCCCTCGCCCGCCCCTGCGCCCACCCAGGAAGACGACGACCCCATCGCCGCCTTCGCCCGGCAATAGTCGTCTAGTAAAAGGCGTAAAAAAAAGCCAGGCGCGATGAACTGCACCCCAAAAGTTGGACACCAACTTTTGGGGTGTTTTCATGTATCGGTACTCGGAGCAGTTCAGGCTGACAGTTATCCAGAGCTACCTGGACGGTCAGGCAGGCTATGGTGAGATCGCCAAACGCCATGAAAGAGACAGCGGAACAGTACGGCGCTGGGTGGCGGGATACCGCCTGCATGGCGCGGCGAGCATCAAACGGAAGTACACGCACTACAGCGCCGAGTTCAAGCT
>NZ_JBFTLH010000033.1:0-37541 GCF_056396345.1 Cupriavidus sp. 05T42
ATTGAAAGGTGCCGACGCCAGCCGGGGCATGAGCGAGGCCGAGATCTACGAGATGTTCCCGAACCTGGCCGAACGGCGCCAGAGCCAGGGCACGCGACTGTCTGGCGGCGAACAGCAGATGCTGGCGGTGGGGCGCATCTTGCGTACCGGCGCGAGCCTGCTGCTGCTGGACGAAATCTCGGAAGGCCTGGCACCGGTCATCGTGCAGGCACTCGCGCGCATGATCCTGATGCTGAAGAAGAAGGGCTACACGGTGGTGATGGTGGAGCAGAACTTCCGCTTCGCTGCGCCGCTGGCCGACCGCTTCTACGTGATGGAGCACGGGCAGATCGTCKAGCGCTTCGCCGCCGCCGAACTGCAGGCCAAGATGCCGGTGCTGAACGAACTGCTCGGCGTGTAGACACAAAGGGAACCGCATTTCATGACTTTCGATATTGGGATTCCCCTGCCGGCGCTGATGTCCCAGCTGCTGCTGGGGCTCGTCAACGGCGCGTTCTACGCGATGCTGAGCCTTGGGCTGGCCGTCATCTTCGGCCTGCTCAACGTGATCAACTTCGCCCATGGCGCGCTGTTCATGCTCGGCGCCGTGCTCGCCTGGGCCGGCATGGAGTACGCCGGCCTCAACTACTGGGTCATGCTGGCGCTCTCGCCGCTGGTGGTGGCCGTGCTTGGCGTGGTCATCGAGAAGACCATGCTGCGCTGGATCTACAAGCTCGACCACATCTACGGCTTGCTGCTGACGCTCGGCATCACGCTGGTGATCGAGGGCGTGTTCCGCTCGATCTACGGCGTGTCCGGCCTGCCCTACTCGCCGCCGGACGCGCTGCAAGGCGCCACCGACCTCGGCTTCATGATCCTGCCGAACTATCGCGGCTGGGTCGTGGTGGCCTCGCTGGTGGTCTGCTTCGCCACGTGGTTCGTCATCGAGAAGACCAAGCTCGGCGCCTACCTGCGCGCCGGCACCGAGAACCCGAAGATGGTGGAAGCGTTCGGCGTGAACGTGCCATTGATGGTGACGCTGACCTACGGCTTCGGCGTGGCGCTGGCGGCTTTCGCCGGCGTGCTGGCCGCGCCGGTGGTGCAGGTCTCGCCGCTGATGGGCCAGAACCTGATCATCGTGGTGTTCGCAGTGGTGGTGATTGGCGGCATGGGCTCGATCATGGGCGCCATCCTCACCGGCCTGGGCCTCGGCGTGATCGAGGGCCTGACCAAGGTGTTCTATCCGGAAGCGTCCTCCACGGTCGTGTTCTTCATCATGGTGATCGTGCTGCTGCTGCGTCCCGCCGGTCTGTTCGGGAAGGAAAAATAAATGCTGGATTCGCAAAACCCCCGCGGCCGCGCCGCGCTTTACGGCATCGCGCTGCTCGTCGTGGCGCTGGCGCCGATGCTCGGCGCCTACCCGGTGTTCGTGCTCAAGGTGCTGTGCTTCGCACTGTTCGCCTGCGCCTTCAACCTGCTGATCGGCTACACCGGCCTGCTGTCCTTCGGTCATGCGGCCTTCTTCGGCGGCGCCGGCTACGCGGCCGGTCACGCCATGAAGGTCTGGGGCGTGACGCCGGAACTGGGCCTGCTGATCGGCACCGCCGGCGCCGCCGTCACGGGCTGGGCGATGGGCGCGCTGGCCATCCGTCGCCAGGGCATCTACTTCTCGATGATCACGCTGGCGCTGGCGCAGATGCTGTACTTCTTCTGCCTGCAGGCGCCGTTCACCGGTGGCGAGGACGGCATCCAGGGCATTCCGCGCGGCAACCTGTTCGGCCTGCTGCCGCTGGGCGACGACCTCGTGCTGTATTACGTGGTACTCGTTATCGTGGTGGCGGCGTTCGCGCTGATCGTGCGGATCATCCATTCGCCGTTCGGCCAGATCCTCAAGGCCATCAAGGAGAACGAACCGCGCGCCGTGTCGCTCGGCTACGACGTAGATCGCTTCAAGCTGGCCGCCTTCGTGCTGTCGGCGGCGCTGTCCGGGCTGGCCGGCTCGCTGAAGGCGCTGGTGCTCGGTTTCGAGACGCTGACCGATGTGCACTGGTCGATGTCCGGCGCCGTGATCCTGATGACGCTGGTGGGCGGCCTCGGCACGCTGACGGGCCCTATCGTGGGCGCACTGGTGGTGATCGCGCTGGAGAACAAGCTGGGCGACCTCGGCACGTTCCTCGCCAGGCTCACCGGCTTCGACTGGTTCAACACGCTCGGCGAGTCCGTGACGATGGTGACCGGCGTGATCTTCGTGATCTGCGTGCTGACGTTCCGGCGCGGCATTGTCGGCGAGATCATCGCCAAGGCGGCGCAGTGGCAACAGCGCCGCCGTCCCGCCGCGCCGCTCGGTTCACATCTCGTCGATCGCGGTTGAGGCCGTGACCACGCCGGCCTCTTTCTCCAGCGAGAAGCGGTCGCGCGTGGTCACGTAGAAGCTGGCGCCGAAACGCCCCACGGGGAAGTAGTCCTGCAGGCGCACGCGCCAGCGTTCGGTGTCGATCAGCCCGTCCCGCGCATGCAGGCGCAGCACGCGGCCGATGAAGATCTGGCGGCTCGCGGTCTCCAGCGTCTCCCACAGCGTGCATTCGAACGCGACGGGCGCCTCGGCAATCCGGGGCACCGCCACCTGGGTGCACGGCGCCGCCGTGAGGCCCACCCGTGCCAGTTCGCTCACATCGGGCGGCAGCCGTTCGCCGCAGCGATGCATCTTCTCGGCCATGGCCTCGTCGCTGAGGTGCACCACGAACTCCTTCGTGCGCACGATATTCGCCGCCGTGTCCTTCAGCGCGCCGTCGCCCAGGCGGTTGACGCTGATCATCACGATCGGCGGCTCCTCTCCCAGCATGTTGAACATCGAGAACGGTGCGGCGTTGGCCGTGCCGTCTGGCCCGAGCGTGGTCACCAGCGCGATGGGCCGGGGCACGATCAGACTCGCCATGAGCTTGTAGCGCTGGTATTCGGTGATGGCGTTGAAGTCGATTTCCATGGGGTGTTCCGGTCAGCCCTTGCTGGTCTTTGGCAATCCCAGCATCTGCGCCAGGCTTTTCTCGCCCTGCATGCGCGAGGTTTCGATCCGTTCCTCGAGTTCGCGCAAATGGGCTTCCATGCGCGCGACGGCGCCGGCCGCATCGCGGGCCTCGATGCAGGCGACGATGGCCGCGTGCTCGTCGTGCTCGCACGGCGCGTGGCCGGGCGGCTCGTAGAGGCCCACGATCAGCGAGCAGCGCGAGACCAGTTCGGTCAGGTAGCGTTGCAGCACCGGGTTGCGTGCCAGCGCCGCAATGCGCAGGTGGAAGCCGCTGGCCAGCCGCGCCCACGAGGGCTGGTCGAAGCGGTGCATGGCGTCGTGCTCCTCGGCCAACTGGCGGCGCAGGTCGCGCAGATCGGCTTCGGTCACACGCGTGACGGCGAGTTCCACCAGCACGCGTTCCATCGCCCGGCGGGCCTCGAAGATCTGGCTGGTTTCCTCGGGCGTGGGCTCGGCGATCACCGCGCCCTTGTTCGGCCGCAGCGCCACGATGCCATCGTGGGCCAGCTTCTCCAGCACCCGACGCACCACGGCACGGCCCACGCCGAACAGTTGGCACAGCTCCGGCTCGGGCAGCTTGGTGCCCGGCGTCAGCCGATGGTTGAGCACGCCGTCGAAGATGGCCTGATAGATGCGCGTATCGGCGTCGTCGGCGGTCTCTTCCTCGATCGGATCGACGGGCTTGACGGTCTCGGAAGTCCGCTTGGCGGCGGCCTTGGCGGCCGCGGGCTTCCTGGCAGCTTTGGTGGACATGACTTCGGTCAGGGAAACGATGGCCATGATATTAGCGTGAAGGGGTCACTGCGACAGGGTCCACGGCATCCATCGCGTCGCAGATCGCACCCGGCGTGGTCAGCCAGACCTCGCCATGGGAGCGCCGCGCCGCGATATGCGCCAGCGCCCGGCGCAGGTGCCGCAGCCGGTACGGCTGGCCCACCAGGTAGGGATGCAGCGCGATGCCCATCACGAGCGGCTGCGGGTGCTGCGGATCGTTGGCCTGCGCCAGCATCTCGTCGAACTGGTCGATGATCATGTCGGCGAAGGCGGCACCGTCGAGGTGGCGCGCGATGATCATCGGGATGTCGTTCAGTTCCTGCGGATAGGGAATCGACCACAGCGGGCCGCCGCGCGTGGCCATGCGCACCGGGCGGTCATCGTGTGCCCAGTTCAGCGTGTAGCGGTAGCCAGTCTCGACCAGCAGGTCCGGCGTCACCATCGTCTCGGAGATCCACGGCGACAGCCAGCCGCCCGGCGCCCGCCCACTATGCGCCGCGATGCGCTCCCGGCAGTGCACCAGCAGCGCCCGCTCGCCCGCTTCGTCGAACTCGCTTTGGCGATGGGCATTGGTGTGGCCATGGCCGATCAGCTCGTCGCCGCGCGCCAGGCAGGCGTCCAGCACTTCGGGGCAATGGTCATAGAGCGCGGTGTTCAGCAGCACGCCGGCCGGCATCTCCAGCCGGTCGAACAACTCCAGGCAGCGCCACACGCCCACGCGGTTGCCGTACTCGCGCCAGCTGTAGTTGAGCACGTCCGGCTGCGGCGAAACTGGCCCGAGGTTCGCGCCCAGCCCCTCGCCAAAGGCGAAGTGCTCGATATTGAAGCCGAGGTAGACCGCCAGCCGCGCGCCATTGGGCCAGCGGAACGGGTCGGCGTCGGTAATCGGCCGGTACGGAAAGCGGCCATGGTCGCGCAGCGGGCCGAAGGTGGGAAGCCCGGCGGTGGCCTGCGTGGCCGCCAGCGGACTCGGGTTTTGCGTCATGGAGGGATGCCTMTCATCAAATGTGCCCCGCTTTGGCTCATCGCGCACCGGATTCGTGCGACATGAACCATGACGGATCGTATGCAGCCAGGTTTGCAGATCGTTCGCAAAATGCGGGCCAGATCGTCTGCATCTTGACGTGTCAATCGCTCCGGGATCATTTTCGGTTTTGTCGACGGATTGGCACGGCTCTTGCGAGCCGGGTGGATCGAAGCACCCATCCCCATCGATCCGCCCATCCGGAGAACTGCCATGTTTCGTCCCCAACGCCGCGCCCTCCTCGCGACCGCCGCCGCTGCCTGCGTCATGACGGCGCTGCCCGCCCAGGCCGCCGACACCATCAAGATCGGCCTGATCACGGCGTTGTCCGGCCAGTCGGCGCGCGCCGGCGAGTCGCTGACGCGCGGCATGACCGTCGCCATCGACGAGATCAACGCCAAGGGCGGCCTGCTGGGTGGCCGCAAGCTGGAACTGGTGCGCCGCGACGACGAGGGCAACCCGGCCAAGGGTGTGCTGGCCGCGCGCGAGCTGATCTACAAGGAGAAGGTGGCCGTGCTGTTCGGCGGGCTCGACACGCCGGTGTCGATGGCCATCGTGCCGATCGCCAATCAGGAGAAGGTGCCGTTCATGGGCCCGTGGGCCGCCGGCACGCCGATCACGCGCAATGGCGCCAACCCGAACTTCGCCTTCCGCGTGTCCGCCGTGGACGAGGTCGTGGACAAGGCGATGCTCCAGTACGCCCAGAAGACCTTCAACGCCACCAAGCCCGGCCTGATCCTGGTGAACAACCCGTGGGGCGAGTCGAACGAGAAGGGCATCGTCGCCGCGATGGCCGCCAAGGGCGGCAAGCCGGTGGGCGTGGAGAAATTCGAGGCCAATGACGTGGATGTGGTGCCCCAGCTCGGCCGCCTGAAGGCCGCCGGCGCCGACGTGCTGCTGATGGTGGGCAACGTAGGCCCGTCCGCGCAGGTGGTGAAGTCGCTGGACCGCATGGGCTGGAAGGTGCCGGTGGTCTCCCACTGGGGCCCGGCCGGCGGCCGCTTCACCGAACTGGCTGGCCCGAACGCCAAGAACGTCCACTTCGTGCAGACGTACAGCTTCTTCGGCGCACAGACTCCGGTCAGCACGCGCGTGGTGACCGACCTCAAGGCGAAGTACAGCGACATCAAGGGCCCGGACGACATCACCCCGGCCGTGGGCGTGGCCAACGCCTACGACGCCACGCAGCTCGCTGCGCTGGCGATTGCCAAGGCCGGCAGCACCAAGGGCGATGCCATCCGCGAAGGCTTCTACAAGATCGACCGCTACGAGGGCCTGATCAAGACCTACGTGAAGCCGTTCTCCCCGACCGCGCATGACGCCCTGAGCGAAAACGACTACGTCTGGGCGCAGTTCATCGACAACCGCATCGTGCCGGTGGCGAAGTAAGACAGGCGCTTCGTAGAAGCAATATCGATCGTTCAAGCGCCTGCCGTCTCCCCCGCCCCTCTCCCAGAGGGAGAGGGGAGAACACCGTCGGTTTGCTCCCCTCTCCCGCGTGCGGGAGAGGGGCCGGGGGAGAGGGCCGGCGCATCGTCGCGCGATATCGATTGGCAAGCAAAATCAAGGATTCACCATGCTTTGGATCTCCGCCCTCATCAGCGGGCTCGGCCTGGGCAGCATGTATGGCCTGATGGCCCTGGGCTTCCACATCACCTACGCGGTGTCCGCCACCGTCAACTTCGCGCAGGGCAGTTCGATGATGCTGGGAGCAGTGCTGACGTACAGCTTCGCGCAGACGCTCGGCTGGCCGATGCCGCTCGCCATCGTGCTGGCCCTCGGCCTGTGCGCGCTCTACGGGCTGGCCGTGGAATTCCTGGCTGTGCGCCCGTTCGCGAGCCGGGGCTCCAATGCGTGGCTGATGGCCACCGTCGCGCTCGGCATCGTGCTCGATAACCTGGTGATGCTCGCCTTCGGCACCGAGCCGCGCAGCCTGCCCTCCCCGCTCGCCGCACAGTCCGTGCAGCTGGGCGATACCGGCGTCGGCGTCTATCCGCTGCAACTGGTGATTCCCGTGGTCGGCCTCGCGCTGGCGGCCGTGCTGCACTACGTGCTGCGCCGCTCGCGCTGGGGCGTGGCGATGCTGGCCGTGGTGCAGAACCGCGACGCCGCGCGCCTGATGGGCATTCCCATCCGCCGCACCATCGCCGGCGCGTTTGCCATTTCCACGCTGCTGGCCGGCATTGCCGGCGTGCTGATCGCGCCGCTGTTCAACGTACAGGCGGACATGGGCACCGTGTTCGGCCTGAAAGCCTTCGCCGTGGCCATTCTCGGCGGGCTCTCCAGTGCCTGGGGCGTGATGATTGCCGGGCTGATCTTCGGCGTGGCCGAGGCGCTGATCACCGCATCGCTGGGCTCCAGCTACACCCAGATCATCACGTTCGCGCTGGTGATTGCGCTGCTGGCCCTGCGGCCGGACGGCCTGTTCGGACGCGCGGAGGTACGCAAGGTATGAACGATTCGATGGTTTCTTCCAATCCGTCCGCCCCGCCGGCTTCCCCTGCGCCGCTGGCCCGGCCGGCGCGCGCCGCCGCCCCGCTGCTCGGGCTGGGCACGCCACTCCAGATCCTCGCCATGCTGGCGGTGCTGCTGGCCGCCGGCGGGCTCGTGCTGTCGCTCAACGGCTATTTTGTCTTCGTGATTGCCGGCGTGGCGATGCTGGCCATCTGCGGTGTGGGCCTGAACCTGCTGCTCGGGCTCACCGGGCAGGTGTCGTTCGGCCATGTCGGCTTCTATGCGATCGGCGCGTACACGGTCGCCATCCTGACCGGCCAGGCCGGCTGGAGCTTCTGGGCCGCGTGGCCGGTGGGCGCGCTGATCGCCGCGCTGCTGGGCGGCCTGCTCGCCCTGCCCGCGCTGCGCGTGAAGGGCCCCGGCCTGGCGATGGTCACCATCGCCTTCGGCTTTATCGTCGAGCACGGCGCCGTGGAGTGGCGCGCGCTGACCGGCGGGCAGAACGGCCTGATGGGCATCGCGCAACCGTCGTTGCCCGGCGTGGAAGGCGGCGAGCGTGCACTGGCGCTGATCGCGCTGGCCGTGCTGGGCGTGGCGCTGGCCGCCTATGCCCGCATCGCACGCGGTAGCTGGGGCGCGGCGATGCGCGCGGTGCGTGACAGCGAAACCGCTGCGGCGTCGATCGGTGTCAATCCGCTCGTGGTCAAGACCGTGGGCTTCGCGTTCTCCGCCGCGCTGGCGGGGCTGGCTGGCGGGCTGTTTGCGCCGCTGCAGGGCATGGTCACGCCGGGGATGTTCTCGTTCCTGCAATCGATCCTGTTCGTGCTGGTGGTGATGATTGGCGGGGCGGGCACGGTGGTCGGCCCGGTGGCGGGCGCCGTTGTGGTTGGCMTGCTGCCCGAGTTGCTGTCCAGCCTGGAGAACCTGCGCCTGCTCTGCTTCGGCATGCTGTTGCTGGTGGTGCTCTGGGTGGCCCCCACGGGCATGGTGGGCGTGGTGACGGACCTGCTGCGCCGCCTGCGGCCGGCCCGCGCGGCTGCCGCCCATGCTTCCGTGGCTGGCGCGCAGCTGCCKGTGCGACCGGAGGAGACGCGCCGGGGCCTCTCGGCGCTCGGCCTGTCGATGGTGTTCGGCGGCGTGCGCGCCGTGGACAACCTGTCGTTCGATCTGCCGCCGGGTCAGGTGACGAGCCTGATCGGCCCCAATGGCGCCGGCAAGTCCACCGTGCTGAACATGCTGTCCGGCTACTACCGTCCGCGCGAGGGYGGGCGCCAGCTTGGCACGGCGCCGCTGCCGGCGCGCGGCGCCTGCGACAGCGCCCGGCAAGGCATCGCCCGCACCTACCAGACCACGCAGCTCTTCGCCGGCATGAGCGCCACGGACAACGTGGCCATCGCGCTGACCAAGGGCCGCCTCGGCACGCTGCTCGGCATCGCCGGTTTCACCGCCCCCGCCGTGCGCGAGGAGGCGCGCGCACTGCTGGCCGCCTGCGGCTACACCGGCGACCCGGACGCCAGCGCCGCCGATCTGGCCCACGTGGACCGCCGCCTCGTGGAAATCGCCCGCGCACTGGCTACGCGGCCCGCCGTGCTGCTGCTGGACGAACCGGCCGCCGGCCTCTCGCGCGAGGACAAGGCCACGCTGGGCCGCCTGCTGCGCAAGATCGCCGATAGCGGCGTGGCCGTCGGTCTGGTCGAACACGACATGTCGCTCGTGATGGATGTCTCCGATGGCATCGTCGTGATCGATGCCGGCCAGCGCCTGGCCGTGGGCACGCCCGAGGCGATCCGCACCGATCCAGCCGTGCGCCGCGCCTATCTGGGCGACGCCGCCAACGCGCCGGCCCGCAAACCCTCGGCCTGCCAGCCGCTGGGTGGCGCGCCGCTGCCGGAAGTGCTGGGCGTGAGCGCGCTGCGCGCCGGCTATGGCGCCGCGCCGGTCCTGCACGATGTGGACCTGCAAGTGCGCGAGGGCGAGATGGTCGCGCTACTGGGCGCCAACGGCGCCGGCAAGTCCACGCTGATGCGCGCGCTGGCGGGCCTGCATCGCCCGGTGCAGGGCGGCATCACGTTCGACGGGACCGACCTTGCCCGGCTCGACGCCGCGCGCATCGCCGCGATGGGCGTGGTACTCGTGCCGGAAGGCCGGCAGGTGTTCCCGGAGCTGTCCGTGCTCGACAACCTCCGCCTTGGCGCCTTCCCGTCCGGCCCGCTCCCGCGCGTGGAGATGATGCGCCGCGTGGAATCGATGTTCGCCCGCTTCCCGCGCCTGCGCGAGCGCCAGCACCAGCGCGCCGGCCTGCTTTCCGGCGGCGAACAGCAGATGCTGGCCGTGGCGCGCGGGCTGATGTCGCAGCCGACCGTGCTGCTGCTCGACGAACCGTCGCTCGGCCTCGCGCCGAAGGTCATCGACGAGCTGTTCGCCTCGCTCGATACGCTGCGCGAGGCGTCCATCACCATCCTGCTGGTCGACCAGATGGCCGCGCTCGCGCTGTCGCTGGCGGACCGCGCCTATGTGCTGGAGGAAGGCCGCGTCGTGGCCAGCGGCCCGGCCGACGAACTCGCGCGCGACCCGGCGCTGGTGCAGGCCTATCTGGGAGGACATTGAACCCACGATGACGCCAAACCTGCATACCCCCGCCCTCGCCCCCAATCTCGCCCATTCCCGCGAGGGCATGGTCACCAGCCCGCATGCGCTCGCCAGCGAGGCGGGTCTCGAGATCCTGCGCGATGGCGGCACCGCCATCGAAGCCGCCATCGCCATCGGCGCCACGCTGGCCGTCACCTATCCGCACTTCACGGGGCTGGGCGGCGACGCCTTCTGGCTCATCAGCGACCGCGCGGGCAACGTGCGCACGCTGTCCGGCATCGGCCAGGCCGCGCAGGCGCTGCCGGCGTTTGGCGAGTCGATTCCCACGCGCGGCCCGGGCGCCACGCTGACCACCGCCGCCACGGTCGATACCTGGGACCGCGCCTTCACCATCAGCCGCGACACCTGGGGCGGCCGGCAGGACTGGTCCGCGCTGTTCCGCCGCGCCATCGCCTACGCGCACGAGGGCTTCCCGGTCACGCCATCGCAACATTTCTGGCAGAACTTCCGGGCCGATGAGCTGGGCAACTGGCCCGGCTTCGCACAGATCTTCATGCCCGATGGTGCAATCCCGGCCATCGGCACGACATTGCGCCAGCAGGCGCTGGGCCGCAGCCTCGAACGCATCGCCGGCCATGGCGCGCGCGAGTTCTATGAAGGCGAGCTGGCCGAGCGCATCGTCGCCGGCCTGCGCGCCGTGGGCTCGCCGTTGCGCATGGCGGACCTGGCGCGCACCGCCGCGCGCGACGCGCTGCCGCTGCGCGTGCCCTATCGTGGCGGCGAGCTGCTGAGCCTGCCGCCGCCCACGCAGGGCGTGACCACGCTCCAGATCCTCGGCATCCTCGATCGATTCGACCTCACCGGCATCGCCGAGGGCAGCGCGGACTACTACCACCTGCTGGTGGAGGCCGTGAAGGAGGCGTTCATCGAGCGCAACCGCTACGTGGCCGACCCCGAGTTCGTCGACGTACCGGCCGAAGCGATGCTCGCCCCCGCGCGCCTGGACGCCATGGCCGCGCGCATCGACCCGGCGCGCGCGCTCGACTGGCCGCACGTCTACCAGCACGGCGACACCGTCTTCCTGAGCGCAGTGGACCGCGAGGGCCGCTGCGTGAGCGTGCTCCAGACCGTGTATTTCGACTGGGGCAGCGGCGTGATGGCCGGCGATACCGGCATCCTGTGGCACAACCGGGGCGCGGCGTTCAGCGTCGATCCCACCCATCACAACGCGATTCAACCGGGCAAGCGTCCGTTCCATACGCTGAATCCGGGCATGTATCTCAAGGACGGGAAGCCGCGCCTGCTGTACGGCACGCAGGGCGCCGACGGCCAGCCGCAGACGCTGGCCGCCGTGCTCACGCGGCTGATCGACTACGGCATGGACCCGCTCACGGCGCTGGCACGGCCCCGCTTCCTGCTCGGCCGCACCTTCTCCGATGCCGCCGACAGCCTGAAGCTGGAAGCCGACGCTGGCACGGACGTGATCACGGCCCTGGCACGCCGTGGCCATGAAGTGAGCGTCATTTCGCCGCAGAGCCCGCTGGCGGGGCATCCGGGCGTGATTGCCATCGGCGAAGACGGCGCGCTGGCCGGCGCGCACGATCCGCGCAGCGACGGTGTGGCGATGGGCGTGTAACACGGCACGGTGGGGATGTATCGGCTTTGTATCGGTGTGGAACCCACCCCGATGGGGCTCGTCAAAGCAATGACTGTCGCAAACTGTCGACCTCCGATCACGATGCGTTGCAGCGTGAAAGCCGGGCCACGATAGTCCACAATCCCTAACGGAGGCCGCTACTGCCAGGCGACCCCCGAGTCCCCAGCAACCGCTCCCCTCTCGCCAAGGAGAACACCGTGCTGAGCCCACACGAACTGGCCACGCTGATGCTGATCGGCAACGGCCCCCATACCCGCTCCGATACTGCGGACGCACGCGAGATCGATCCCGTCGACCTCGATGCACTCGTCGCCCGCGAACTCGTTACCCTGCAAGCCGAACAAGGCCGACGGCCTTGCCCTCAAATCACTGCCCATGGCCGCTCGATGCTGAAAGCCGTCGGCCGGGAATGCTGAACCTTTCGCACTGACCTGACCGCTGACCGCTGGCGGCATCAATGGGATGCCGCCGGTCGATAGCCATCGGAGACGCTTATCGCCGGCTGGCAGTCTGACATCCCCGCGCGCCTCGACCGCCTGCCCTGGTCCGCCTGGCACTGGCGCGTGGCTCTCGCCCTCGGCATTGCCTGGGTGCTCGACGGGCTGGAGGTCACCCTCGTCGGCTCCGTGGGCGCCGTGCTGGAGCGGCCCGACACGCTCGGGCTCTCCGCCTCGCAGGTCGGCTGGACCGGGTCCCTATATATATTAGGGGCCGTCACCGGGGCGCTCGTCTTCGGCCGCATGGCCGACCGCCTGGGCCGCAAGCGCCTGTTCCTCGCCACGCTGTTCGTCTACATGACGGCGACGCTGCTGACGGCGTTCTCGCCGAACTTCGCGTTCTTCGCGCTGTGCCGCTTCCTGACCGGGCTCGGCATTGGCGGCGAATACGCGGCCATCAATTCCGCCATCGACGAACTGATCCCGGCGCGCGTGCGGGGGCGCGTCAACCTTGCCATCAACGGCAGCTTCTGGCTCGGTGCGGCGCTGGGTGCGGGGCTGAGCCTGGTGGTGCTCGATCCGCGCGTGCTCGGCCCGGTCTGGGGCTGGCGCGCCTGTTTCGCGCTGGGCGCGGTGCTGGCGGTGGCCATCGTCCTGATCCGGCGCCACGTACCCGAAAGCCCGCGCTGGCTGGCCACGCACGGCCACCGCGCGGAGGCGGAGCGGGTGATTGCCGGCATCGAGGCCGAGGTGGCCGCGCGCCACKGCCCGCTGCCGCCGCCGGACCCCGCCGCGCACGTGGCCTACGCGGGCCGGCCCGTGCCGACCGTGCGCGAGATCGTAGGGCTGCTGGTGCGGCGCTACCGCACGCGCAGTGTGGTCACCTTCGCGCTGATGGTGGCGCAGGCCTTCTTCTACAACGCCATTTTCTTCACCTACGCGCTGGTGCTCACGCGCTTCTACGGCGTGGCGGAGGAACGCGTGGCGCTCTATATCTTCCCGTTCGCCATCGGCAATGCGCTCGGCCCGCTGATCCTGGGGCCGCTGTTCGACCGCGTGGGCCGCCGCAAGATGATCGCGGTGACCTATGTGCTGTCCGGCATCGGCCTCGCCGCCACAGGCTGGGCGTTCATGGAAGGCTGGCTGGACGCGCGCGCGCAGGCGCTGTGCTGGTCGGCGGTGTTCTTCCTGGCCTCGGCGGCGGCCAGCTCGGCCTACCTGACGGCGAGCGAAGTCTTTCCGCTCGAAATGCGCGCGCTGGCCATCTCCATCTTCTACGCGGTGGGCACTGGCACGGGCGGGTTTATCGCCCCGGTGCTGTTCGGCATGCTGATCGAGACCGGCAGCCGGGGGGCGGTGGCCGTGGGGTACGCCATTGGCGCGGCGCTGGTGATCGTGGCGGGATTGCTGGCGCTGCGGTTCGGCGTGGATGCGGAGCGGCGCCCGCTGGAGCACATCGCCCCGCCGCTGGGCTCGGAGGTGGATGTTATGTCAATCCATAATAAAGATCGATAAATGATGAAATAGCATAATTTTTGGACGACTGCTATGCTATGACATAACACCACCCTCGGTTTGACCTATGTCCTCCTTCGCCGCCCAGTTGGGCCAGCTTCGCAAGGCACGCGGCCTCTCGCTCGGCGCTGTCGGCCGTCTGATCGGCATGGCGGCGCCCAACCTGTCGGTGGCCCTGAGCGGCAAGCAGGATGTGCGCGGATCAACACTTGATGCCATCGCCACCGCCCTCGACGCCGAGTGGGTCCTCGTACCGCGCGAGCATCTGGCCGAAGTCCAGCGCACCGTGAGCGGCAAGGCCACCGGCCCGGACCGCGCCGCGCCCACCTCGGTCGACCTGCTGCTCGGAGACGCCGATGCCTGACGGCCTGCGCCCGCGCTATCTCACCGTCCACCTGCACAACATGCTGTGCGGCTATCTTTGCGAGGCCGGCCGCACCACGCGCTTCGTGCCGGGCGAAGCCTTCCGGGGCGATGCCGGACGGCCGACGCTGAGCCTCTCGCTGACGATTCCGGGCAACGAGGCGCTGACCGCCACGATCCTCGCCAACCCGTTCCATCCCGCGCTCTACAACACCCATGGCGAGCTGCCGCCTTACTTTGCCGGCCTGCTGCCTGAGGGCGAGCTGCGCCGGCGGCTGGAAGCCACGCGGCACCATCCGGACGACCGCGACGACTTCGGCGTGCTGGCCGCAGCCGGCGAAGACCTGCCCGGCGCGCTGATCGTCCGCCCGGCGGACATTGACGCCCTGCCTGACACCGTGCGCACCGTGGGCGTGACCGGCGGCGCGGACAACCTGGAAATCGCCGTGGTGGAAGGCGCCACCGAGGGCGCGGCATCGGTGTCCGGCGTGCAGAACAAGCTCGCGCTGTCCACCGCGCACGCCGGCAAGCGTTACACCATGCCCACCCACGGGCGGCTGTCGGACCTGATCGCCAAGCTGCCGGCCCGCAACGACGACAGCCAGATCTTTAACGAATATGTGTCGATGCAGCTGGCGCAGGCGGCCGGCGTGGCCGTGGCGCCGTGCAAACCGCAGCCGCTGGCGACCATCGACGTACCCGGCCTGGCCGAAGCGCTMGGCGCCGACCTGCACTTCCTGGCCGTGGACCGTTTCGACCGCGAACCCGGCGGGCGCGTGCATGCGGAAGACGGCTGCCAGGTGCTGACGCGTATGCCCTCGCGCAAGTACGCCGGCAACGACGCCTACGTGGCCATCGTCCGCCTGCTGGAGCGGCTCAGCGTGCGCGGCATCGAGGACGTGCGGCAGTTCTTCATGCGGCAGGCCGTGAACACGCTGATCGGCAACAGCGACGCCCATCTCAAGAACTTCTCTTTTCTGTATCGGAACGGGACCATGCCCGAGCTGTCGCCCGCCTATGACATCGTCAGCGTGGCGGCGCTGTCCGGCTTCGCGGCCTTCGGCCAGAACGTGGCCATCGACGGCCTGCAGCGCAAGCAAACCCTGGAGACCTACCGCGACTTCGCCCGCGAGGCCAAGATCGCCGAGCGCATCGCGCTGGCGGCCGTGAAGGACGCCGTCAGCCTGGCCCGCGAACGCTGGCCGGCCCTGCTCGACACCCTGCCCACGCCGCCGGCCATGCGCACCGTGGTGCTGGAGCGGCTGGAGACGCTGCCGCTGGCACGGCTGGCCCGGCGCTGAGAGCTTCCCCGGAAGGCTTCCCCTGAAGGCGTCCCCTATCGCCCCGTGGCCGCTGCAGCGTCGGCCTTTTTCGGATCGGCGACGATGGTCGCGCCGGCATCCTTCAGCAGCCGCTGGAAGTCCGGCGAGGTCATGATGATTTTCCCGGCCGCCGCACGCAGGCGGTCGACGGCCTCGGGCGGCAGGGAGAACGATGTGGGAAGTTCATTGAGGTAGGCCAGTTCTTCCTTGTCCTCCAGCCGGGCGAACKACACGTCGATGGCGTAGATCGTCGCGTCTGGCGTGCGTAGCGCACGGGCGACCCCCGCATCCTTGTTCGCAGCGAACGCCGCCGAGCGGCGCACCTCGCCCATGGCCCGCCAGCGCGCCTGACTGTCCTTCAGCAGTTCGGTCGCCTCATAGGAATAGTGGTCGATCGGCACGCCGGCAGCTTTCACCAGGATTTCGATCATGCCCGGCGGAGATTMGGACTTGTCCCATTCCGTCTTGGGCACGGAAAGCGAATTGACGACAAAGACCACGATGTGGCGCACCTGATCGAGCGGCGTCTGGAGGCCGACCAGATGCAGCGCTTCCATCAGTTCCAGGGTATCCAGCACGCTGCGCATGCCGAGGTTGTCGGACACGCCGCCATCCACCACATGGAGATAGGGTCGGTTGATGCTGTCGCCAAACTCCGCCTCTTCCTTGATATGGCGACTGGCGCGCGCGGCGGGCCGGGGCGGCTCGCTGTCATGGATAAACGGCTGGATCCAGTCCGGCGGCGTGTAGTGGCAATTGCCGCCGTAGTTGTTCAGGGTGATCGGCGTGAGCACCACCGGCACGGCGGACGAGGCCGCCGCCGCCCGCGACAGCCGCACGGCGTTGAGGTCCGAACACAGCACATCGAACGTGGCCTGCGTAAAGGGCAGGCGCGCGCCCGTGGTGATATCGGTGGCCGAGGCCACGATAAAGGGGCCCTGCCCCCGGTTGAGGTCGCCGAACGTCGCCCCGTTGAACAGGATTTCATCGTAGAGGTCCGCCGCCAGTTCCGAGCGGCCCCATCCGCTCGACCACAGGGATGGCCAGTAGGCCGGATTGAAGGTCCGGCGCGTGATCGTGCCTTGCACATCGCGCTTGAGGAAACGCTGCTCGTAGTCATCGAACAGCTTTTCGCCGTAGAGCCCATAGGCCAGCGCCGTAAAGCTGCCGCCCGACACCCCGGTCACCACGCTCACATGATCGAGCAGGCGCGACTTGCCGCGCGGCCCGACGACTTCCGTGTTGCGCAGGAACTCCAGGACGCCATACGAAAAGGCCGCCGCGCGGGTCCCCCCGCCCGAAAAGGCCAGGATGACGAGGTTTTCCTTGCTGGCCGCGAACTGGGGCCGCGTAAAGAATCGATAGCCGGCATTCTGGTCTGCCTGGGCGATCGGCGGATTGACTGGCCGGCTCGCACAGCCGCCCAGCAGGAGGGACAGGCCAGGCAGGAGCCAGAACGCAAGCGCCAGCCATATGGAGGTGGCGGGGGTGGCGGGGGTGTTCTTCATCCCTAGCTCAGCCCATCCAGCACAAGATGCTGCCCGTGGATCGCCTGAGCGCCATCGGAGGCCAGGAACGCAACCGCACGCGCTGCCGCGCCAGTAGACACCCAGAGCGTATGCTCCGCCGCCGGCATGGCATTGCGGTTGGCCGGCGTGTCCAGGATGCCCGGGGCGATGCTGTTGACGTTGATGCCCGCCGCGCGCACCTCGCGCGAGAGGCTTTCCACCAGCCGCTGCAGGGCGCTCTTGGACGCGCTGTAGGCCCCCATCGTGGCCGCGCCGGCCGTGGCGCCGCGCGCCGAGACGGCCACGACCTTGCCGCTGCGCTGGAACATCATCGCCGGAATGAAATGGCCGGTCACGGCGACGAAGGACCACGCGTTCAGATCCATCATCCGCAGCCAGGATTCCCGGCTCAGCGTGTGGGTGGGCTCGCCCATTTCGAAGCCACCGGCCACGTGGACCAGCACGTCGACCGCGCCGAAGGCATCGAGGATGGCCGCCGCCACCGGCGCCATGGCCGTGTCGGACGTGACGTCGGCCGCGTGGAGCAGCATGCCGTGCTGCCCGGGCTCCGGATGGGCAAACACGGTTTGCAGGTGCTGCAGGTCACGGTCGATCAAGGCCAGCCGGGCGCCCTCGGCGGCGAAACGGCTGGCCACGGCGCGGCCCAGCGCGCCGGCGGCGCCGGTGATCACGACATGACGGGGAGGCGCGGTCGCATCCATCGATGGCTCCATGAAAGTTGCCCTTCCACCATAGAACCCGCGCGGCTGGACCGCAAAATGTTGCCGCGCGCAAAACTGTACAGCGCCGGCTGCGCCCATCTGTGCATGGCGGGCCACAACTGGCTCGGGCATGATGCGGCTCCGGCCATGCCGGCGGGCGTCGCGCGGCGCCCGGCACCACACTGTTCCAGGACCCGAATTGCCGCTTACCCGCCTCAAACAAAGTCAGACACTGCTGGCCGTGCTGGCCCTGATCGGCTCCATGGCCTCGCTGTGCGTGGGCACGTCGTTCGCCAAGAGCCTGTTCGGCGTCCTGGGCGCCCAGGGCACCACGGCGCTGCGGGTAGGATTCTCGGCCCTGATCCTGCTCTGCGTCTGGCGGCCGTGGCGTTTTCCGCTCACGCGCGCCAATGCCCGCGCCATCGCGCTATACGGCGCCGCGCTGGGCGCCACGAACCTGCTGTTCTACATGTCCCTGCGCACGGTGCCGCTGGGGCTGGCCATCGCCATCGAATTCACCGGGCCGCTGACCGTGGCCGTGCTGTCCTCGCGCCGGGCGATCGACTTTCTCTGGATCGGCTGTGCCGTGACGGGCCTGCTGTTGCTGCTGCCGGTCGGGGCGACCGCGACTCACCTGGACCCGGTGGGCATCGGCTATGCGCTCGCAGCCGGGGTGGGCTGGGCGCTCTATATCGTATTCGGGCAGATGGCGGGCAATGCGCATGGCGGCCAGGCCACCTCGCTMGGGCTGACCATGGCCGCGCTGGTGACGCTGCCGTTCGGACTGGCCCATGCGGGGACGACGATGTTCAGCCCGTCGCTGCTGCTGGCCGGGCTGGCCGTGGGGCTGCTGTCGAGCGCGATTCCCTATTCGCTGGAGATGGTGGCGCTGAAACGCCTGCCGCGCCGCACCTTCGGCATCCTGCTCAGCATGGAGCCGGCCATGGGCGCGCTGGCCGGGCTGGCCTTCCTGCATGAGCAGCTCACGCCGCTCCAGTGGGTGGCGATTGCCGCGATTATCGTGGCGTCGATCGGCTGTACCGCGACTTCCCGGCGCCAGGCGCCGATCTGACTTACCACCTGACTTACCACCTGACTTAGTTAGCGGCGAACCAGTCGCGCGGGAGCCATTCGGCCGAAGGGGCCGGGGCCTTGCGCGGTTCGGCCAGCGTCAGAGTCACTTCGTGGAGCAGGCTGTCCTCGGGATTGCGCCGCGTGGCAAAGCCGCAATCGCGCATGATGGCCAGCATGCGGCGGTTTTCGCTGAGTACGTCGCCCCGCATGCCGCGCAGGCTGGCGGCGCGGGCCAGTTGCTGGAGCCGCTGGATCAGGCGCCGGCCCAGTCCCTGGCCCTGCCAGTTGTCCGCCACCACCACGGCCAGTTCGGCCTGCCCCTCTTCATTCACCACATATTCGGCATTGGCGACGATGACCTCGCCGAAGGTGACGACCAGCGCCACATCATGGTTCTGGCGACTCACGAACTGCGCGAGCGTCTCATTCGCCACCGGGCCGCCGGTCAGGAAGCGGTAATAGCGGCTTTCGCGCGATAAACCATCCACAAACGTGCGCAGACGCCCGTGATCGGACGCCCGGGCGGTGCGCAGCGTGACCTGCACACCGCCCCGCACGGTCCAGCTTTCTTCACTGATGGTCGCTTGCGCGTCGCGCTGCTCGTTCATCCACTTCATGACGCGCTCCTGACTACGTTTTATGTAGCCAGGAGTATAGGCGATACCCTGACTTTTGCAAACGTAGTTAGGGTGCTATGCTGGATTCACCATGACCGAGCCTACCCATCCCGCCCTGCTGCCTTGCTCCATCGCCGCCACCCTTTCCCTGATCGGGGAAAAGTGGACGATGCTTATCTTGCGCGATGTGTTTTCCGGGGTGCGACGGTTCGACGATTTCCTCCAGCGCCTGCAGTGCTCGCCGGCCGTGCTGTCCGCGCGGCTCAAGACCCTGACTGAAGCCGGCCTGCTGCGCCKGGTCAGCTATAAGGAACCGGGCGAGCGCGAACGCTTCCAGTACCACCCGACGCGCGCCGCCGTGGACCTGCTGCCGGTGCTGGTCGGCCTGATGCAATGGGGCGACGATCACCTCGCGCCCAGCGGCCAGGGGCCGGCGGAGGTTCGCTCGAAGCTGTCCGGCCTCAAGATCCGCGCCGCACTGATCGACGAATCGGGGGCCCAGGTCGCGCCGAACGACATGCAGTTGCTCTCCCCCTACGCCGTCACGCCAGACACCCGCAACCGGGGCTGACCGCCTTCCCCACTCCCGGTTGCGCCCTCCCCGCGCGCACCGTGCGGAATCATTGCACTGCACCATCCCCGTGCCCACGCCCCATGCTGGCGCCGCACCATGATGCATAAACGTGCATCAATCACCGCTTTTCGTCCGAAAACCGGCTTTCCACGCGCCTGATACGTCCCAATCCCGGCTGGCACACCGCTTGCGATAAAGAGCACGGGCCGGTCAACGGCGACCTGCCCACCCCACATCAAACGCCGGCTATTTCATGTAGCCGAGCGTCAGGACAACGGCGTCCCCAGAACTGGCTTCTTGCCAGCCTCTCGGGACGCCATTTGTTTTTGGAGCCCAAGCATGAACGGTAAAGCCACCCGGATCGACCTGCTGAGTCTCAAGACTCCGCAGATGCGCGCCTTCCACCTGACCTGGATGGCGTTCTTCGTCTGCTTCTTCGCGTGGTTTGCCTGCGCACCGCTGATGCCGGTGCTCAAGGGCGAGTTCGGCCTCACGCCGGGCCAGATCGCCAATATCAATATCGCCGCCGTGGCGGTGACCATCATCGTGCGCCTGATCATCGGCCCGCTGTGCGACCGCTTCGGCCCGCGCAAGACCTACACCGGCCTGCTGGCCATCGGCGCGCTGCCGGTGCTCGGCGTGGCGCTGGCGCAGAACTACGAGACCTTCCTGTTCTTCCGCCTGCTGATCGGCGCTGTGGGCGCGAGCTTCGTCATCACGCAGTACCACACCTCGGTGATGTTCGCGCCAAACGTGGTGGGCACGGCCAACGCGGCCTCGGCCGGCTGGGGCAATGCCGGCGGCGGCGCGGCGCAGGCGGCCATGCCGCTGCTGCTTGGCGCGATCCTGATGATTGGCGTGGACCACACGCTCGGCTGGCGCCTGGCGCTGGTGGTGCCCGGCGTGCTGATGCTGATCATGGCCGTCGTGTACTGGAAGTTCACGCAGGACTGCCCGGAAGGCAACTACTCGGACCTGCGCGCACGCGGCGTGGCGGTCAGCGGCGCTAAAGGTGGAAAAGGCGGCGGCGGCTGGGCCAGCTTCAAGGCGGCCAGCGCCAACTACCGCGTCTGGCTGCTGTTCATCACCTACGGCGCCTGCTTCGGCGTGGAGATCTTCATCCACAACGTGGCCGCCACCTTCTACGTGGACCACTTCGGCCTGTCGCTGTCGGCCGCCGGCATGGCCGCCGCGAGCTTCGGCCTGCTGGCGCTGTTCGCCCGGGCGCTGGGCGGCTATGTGTCGGACCGCTTCGCCCGCCGCCGCGGCCTGGACGCCCGCTCGATGGTGCTGTTCGTCTTCATCCTCGGCGAAGGGCTGGGCCTGCTGTGGTTCGCGCAGGCATCCAGCGTCACGCTGGCCGTGGTGGCCATGCTGATCTTCGGCCTGTTCACCCACATGGCCTGCGGCGCCACGTACGCGCTGGTGCCGTTTATCGATCGCAAGGCGCTGGGCGGCGTGGCCGGCATCATCGGCGCCGGCGGCAACGTGGGCGCGGTGGCAGCCGGCTTCCTGATGAAGGGCCTGGGCGACCTGCAGCAGACCCTGACCTACCTCGGCGTGGCCGCCACGATCGCCGCCGTGTGCGCCATCGCCGTGCGCTTCAGCGCCGAGCACAAGGCCCAGGAGCAGGCCCTGTACGACAGCGCGCTGGCCAACTGAATTCGCATACGAAGAACCCCGGACAAGGAAAGCATCATGAAAATCATCATCGTCGGGCACGGCATGGTCGGCCACAAGTTCCTGGAATGCCTGGCGGATGCCGGCGCGCAGGACCTCGAAGTGACGGTGCTGTGCGAGGAGCCGCGCCCCGCGTACGACCGCGTCCACCTCTCCGAATTCTTCGCCGGCAAGTCCGCCGAAGACCTCTCGCTGGTGCCGGCCGGCTTCTTCGAGCAGCACAACAACATGCTGCTGCGCCTGAACGCCAAGGCGGCGGCCATCGACACCGCCGCGAAGACCGTCACCACCTCCACCGGCGAAACGCTGGCCTACGACAAGCTGGTGCTGGCCACTGGCTCCTACCCCTTCGTACCGCCGCTGCCGGGCAAGGACCGCAAGGACACCTTCGTCTATCGCACCATCGAAGACCTGGAAGCGATGCGCGAATGCGGCAACCGGGCCAAGACCGGCGTGGTCATCGGCGGCGGCCTGCTCGGGCTGGAATGCGCCAAGGCGCTGCGCGACATGGGCCTGGAGACCCACGTGGTGGAGTTCGCCCCGCGCCTGATGGCCGTGCAGGTGGACGAAAGCGGCGGCCGCATGCTGCGCCAGAAGATCGAGGAGCTGGGCGTCAAGGCGCACACCGGCAAGAACACCAAGGAAATCGTCGATGGCGTGGAAGGCACCCATCGCATGAACTTTGCCGACGGCACGCACCTGGACACCGACATGATCGTGTTCTCGGCCGGCATCCGCCCGCGTGACGAACTGGCGCGCGAGAGCGGCCTGGCCGTGGGCGAGCGCGGCGGCATCGCCGTCGACAACAACTGCCTGACCTCCGACCCGCACGTCTACGCGATTGGCGAGTGCGCGCTGTGGCAAGGCAAGATCTACGGCCTGGTGGCCCCCGGCTACGACATGGCCCGCGTGGCCGCCCGCCACCTGCGCGGCGAGGCCGCCGAGTTCGCCGGCGCCGACATGAGCACCAAGCTCAAGCTGATGGGCGTGGACGTGGCCAGCATCGGCGACCCGCACGGCAACGTGCCGGGCAGCCGCTCGTACCAGTTCATCGACGAGCGCAAGCAGATCTACAAGAAGCTGGTGGTGTCCGACTGCGGCAAGTACCTGCTCGGCGGCGTGCTGATCGGCGATGCGGAGGAATACGGCACCCTGCTGCAGATGATGCTGAACCGCATCGAGCTGCCCGAGTCGCCCGAATTCCTGATCCTGCCGTCCTCGGACGGCCAGGCCAAGCCGGCGCTGGGCGCCGACGCGCTGCCGGACACCGCCCAGATCTGCTCGTGCAACAACGTCAGCAAGGGCCAGATCTGCGCCGCCGTGGGCGATGGCGCCACCAGCATCGGCGCGCTGAAGACCTGCACCAAGGCCGGCACGGCGTGCGGCGGCTGCGTGCCGCTGGTCACGCAGATCATGAAGGCCGAAATGAAGAAGCAGGGCATGGCCGTCAACAACCATGTCTGCGAGCACTTCCCCTACTCCCGCCAGGAGCTGTACCACCTCGTGCGCGTGGGCAACTTCAAGTCCTTCGAGGACCTGCTGGCCGCGCACGGCAAGGGCCTGGGCTGCGACATCTGCAAGCCCACCGTCGCCAACATCCTGGCCTCGTGCTGGAACGACTTCGTGCTCAAGGAAGAGCACGCCAGCCTGCAGGACTCCAACGACTACTTCCTGGCCAACATCCAGAAGGACGGCACCTACTCCGTGGTGCCGCGCATGCCGGGCGGCGAAGTGACGCCCGACGGCCTGATCGCGGTCGGCCAGGTGGCCAAGAAGTACGGCCTCTACACCAAGATCACCGGCGGCGCGCGCGTGGACATGTTCGGCGCGCGGCTGGAAGAACTGCCGATGATCTGGGAGGAACTGATCGCGGCCGGTTTCGAGTCGGGCCATGCGTACGGCAAGTCGCTGCGCACGGTGAAGTCCTGCGTGGGCTCCACGTGGTGCCGCTATGGCGTGGATGACTCGGTCGGCCTCGCCATCGAGATCGAGAACCGCTACAAGGGCCTGCGCGCCCCGCACAAGATCAAGTTCGGCGTGTCCGGCTGCACCCGCGAATGTGCCGAGGCGCAGGGCAAGGACGTGGGCATTATCGCCACGGAACGCGGCTGGAACCTCTACGTCTGCGGCAACGGCGGCATGAAGCCGCGCCACGCCGAACTGCTGGCCGGCGACCTGGACCACGACACGCTGATCCGCTACATCGACCGCTTCCTGATGTTCTACATCCGCACGGCAGACCGCCTGCAACGCACCAGCACCTGGCGCGACAACCTCGAAGGCGGCCTGGACTACCTGAAGTCGGTGGTGATCGACGACAAGCTGGGCGTGGGCGCCGAACTCGAGGCCGAGATGCAGCACGTGGTGGACACCTACGAGGACGAGTGGAAGAAGGCCGTCACGGACCCCGAGACCCGCAAGCGCTTCCGCCACTTCGTCAACAGCGACCTGCGCGACGACAACCTCGTCTTCCTGGAAGAGCGCGGCCAGGTCCGCCCGGCCACGCCCGAGGAACGGAACTTGCAGCGTTCACGCCTGAGCCACATCCCCGTGGTTGCCGTGCCCGCAAAAGCAGCCTGATAAAAGGAGAACGTGATGCATCATTCCCATCATCCGGAAACCTGGACCGCGATTTGCACCTTGCGCGACATCGTGCCCAATACTGGTGTCTGCGCACTGGTCGATGGCCAGCAGGTGGCCGTGTTCCGTATCGGCCGGGGCGAGGAGGTCTTCGCCATCGACAATTTCGATCCGAACTCGCAGGCGTCGGTGCTCTCGCGCGGGCTGGTGGGCAGCCTGGGCGAGCGCGTCGTGGTGGCCTCGCCGATCTACAAGCATCATTTCGACCTGCGTACCGGCGAATGCCTGGAAGCCCCCGAGCACTCGGTGGCGGCCTACGCGGCCCGGGTGTACGACGGCAAGGTCTGGGTAGCCGCCAGCGAAGTCGCGCGCCAGACCGAGGAAGAAATGGCGGCCTGAGCCGCCTCCCGCCTCCTGCATTGCCCCTCGCCCACGCCCAAGCCACCTGAGACGCCCATGACGCCCACCGCCACCCCCCACGCCAAACCCCGACTGGTTGTCGTCGGCAACGGCATGGCCGGCATGCGCACGGTCGAGGAACTGCTGAAGCTGGCGCCGGACCTGTATGACATCACGGTGTTCGGCGCCGAGCCGCACGGCAACTACAACCGCATCCTGCTCTCGCCGGTGCTCGCCGGCGAGAAGACCGTCGACGACATCATGCTCAACACGCGCGAGTGGTATGCCGCGCATGGCATCGAGCTGCTGGCGGGCGACCCCGTAGAGGCCATCGACCGCCCCCGCCGCACGGTGCGCTCGGCCTCCGGCCGGGAGGTGCGTTACGACCGCCTGCTGCTGGCCACGGGCTCCAAGCCGTTCATCCTGCCGGTGCCGGGCCATACGCTCGACGGGGTGATCGCCTTCCGCGACATCCAGGACGTGGAAACCATGCTCCACGCCGCGCGCAACCATCGTCACGCGGTGGTGATCGGCGGCGGCCTGCTCGGGCTCGAGGCCGCCAACGGCCTGCTGCGCCAGGGCATGGACGTGACCGTGGTCCACCTCGCCGACAGCCTGATGGAGCGCCAGCTCGACAAACCCGCCGCCGCGCTGCTGAAGCTGGCGCTGGAGCGCAAGGGCCTGCGCTTCCTGCTCGGCGCGCAGACCGCCGGCATTCTGGGCGATACCCGCGTGACCGGCGTGCTGTTCAAGGACGGCAGCCAGATCCCGGCGGACCTGGTGGTGATGACCGCCGGCGTGCGCCCCAATATCGAACTGGCGGCCGGCGCCGGCCTGCGCTGCGAGCGCGCCATCGTCGTGGACKACACGCTCCAGACCTTCGACCCGCGCATCTACGCCGTGGGCGAGTGCGTGCAGCATCGCCAGGCCACCTTCGGGCTGGTGGCGCCGATCTGGGACCAGGCGCGCGTCTGCGCGGCCCACCTGGCCGGCGCCGGGCATCGCCGCTACGTGCAGCAGGCCACGGCGACCAAGCTCAAGGTCACCGGCGTGGACCTGTACTCGGCCGGCGATTTCATTGGCGCCGATGGCAGCGAGGATCTGGTCCTGCGCGATCCCCGGCGCGGCGTCTACAAGCGGCTGGTGCTGCAGGACGGCCGGCTCGTGGGCGCGGTGCTATACGGCGACGTGCAGGACGGCCCGTGGTACTTCGACCTGATCCAGAGCGGCAAGCCGGTTGGCGCCCTGCGCCAGCGCCTGCTGTTCGGCAAGACCCAGTGCGAGGCCCTGGCCGCCTGATTTACCGGCTGGGTTGCCACCGGCGTTGCCGGCTGGCATCCACCGAAAGAGAGACATCGCTGTGAACCTGTCCGATATTGCGGTGGTTTCCTCCACCGCCACCACCACAACCGCCACCACCTGCCCCTATTGCGGCGTGGGCTGCGGCGTGCGCGCCACCGTGCGCGCGGACGGCCAGGTCGAAGTCAGCGGCGACGCGGACCATGCCTCCAACTTCGGCCGGCTCTGCGTCAAGGGCTCGGCGCTCGGCGAAACCCTCGACCTGGACGGCCGCCTGCTGCATCCCCAACTGCGCGAGGCCGATGGCGCGCTGCGCCGCGTCTCCTGGGACGAGGCGCTCGACAAGGTCGCCAAGGGCTTCTCGGACATCGTCGCCGCGCACGGCCCGGACGCCGTGGCGCTCTACGTCTCCGGCCAGATCCTGACCGAGGACTACTACATCGCCAACAAGCTGATGAAGGGGTTCATCGGCACGGCCAATATCGACACCAACTCGCGGCTCTGCATGTCATCCGCCGTGGCCGGCCACAAGCGCGCCTTCGGCGAAGACCTGGTGCCGTGCAGCTACGAGGACCTGGAGACCGCCGATCTCGTCGTGCTGGTGGGCTCGAACACCGCGTGGTGCCACCCGATCCTGTTCCAGCGGCTCACGCGCGCCAAGGAAGCCCGGCCCGAGATGAAGATCGTGGCGATCGATCCGCGCCGCACCGCCACCTGTGAACTGGCCGACCTGCACCTGCCGCTGCGCGCGGGCACCGATGTGCGGCTGTTCAACGGCCTGCTGAGCCATCTGGCCCGCGCCGGCAAGACCGACACGGCCTTCGTGGCCGCGCACACCGCCGGGCTGGAAGCCACGCTGGCCGCCGCCGAAGCGGACGACACCAGCGTCGCCGCCGTGGCGCGCGCCTGCAAGCTCGATCCGGCGGACGTGCAAGCCTTCTTCGACCTGTTCTCCAGCACGGAGCAGGTCATTACCGCGTTCTCGATGGGCGTGAACCAGTCCTCGTCCGGCACGGACAAGGTCAACAGCATCATCAACTGCCACCTGCTGACCGGCCGCATTGGCCGCCCCGGCATGGGCCCGTTCTCGCTGACCGGCCAGCCCAACGCGATGGGCGGGCGCGAAGTCGGCGGGCTGGCGAACATGCTGGCCGCCCATATGGAGCTGGCCAACCCGGTCCACCGGGACATCGTGCAGGACTTCTGGCAGTCCCCGGCGATGGCTGACCAGCCCGGCCTCAAGGCCGTGGACCTGTTCGACGCCATCGAGCAAGGCAGGGTCAAGGCGGTCTGGGTCATTGCCACCAACCCCGTGGTGAGCCTGCCCGATGCCGATCAGGCGCGGCGCGCGCTGGCCAAGTGCGAACTGGTGGTGGCGTCGGACATCGTCACGCACACCGACACCAACGACGCCGCCCACATCCTGCTGCCGGCGCTGGGCTGGGGCGAGAAGAACGGCACGGTGACCAACACCGAGCGCCGCATCTCGCGCCAGCGCGCCTTCCTGCCCGCGCCGGGCGAGGCCCGCGCCGACTGGGACATCCTCTGCGACGTGGCCCGCCGCATGGGCTTCGCCGGCTTCGACTACGCCGGTCCGCATGAAATCTTCGACGAACACGCCCGCCTGAGCGCGTGGCGCAACGACACCGCCACCGAGCGCGACGCACCGCGTGCGTTCGACATCAGCGGGCTGGCCGGGCTGGCCCAGGCCGACTATGACGCGCTCGCGCCGGTGCAATGGCCCGTACGTGCGGACCTGACCGAAGGCACGCAGCGCCTGTTCACCGACGGCCGCTACGCCCATCCCGATGGCCGCGCCCGCTTCGTGCCGACCGCGCCGCGCGCGCCGGCCCACGCCACCGACGACGACTTCCCGCTGATCCTGAACACCGGCCGGGTGCGCGACCAATGGCACACCATGACCCGCACCGGCAAGGCCGCGCGGCTCTCCGACCACCTGCCCGAGCCCTTCGTCGACATGCATCCGCAAGACGCCCTGCTGTGCGGCGTGGGCGAAGGCAAGCTGGCACGCATCACCAGCCGCTGGGGCGCGATGGTGGCCCGCGTGCGCCATGGCGGCGGCATTCCGCGTGGCAGCGTGTTCGTGCCGATCCACTGGAACAGCCAGTTCAGTTCCGATGCCCGCGTGGGCGCGCTGGTCAATCCGGCGGTCGATCCGGTCTCGGGCGAGCCCGAGTTCAAGCACACGCCGGTGCGCGTGGAGGAATTCCGCGTCTCGTGGCACGGCTTCGTGCTGAGCCGCGCCGCCCTGCCCGCCGATGCGCTGACGTACTGGACGCGCATCCAGGGCAAGCAGTTCCAGCGCTACGAATTCGCCGGCCGGGAGGCCATCCCCGACCGCGCCGCCTGGGCCCGCGCGCTGCTGGGCGTGCAGGACCCCGAGGCCGACTGGCTCGAGTACGAGGACCGCACCGCTGGCGTCTATCACGCGGGCTATGTGGTCAACGACCGGATCGAGGCCTGCGTGTACGTCTCCACGCGCCCGGACCTGCCCTCGCGCGCGTGGCTGTCGCAGTTGTTCGGACAAGAGCGGCTGGAAGACACMGACCGCATCGGCCTGCTGCTGGGCCAGCCGATGGAGAAAGGCGCCGACGCCGGCCCCACGGTGTGCTCCTGCTTCGGCGTGGGCCGCAACACGATCTGCGACGCCGTGCGCAAGCACGACCTCAAGACCCCGGCTGAAATCACCGCCTGCGTGAAGGCCGGCGGCAATTGCGGCTCCTGCGTGCCGGAACTGAAAAAGCTGCTGGTCGAAATCCGGGTGGCCGAAGCGGCTTAAAAGCGTGCCTTTCTCCTCTCTTCCGCTATCGGGCGAGAGGAGATATTAGGCACCCTTATCTCTGATATTAAATAATTCCCACAAACAGTTCATTCATTTCACCTACGATGACCTGATTGCACCGTAGCGAGGTGACGCTCCGTCATTCGCCCGCAAAAATAATAATGGGCATGCTTGTCGTCATCAAGGTTGACCACCCGGGAATCCCAGGTGCTCGCCTTGATCGCCAAGGGKATGAGCACCAGTGATATCGCCAGGTATCTGGGCGTTACCGAATTCACGGCCCGCAAGCACCGCACCAATATCTCCGCAAAACTCGACATTCATTCCACGTCGCAGCTGGTTGCCTTTGCCACCGCGCACGCCAATACGGCGACCCACGCGCCCATCCCGATTCTTCAGCCGGACACATTAAGCCAGCGTGAAAAGGACGTCTTGCAGAAACTGAGCCTGGGCCTGACGGCCAAGGAAATCGGCAGGCATCTCAGCATCAGTCCCCGCACCGTCAGCAAACATCTGGAAAACATCCGCGCCAAAACCGGGCTGCAAACCCTGGCGGATCTCATGACGATTTCCAGACAAATCAGAATTCCCGTTGATTCCAACCCGCCGAATACGCATTCTGAGTAATGGCGAATACCCCTCCGCGGCATCAACACTGGTTATGCGATACGTCACCAAGCGAAATCGCGACATCCGCAAAATGCCAACAACTTAATAAGGGGTAACACCATGAATTGGAATCGATCTTTCACGGACTTGATACGCAACGGGCGCCCCGCATACTGGGGTAACTGGACCCTGACGCCCAATATCAAACCGGGCGCCGTGGGCTTTGTGTCGCCGGACACCGGCGATTTCACGCTGGTCAAGGAAGAGACTCCGGGGCTCACGCTGAGCACGCGCGGCATTCCCAACCAGTGGAAGCTGTCGTCCAGCAACGTGCAGCGCAGCGAATCCAACGTCAACCTGGACGGCTCCGCCACCGACCCGGATACCGGCGTCAAGGTGACGGCTGGCGTCGAGGTGAAGTGGGATTTCTCGTCGGTGGGGTCGATCGCGTCCGAGTTCGGCATCGCGTCGGAAACGTTCATCAGCGACCTGACCACGCTTGGCAAGTCGGACACCTACAAGTGGCTGTACGACCAGGCGCAGTCGGTCAGCATGGGGTCGAACGGGCAGATTGCGCAGGGATTCGGCGTGGTCACCAGCGCCGTCTACGCGCACAGCGGGCTGAACGTGGGTTCCCAGGACAACAGCTCTTCCTTCTCGCTGACCGGCTCCGCCGGTGCCGTGCAGGAGATGCTGGGCGGCGCCAATGGCAAGGGCTCGTTCGTCTCCACCCGCCAGAACAAGAGCGTGGATCAGCATCTCTGGCCTTACCAGTCGGATCAGCTCGCGCCCTCCCCGATTCCGATCGCCTACACCTTCGCCTCGTTCGACGGGCCGCTGCTGATCCCGAACTGGATCAACCGGCTCGGCGCCTTCGAGGTGGTCTTCGACAACAAGCCCGGGTGCACCTACGTGACCCACATCCAGATCGGCTACGACTCGCCGGCGGGGCGGCAACACGACGAGTTCTCGCTGAGCGGCGGCATTTCCAAGACCGTGAGCAACATCCCGCTTAGCGCGACGAATATCCGCGTGGACGTGAAATTCCAGGGGGTCATGAACAGCGACCACTACGCCTTCAACTGGCCCAGCCCGCTTGGGCAATGGCTGACGGGGCGTCGCGCCATCGAGATGACTGGCGTCTGGCCGGGGCAGACCCACGCGCGGGAAGTCTGACTTCCCCCTCCATCGCAGAAACCTGAAGTTTTCCAAGGAGAAACACCATGGCAACGCTCGTCAACATCACCGCCAAGACCCCCACCGCCGTGCAGATCTGGGGATTTCACGATCCGTCCGACGTCGACGACGTGGCGGCGGCACTCAATACCATCGCCAGCGGCCTGACCGGCAGCGGCCACACGATTCACGTCATGTCCGGCACCCACGGCTACTGCGAGGGGAAGATCGGCGCCGTGGCACAGCGCGAAGAGAAGTTCGCGGAGGAGGACCGCGGCCTTGCGTCGCCCAAGACCAAGGACCAGAAACCCGTCGCCCTCGCCGTGCATGACTTCAATAACGGCAACCTGCCCGGCCCCGACCGCGTAACGGCAGCCATGGCCAAGCTGAACGGGGACATGCGCCGCATCGTGGGCAATCTCCCGGGCACCCACACCTTCCTGCTGGCCTACTGCTGCAGCGCCGGCACGCGCTAGCCTGCCGGGGTCTTGAAAGGCTCACGCCGCGATGCGCACGCGGCGTGAGCGGGCAGTTCCTGTATCTTGACATTTCATCTACTGCTGGACAAAATGTCCAGCATGAAGACCCGCACGCCGGAGCAGCGCCAGTTGCTCGACCAGATCAAGCAGATTGCCGATGGCCTCGGGCAGACGCTCGCGCCGTTCTGCGAGGTCGTGGTCCACGACCTGCTCGAGCCCGAGCAGTCGATCCTCGCCATCCACAACAACCTGTCCGGCCGCGCCGTGGGCGACCCCACCACCGAGTTGGGCCAGGCCCGCATCACCGATCCGGACTACCCTCAGATCATCGCCAATTATCCGAACCAGTTCGCGGATGGGCGGCAGGCCAAGAGCACCTCGRTGGGCGTCAAGGACAGCAACGGGCGTTATATCGCCGCACTGTGCATGAATGTCGACCTGACKCTGTTCCGCAGCCTGCAGATGGCGATGGGGCAATTCGTCCAKACTGCCGTCGAGGGGCCGCAAGAGTCACTCGACCCCGCCGGCACCGATGCCCTGCGTGCCCGTATCGACACTTTTGCCGCCCGGCTGGCCACCACGCCCCGTGCGCTGAAGACCGAAGACCGGCGCGCGCTGATGCATGAACTCAAGGCGTCGGGCCTGTTGGAGGTCCGGCGCGCCATGGAAACCGTCGCGGCACATCTCGGCGTGTCGCGCGCCTCGGTCTATAGCTATGCCCGCTGACACCCATCTGGCCCAACTCCTGCTGCTCGACAAATTCGACGTCGAAGCGGCCCTGCAACCGGACGATGTGCTGGCTGCCGTGCGCGAAGCCTTCGTGCTGCACAGCCACCGCGAAGGCCGCGTGTTCCCGCTGATCCGCGAGAAACTGGCCACCGGCGGCGTGTTCGGCATCAAGGCCGGCGATGTGCCGAAGCAGAACCTGCTCGGCTTCAAGGCGGCCGGGTTCTGGCCGGACAACCGCGCCCAGGGCGGCGAGCCGCATCAGGCCACGGTGCTGCTGATCGACCCCGCCACGGGCCGCCCGCTCTGCGTGCTGGACGGCAACGCCATCACCACCGCGCGCACCGGCGCGGCCGGCGGCATCGGCCTGCAACTGCTGGCGCGACCCAACAGCGAGCGCGTCTGCGTGTTCGGCACTGGCGTGCAGGCGCGCGTGCAGCTGACCTATGCGCTGCGCCTGCTGCCGTCGCTGTGCCATGTTTCCTACGTCCCCTTCAGCCGCCAGCGCGATCCGGCGTTCGAGGCGGCGTTCTCCGACCGCTGCCAGATTGAACTGGCGACGGACGCCAGCGCGGCGGTGTCGAAGAGTGACGTCGTCATCACCGCCACACCCGGCGGCGGCGCCCTGTTCGAGGCCGACGCCGTGCAGCCCGGCACCCACCTGAACTGCGTGGGCGCCGATACGCGCGGCAAGCGCGAACTGCCGGACGGCGTGCTGGCCCGCGCGCGCGTCTTTGCCGACGACCGCGAGCAGGCCCGCGGCATCGGCGAGTGCCAGTGGGCCGCCCAGGTCGACTGCACCGAGATCGGCGACCTGCTGACCGGCAACGCCATGTTCGACCGTGCCTCCACCGACATCACCGTCTTCGACATGACCGGCCTGGCGCTCCAGGACCTGACCGTCGCCCGCTTCCTGCACGAGCGCGCCGTGGCCGATGGCACCGGCAAGCGCCTGGCCTGGCCCTGGTAATCTCCTTCACCTCCATCGCACCCCTCGCACCCTTCCCTGCCATGACGACCCTGCAACTGCCCACCTACGCCGATGTGCAAGCCGCCGCCCAGCGCCTGGACGGCCACGCCAACCGCACGCCCGTGAACACCTCGCGCACGCTCAACGACATCGTCGGCGCGGAAGTGTTCATCAAGTGCGAGAACTTCCAGCGCATGGGCGCGTTCAAGTTCCGCGGCGCGTTCAACGCCTTGTCGAAGTTCTCGCCCGAGCAGCGCAAGGGTGGCGTGGTGGCGTTCTCGTCCGGCAACCATGCCCAGGGCATCGCCCTCTCGGCCAAACTGCTCGGCATGCCGGCGACCATCGTCATGCCGCACGACGCCCCGGCCGCCAAGGTAGCCGCCACCAAGGGCTACGGCGCCAACGTGGTGACCTACGACCGCTACACCGAAGACCGCGAGGCGATTGGCCGCAAGCTGGCCGCCGAGCACGGCATGACGCTGATTCCGCCGTACGACCATCCCGACGTGCTGGCCGGCCAGGGCACGGCCGCCAAGGAACTGTTCGAGGAAGTCGGCCCGCTGGACGCCCTGTTCACGCCGCTCGGCGGCGGCGGGCTGCTCTCCGGCACCGCGCTGGCCACGCGCGCGCTGGCGCCGGACTGCAAGCTCTACGGCGTGGAGCCGGAGGCCGGCAACGACGGCCAGCAGTCGTTCCGCAAGGGCGAGATCGTCAACATCGACACCCCGAAGACGATTGCCGATGGCGCGCAGACCCAGCATCTGGGCGAGTACACCTTCGGCATCATCCGCCGCGACGTCACGGACATCGTCACCGCCTCGGACGCGCAACTGGTGGACGCCATGCGCTTCTTCGCCGAGCGCATGAAGATGGTGGTGGAGCCCACTGGCTGCCTCGGGCTGGCCGCCGTGCTGGCGATGAAGGACCAGCTCAAGGGCCAGCGCGTGGGCGTGCTCATCAGCGGCGGCAACGTCGACATCKCACGGTTCTGCGAGTTGCTCGCGGCGTAAGCTTCGCCCCGCCCCGGCCGGGGGGCTACATCTCCCCGGCCTGCTTCACCTCTTCCTTCGTATCGCGCGCCGGCTCCGGGCTGAGCTGCATGAAGATCCATGCGGATGCCGAGGTAATCAGCCCCACGCAGATGAAGGTGGCGTGGAAGGCTGGCAGCACTTCCATCTGGTGCGCACCGTTCGCGCCAAAGCCGGCCTGGAACGTGGCCAGCAGCGCGCCGGCCGAGGTCACCGCCAGGCTCATCGACAGCATCTGCACCATCGACAGCATCGAATTGCCGCTGCTGGCACTGGCTCCCGACAGGTCTTTCAGTGCCACGGTGTTCATGGCCGTGAACTGGATCGAGTTGACCATGCCGAAGATGGCCAGCTGCACCAGCGTCAGCGCCAGCGGGCGCGTTGGCGAAATCAGTGCGAAAGACGCCATCGTCAGCCCTACCACGAAGGTGTTGACCACCAGCACGCGCCGGTAGCCGTGGCGCTCGATCAGCATCGTCGCCAGCCGCTTGGAGGCCATGCCGGCGGCCGTGACCGGCAGCATCATCAGGCCGGCATCGAACGGCGCGTAGCCCATGCTCACCTGGAGCATCAGCGGAATCAGGAACGGCATCGCCCCGTTGCCGATACGCGCGAACAGGTTACCGAGCAGCCCCACGCTGAACGCGTGGATTTTGAACAGCTTCAGCGAKAACAACGGGTTCTGGCGCTTGTTGGCGTGCAGCACGTAGGCCGTGAGCGCCGCCATGCTGCCAATCAGCAGCATCAGCACCGTGGCGTGCTGGAAGCCCATGCCCGCCAGCCCGTCCAGCGAAAACGACAGCGCCACCATGGCCACGGCCAGCAGCAGGTAGCCGGTTACGTCGAAGCCGCCCATGCCGGGCAGCCGTGAGTTCGGCATATAGCGGATCGTGGCGATGGCGCCGATGATCCCCACCGGCACGTTGATCAGGAAGATCCAGTGCCACGACAGCGTCTGCGTCAGCCAGCCGCCCAGCGTGGGGCCGATCAGCGGGCCGATCATGCCCGGAATGGCCACGAAGCTGAGCGCCTGGAGGTATTGCTCGCGCGGGAAGGTGCGCAGCACGGAGAGCCGCCCCACCGGCAGCAGCATGGCGCCGCCCACGCCCTGCACCACCCGCGCGGCAGTCAGTGCCGGCAGCGTGGGCGCCCAGGCGCATAGCAGGGAGCCGAGCACGAACAGGCCGATGGCGGTCTGGAAGATCGTGCGCGTGCCGAAGCGGTCCGCCAGCCAGCCCGAGGCCGGAATGACCACCGCCATGGTGAGGGAATAGGCGATAACGACCGACTGCATGCGCAGCGGGCTTTCGCCCAGGCTGTGCGCCATCGACGGCAGCGCCGTGTTGACGATGGTCGAATCGAGCGTCTGCATGAAAAAGCCAACGGCCACGACCCACAGCATGATGCGGAGGTCGCGGTCCTGGGGCATGGAGGGGGGCATGGGGCTCCACGGATGCCAGTCAAAGACGCCACCTTAGGCCGGAGACGCGCCGCTGGCAAGTCAGGCGGCGGCTGACATGCCCCTGCGCTTGCTGCTCCGAGGCAAGCCGATCGCATGGTTTTTCTCCCCTCTCCCACTGGGAGAGGGGCGGGGGAGAGGGAGGGCGGTTCTGCGAAGTGACATCGCGCCGCATGCTCAATCCCTCTCCCCCGGCCCCTCTCCCGCAGGCGGGAGAGGGGAGAAAAACCAGGTTTACATCGACGCGCGCAGCCCCAGGAAGAAGCGCCGCCCGGCCGCCGGCTCGAAGTACCGGCCGTTGGCCTCGTTGACGATGACCGAGCCGATGTAGTGCCGGTCCGCCAGGTTGTCGATCCGCCCGAACAGGTACAGCCGGGTCCGGCCCAGCTTGAATTCGTAGCCGGCCTTGAGGTTGAAGACCATGTAGCCGGGCGCCGCCTGGGTGTTGAGATCGTCCGCATAGACCTGGCTGTCCGCCCGCGCCTCCACCCCCAGCATCAGCGGCGCCAGCGGCCGGTAGGTCAGCTCCGCGCCCAGGCTGTGCCGCGCCGTGCCGGGCAGCCGGTTGCCGGCCGCCACCTGCAGGCCCTGCGCGTTGAGATATGCCTCCCCGAAGTAGGCCGACAAATAGGTATACCCGAGCCCCGCCCCCCACTGCTGCGCCTGGCCGAAGGTGCCGCGCCAGCCCAGTTCCAGCCCGCGCCGGCGCACGCCGTTCACGTTCTGGTAGACCGTGCGGCCGGCGTTGTTCGATACCGGCACCACCTCGTCGTGGCTGTCGGCATCGAACAGCGCAGCCTCCACCTTCTGGCCGGCCGCCTGCCATTTCACGCCGATCTCGCCCTGCCGGCTGGTGGACGCCTGCAAGCCCAGGTTGGCGCCCACGCCGCCGGGGCCGTAGGCCACCTCGGTCAGCGTCGGGGTCTCGAAGCCCCGGCCCAGGTTGGCGTAGACATTGAGCGTGTCGTGGGCGTGCCAGACCACGCCGGCTACCGGGCTGACGTTGTGATAGGTGGAGGTGCCGCTGTCGTCGGGGCTGGCCGCCGTGACGTAGTGGTCGTCAATGCGCAGCCGCACCATGCTCGCCCGCAGCCCGCCCACCAGCTCCCAGGCGGGATGCACGGTCCAGTTGAACTGGGCGAACGCGCCGTAGTCGGCCGCCTCGTCGGTCTCGTCCCGGCGCAGCGCGCCCTGCTGGCCGTTATCGTTGACGTAGCCATGGCGGCCGTCGCGCATGGCGTTGGCCTCGATCCCGGCCGTCCATTGCAGCGGCAGGCCGTTGGCCGTGGTCTTGTGCGTCCACGCCAGCGCCGTGCCGCCGTAGGTGCGGTCCAGATCGACAATCCCGCCCGCCGACGAGGGCGCCGCACCGCTGAAGCCGAGCCGCTGGGTCAGCTGCCGCCCGCCGCCGTAGAGACGGAAGTTCAGGCTGTCACGCTCGCTCAGTTGGTGTTCGACCACCACGCCGGCCTGCGTCTGCTCGACATCCTTGCCCGTATTGAACTGGGTCGCCGCCGGCACGGCCTGCCGGGGGTTGGCGTCCGCCTGGGCGCGCGTGAGCCCGAGCGGGTCCTCGGCCAGCGGCTGGGTGAAGTAGTTGAACTGGCCAGTGATCTTGGTGGCCGTGGTCGGTTGGGCCACGATCTTGGCGTTGAGCTGGTAGCGGCGCGCGGCGCTGTGGTCCCGGTAGCCGTCGGTCTGGTAGGTCCAGGCGTCCAGCGAGCCGCCGAGGCGGTCATTGCCGCCGGCCAGCGCCACGCCGGCCTGCCATTGCCCGTCCGAGCCCAAGCCGGTGGAGGCCCGCCCGGTGAAGCCATCCTTGGGCGGATCGGGCGTGAACACCTGCACCACGCCTCCCGAGGCGTTGCCGTACATCTGGGCGAACGGGCCGCGCAGCACCTCCACCCGGCTCGCGTTGGCCAGGTCGAAGGTGGAAGCCTGCCCCTGACCGTCCGGCATGGTGGCAGGAATGCCATCGATGAACAGGCGCACCCCGCGCACCCCGAAGGTCGAGCGGCTGCCAAAGCCGCGCACGGCGATCTGGAGGTCCTGGGCGTAGTTCTGGCGGTCCCGCACGGCAATGCCGGGGACGGTCAGTGTCAGTTCGGAGAGATTGACCAGCGGGGATGCCGCCGTGAAGGGATCCACGGCGATGCTGGTGACGGCGGCCGGGGCATCGAACTGGCGCTGTTCGCTGCGGCTGGCGCTGACCACCACGTCGGGCAGCGTCTTTTCTTCGGCCGTCTGGGCCAGGGCCGCCGGCATCGCCAGCAGCGAGGCTAGCGGAAAGAGGGAAAAACGGTAAAGGGTCCTGCCGGTGGCGTGCATGGGGGCGCGTTCCAGAGAGTAGACACCTCGCGCGCGAAACGTCGCGCGAGGCATAGTCTACCCAAACCGGGGCGCCCCGCCGGAATCAGTTGCCGCCGGTCACCAGCGTACGCGCCTCCACCACCTTGTCGCGGTAGGCTTCGAAGATGCGGCGCAGCGCCTGTTCCATGTTCAGCTTCGGCTGCCAGCCCAGTTCTTCCATCGTGTTGTCGATCTTCGGCACACGGTGCTGTACGTCCTGGTAGCCCTTGCCGTAGAACTCGCCGGAGGACGTTTCCACGATCTTGGTCTTGCGGGCTTCTTCGGCGTACTCGGGGTAGTCGGCAGCCATCTTGAGCATCATCTCGGCCAGTTCGCGCACCGAGTGGATG
>NZ_JBFTLH010000034.1:0-34916 GCF_056396345.1 Cupriavidus sp. 05T42
CGGTGGCGTCGCGGCGGGCGGGGCCGTCTGGGCCGGCGGGGCGGGCTGGCGCAGGCCGGCCTGCGGCTCCTGCAGCAGGGCCGACAGCGGGCGCTGGCCCACTACCCATTGCGCCACATGCGATTCGTAGAACAGGCCGCTCTGGTCGACCAGCGTGGCGAGCGCGGCGGACAGCGTGGCGGCCGACGCGTTGCCCGCGCCGGGCGCGGTGGCCAGCAGCGGGGCGCGCGTCTGCAGCGGCTGCGCATCGCCCGATTCGAACAGGTCGAGGATGGCGCGCGCCGCGAAGCTCAGGGTCTCGCGCGTGGAGGTGGTCAGCGCGTTGCCGCGCGCGTCCATGGCGCCGGGGCCGACCGCGCTGGGCGGCCGGGCCTGGACGGTCTCGCCCGTGGACGACTGCACGTCGCCCTGCGAGACGTCGTGCACCGGCATCAGCGCCGCGAGCTTGTCGATGGCCAGCGCCGGGCGCGAGAGTTGCGTGTCCGGTGCAGCGTGGGGCACCAGGGCCGCCGGGATTTGGATGCCAGTCATGGGCGCGTGTCAGCGGATGGCGATGGACGTGATACGCGTCGGTCGATCCCTTCCGCAAGCACGGAAGGGCAGTGGATTCAGGCGGCGGCGCCGTAGGCGGCGGACAACTCGAGCTTGCGGCGCGAGCTGTTCAGCAGTTCGCCCAACTGGGCCAGGCGCGGCATGGTCAGGTCGCGGATCCGGGCGTCGTAGGCCAGGATGCGCTCCAGCAACTGGAAGCGGCGCAGGCGTTCGTTGTCGGAGAACGGCTTGGTGTGGTCGAGCAGGCGCAGGCGATCCACTTCGGCCATGTAGACCTGCTGGAGATCGTTGAGCGCATCCCAGTTGGACGCGCGCGCGGCTTCGAGCATCTGCTCCGAGAGCACCAGCAGCTCTTCGTAGCTTCTGACGATGGGGGACATATCGAACATCTCAGGATTCCTGCAGGGCCGGCTGCGTGATGGCGGTCGGTGCAGCGGGCTCGGCGTCAGTGGGCGCTGCCGGGTCGATGGCGGTCCAGGCCGAGGCAAGATTCTCGAGCAGGGCATCCACTTCCGACAGCAGGGTAGCGTCGCCGCGCAGGTTGGCCAGCATCAGGCGACGGGTCATGTATTCGTACAGCGATTCGAGGTTGGCGGAGATTTCCCCGCCCGCCTCGTGGTCCAGCACCGCGCGCAGCCCGTTGTCGATGATGTTGATAGCCTTGGAGATGGCATTGCCGCGCGCCTCCAGCTCGCCATTGTCCAGGTGGAACCTGGCACGGGCGATGGCCGAGCGGGCGCCGTCGTACAGCATCGCGATCAGCTTGTGCGGGCTGGCGCTCATGACCCCGGTCTGTACACCGACCTGGGCATAGGCATTGATGGCTTGGCGCGCGAACATGGTGAACTCCGGTGACTTACTTGCTGCTGGTGCCGTTCATGGCCGCGAACTGCTGCGTCAGGTAGCTGCTGGTCTGGTTCAGCTTCGACACCAGCAGGTCCAGCTGCGTGAACTGCGCGCGGTAACGGTCCATCGTCGACGTGACGCGGTCCTGCGTCGCCGTGTACTTGTCTTCCAGATCCTTCAGCGTGGCGGTGATGCCGTCGGTGGCTGCCGTCAGTGCGCCGGAGGTGCCGTTCAGCGAGTCGACATAGTCGGTGATGGTCTTGCCCATACCGGCCGAACCATCCACACCCGAGAAGAACTTGGTCAGGTCCTGGAAGTTGTCCGAGAGCGCCTTGTTCAGCTTGTCGTCGTCKATTTCCAGCTTGCCAGCGTTGCCGGTGGTCACGTTGAACTCGATGCCGAGATCGGACAGCGTGACCGAGCCGCCGTTGCCGTCGGACATCGGGGTGGTCAGCATCGAGCGCAGGCGCGTGGCGATATTGCGCAGCGTGCCGTMGCCGTTCAGTGCGCCAGCCGTGCCGGCATCGGTGTCGAACGTGGTCAGCGAGCCGACGGCCGACAGGATGTTGTTGTACGCGGTGACAAAGCCTTGCACGCTGGCCTTGATCGACGCATCGTCGCGCGTCACGTTCATGGTCGTGGTGCCGGTGGACTTCAGCGTCAGGGTCACGCCCTGGGCCGCGCCCTGCACGGTGTTGCTCTGGCTGGTGACGTCGATACCGTTGATCTTCAGCGTGGCGTTGGCAGCGGCCACCTTCTCGGACATGCCGTTCGGCTGCGTGGCCACGGCCGGGTCATAGGCCACGATGTCGCTCACGGCGCTGTCGCTGGCGCTGATACGCATGCCGGACTGGGTGCCGGTCTTGTTGGACGTCAGCACAATATGGTAGGGCGTGCCGCTGCCGTCGTTGATGATACTGGCGGTGACGCCGATATTGGCCTTGTTGATCGAGTCGCGGATGCCTTCCAGCGAGGTATCGGAKCCGATCGTCACCGTCTTGGTGCTGGTGGGCGTGCCGCCCGTGGCGAGGTCGGCGCCGAAGTCCACCGTGATGGTGCCGCCGCCGATGGCAGCGGTCTTGTCGGCCACCGACTTCGAGACCAGCGATTGCGCGGCGGCCAGCGAGGACACGTTGATGTTGTAGCTGCCTGCCACGGCGGTAGCGTCGGTGGCGGCGCTGAGCACGCTATCCGAGCCCACGGCGGCCTTGACGGCGCTCCACGTKGCGGCGGTGTTCAGCGTCTTGGCGGCGGCCGAATAGGCATCCAGCACGCTCTTGATGGTGCCGTAGCCGGACAGCTTGGCCTGGTAGCTCTTGGCCTGGTTGTTGATCTGCGTGAGCGGAAGTTCTTCCGCTGCCTGGAGCTTGTCGAGCAGCGTTTGCAGCTCGAGGTTGGAACCGATACCGATGGAAGAGATTGCCATGACTGTTCTACCTATTGTTATTTGTMTTCAACTGGGTGATTGCAGAGGTCAGACGGCGTGGCTCACGAACAGGCCCTGGAGCTTGTCGATCGCGCGCGCCAGGCGCACAACGTCTTCATTCGGCATTTGCCGGATGATCTCGCCCGTCTCCTTGTCGAAAACCGTGGTGATGACGCGGTGCGTCTGGTCGTCGATGGCGAAGCGCAGGCCAATGGAGGTGGTCTTCAGCACGTCCACCAGCTCCTGCACCGCGGTGGCGGTGTTTTCAGGCGCATCGGCGGCGGGCCGGGTGTCCKCGCGGTCGGCTTCATGCGACGGGCGAACGGCTTTTACCGTGGCGGTCGGGGCGGCGGAAGCCGGCGCGATGGCCACGGTGTCGGCGGGAATGCGGGCCGCCGGAGTGGAAACGGGATTGGGAGTTGCCATGGTTTGCTCCGTCCGGTGAGGCGAGGGGTTCTGCTCGGTTGAAACGCTTTGCAGGCAGTGGGCTGCCTGCAAAACATTCCGGCAAAAAAGCCGGGCCTTGCGGCCCGGCCTTCTTGCGGTGCGGCGATTAACGCAGCAGCGACAGCACGTTTTGCGTGGTCTGGTTCGCTTGCGACAGCACCGAGGTACCAGCTTGTTGCAGGATCTGCGCGCGGGTCATGTTCGACACTTCCGTTGCGTAGTCAGCGTCTTCGATGCGCGAACGCGAAGCCGACAGGTTGTTCACCGTCGTGCTCAGGTTGTTGATCGTCGACTCGAAGCGGTTTTGCACAGCACCCAGGCTCGAACGCAGGCTGTCAACCGAAGCCAGTGCGGAGTCCAGCGTCTTCAGCGGGTCAACCGTGGCAGCTTGTTGGAAGTCCGAAGCTTGCAGCGAAGCGCCCTTGATCGTGAAGCCGGCGGTGGAACCCGACACCGAAGCGTCGCTCGGCTTGACGGCGATGTACATCGTCGTCGAGGTAGCCGTACCGTTGCCAGCCAGGCCCTTCGAGGACAGAGCGGCGTCGTCGGCGGCGGTCAGGCCGGTCATGCTCACTTGCACGAACCAGTTGCCCTTCGAATCCGTCACGACGGATTGCGAGTTGATGGCTGCCGAGGTGTTCAGGCCCAGAGCGCGCTGGATGTCAGCGGCGGCGATGCCGGTTGCCGAAGCAGCCGTCACCGGGGTAGCGGAACCCAGAGCCGTTTGAGCGGCGGCGGAACCGATCGAAGCCGTGGCACCTTGCGGGCCGGCAACGCTGAAACCAGCGACGCCCAGGGTCTTCGAGGTGATTTCCTTCAGGGCGATCGAGATGGTTTCGCTGTCGTTGGCGCCAACCTGGATCGACATGTTCTGGTCCTTGGCCAGAACCTTGACACCGTTGAACTGGGTCTGAGCCGACACGCGGTCGATTTCCGACAGACGTTGCTTGATTTCGTCCTGGATCGACTTCAGGTCCGAACCCGAGTTCGTACCGTTGGCGGCTTCCACCGACAGTTCACGGATACGTTGCAGGTTGTTGTTGACTTCGCTCAGGGCGCCTTCGGTCGTTTGCRCGATCGAGATACCGTCGTTGGCGTTACGCGAAGCTTGCGTCAGGCCCTTGATGTTGGCGGTGAAGCGGTTGGCGATGGCTTGACCAGCAGCATCGTCCTTGGCGCTGTTGATGCGCAGGCCCGACGACAGGCGCTGGATCGCGGTGTTCAGCGACGATTGCGACGTGTTCAGGTTGCTCTGCGTTTGCAGCGACAGAATGTTGGTGTTGATGACTTGCGCCATGGTACGACTCCTATATGCAATGTTTTAGGCATTCCGGCGGGTGCCGTAACGTTGGCTGCCTGCGTTGCAGGGCGTAGAGTGCCTCCGTTGCAAGGGTTATCGACAGGGCGGTAGGAGACTTTAGAGTGATCTTTGCGAGAGTTTGCGGGCGCTGCCCGGAACCCCCGGCGTTATTGCGGATGGCGKCCGGYCCGGGGAATGGGCGGGGCGCCGCCGKCGCAGGCCGGCCTGGCGGCGTCAGCGGCGCTTGCGGGTGCGCGGTATATATAGACGCACAAAATCCGGCGACGCCTCGGCGTCCAGCACCGCTGCGTCGGCTTCCGGCGCGTGCGCCGGCGTCACCACGGTAATGGCGCGCTTGTAGACCACCGTGGGCATGGGATCCTCGCCCGTTTTGCCCAGCAGAATCATGTAATTGTCCGAGGCCAGCACGATCCCGGTCAGCCGCGTGCCATTCGAGAGGTGCACGATGACGGTATTGCGGCTGGCGCTGTGGGCCGCAAAGTGCAGATGCTGCAACTTTCGGCTGGGACGGGGAACCTTTTTTTCCTGCTTCACAACTTCTCCGGAAGAGCCCGCGAGGGTTCTGGCGGCGGTCAACGGTCCGAGGACCAGGCGCATGGATCGAGGTCGCACTAAAAGTGACGGATGGCGCGCCCTGATCCCGGCGAGATATGAAACATTCGCTCTCGGAGCCGGGGCAGGGGCTCACCTTCATCACGTTAACGGGCGCGCACACCGAACGGTTGAATGGCGCCATCCGGCCGAGCAATTCGGCCGGCCTTGCGAGGAGAGAAGGGGAATACTTCAGCCGGGAGGGTAACAAAGTTTTACAAGTGTTGACAAAGTTGGCCCGCGAACAATGCCTAGAGGTAAAGCTCTATTTATTTTATTGATGCAGTCGGTGTGATTGAAGTAGCACCTTCGTGGTCGGCGCCTGACAGAAAAGCAACGTTTGGGTCGCAATCCGCTCGCACTAAAGCTTTCTGGGACGCTGCCGATAACTGCCGATATGCCCGAATGTGCGGCATGGCATGACATGGAACGCGAAAGTGCTCAATTCGTTACAGCCGCCATCAGGGCATTCCCTGATAGAAGCCTCATTTACACCTCATGTAAGCAGGTTTATATTCCGGGGTTCGGACCGGTTTACCCCCGGTCTTTCACAGCAGTCCTGAAAGCCTACGAGCACCCCGCGCGTGGGCTTCTTTTTTTTGCCCTCGTCGTTTCGTCGCGGTCTGTTGCCGCAGTGGCCGTGATCGGCCGGGCCGGAGTGCCCGGAACAGATTAGACGCCAGTCGTTGACGCGGCAATTTGACGAACTGCCGGCACTTTTCCCCCTATTTCGATTTTCCGCTCAAGAAGCGCACCGGCCTGCCCGATAGCGCTGATGGCGACACCCGGATTCCGGTGGACGCTAGACGTACATCCAACATCGAAAAAGAGAGAAAGGTACGCTGAGATGGGCTTGCGAAACATGGGTATCGGGGCACGACTGTCCCTGGCATTCTGTGCGGTGGTGTTGCTGCTGGCGGCCGTAGCGGCCGTGGGCGTGACGGCGCTGCGCGGGATGAACGATGCGATGCACCAGGCGGTGGAGCAGCGCCTGCTGCGCGTCATCGACCTGAACCACGTGAAGGAAGGGGCGCTGCAGATCGGTGTGCTGGTGCGCGACGCCACGCTGACCGAGGATCCGGCGCTGGCCGCCCAGAACATCGACAAGGTGAACAAGCTGCGCGACGAGATGCGCGCCAGCCTGGAAACCCTGGCCAAGATCATCGAGGCCAGTGGCCGGGCCGAGTCCAAGGCCATGTTCGAGCAGCTCAACCAGACCCGGACCACCTACAACGGCCAGCTCGACCTCGTCATGCAACAACTGCGCGGTGGCGACTTCAATAGCGCCCGCGCCGGCCTGATCGTGACGCTGCCGGCGGCGCAGGGCGCCTATTTCGACAAACTCGACGAAGCCGCCGCGTCTGGCCGGAAGATGGCCATCGACGCCGTGGCCGAGGCTTCCGACCACTATGTCTTTGCCCGCAACCTGCTGATCGGCCTGGCGGCCGCCGCCGCCGCGATCGCCGCGCTGCTGGGCCTGGCCATCACCCGCTCGGTGACGCGGCCCGCCGGCCAGGCGCTGGACGCCGCCGAGGCGCTCGCCCAGGGCCGCCTGGGCCACGCCATCGCCGTGCGCACCCAGGATGAGATGGGCCGCATGCTTGGCGCGATGGAACGCGCCTTCGGCCAGCTTGGCGTGCTGGTACGCGGCATCCAGCAGGCCGCCGGCTCGATCGACACGGCAGCGCGCGAGATTTCCAGTGGCAATACCGATCTCTCCCAGCGGACCGAGCAGCAGGCGGCCTCGCTCGAGGAGACCGCCGCCTCGATGGAGGAATTGACCTCCACGGTGCGCCAGAACGCCGAGAACGCCCGCCAGGCCAACCAGCTGGCGGTCAACGCCTCGGATGTGGCCACGGAAGGCGGCCGGGTGGTGCGCAGCGTGGTCGACACCATGGATGGCATCTCGAAATCCTCCGCACGCGTGGCCGAGATCATCAGCGTGATCGAGGGCATCGCCTTCCAGACCAACATCCTTGCGCTGAACGCGGCTGTGGAAGCGGCCCGCGCCGGCGAGCAGGGCCGGGGCTTCAGCGTGGTGGCGGCCGAGGTGCGCAGCCTGGCGCAGCGCTCGTCGTCGGCAGCCAAGGAGATCGGCGAACTGATCAACAGCTCGGTGCGCCAGGTGCAGGACGGCGCCAAGCAGGTGGAAGTGGCCGGAAAGACCATGGACGACATCGTCGGCGCCGTGCGTCGTGTGACCGACATCATGGGCGAGATCAGCGCGGCCAGCGAGGAGCAGACCGCCGGCATCGAGCAGGTCAGCCTGGCGATTACCCAGATGGAATCGGTGACGCAGCAGAACGCGGCGCTGGTGGAGCAGGCCAGCGCGGCGGCCGAGAGCCTGATGCAGCAGGCCGGCGGGCTGGTGTCCGAGGTGGCGCGCTTCGACCTGGGCGGCGTGCGCGCCCCCGAGGCGCGCGCGCCCCAGGCCGTGATGACGGCCGCGCCGCGCATGGCCGCCCCGGCCAAGCTCCCGGCAAAGACCCCGGCCCTGGCTGCGCCGGCCCCCGCCCGTGTGCGGGCCATCAGCCGTCCGGCAGCGCCTGCGCTGCCGGCCAAGGCATCGCCTGCCCCGGCCCCAGCCCCCGCACCCCGCAGCGCTCGCGCCCCGGCCGTGCCGGCGGCGGTGCGTCCGCCGGTGGCGCGCAAGCCGCAKCCGTCGGTGCTGGCCGCGCGCCAGCCGGCCACGCCCGCCAAGCCGCGTCCGGCAGTGACGCCCCAGCGCAAGGAGCCCGTGCTGTCCACGCCGGCCCGCCGCCGTCCCGCAGCCGCGCCCGCGCCTGCCACGGTCGAGGCTGGCGACTGGGAAACGTTCTGATCGACCGTCCCCACTTTCAGGCGGCGCCAGCGTCGCCTGAAAGCCGCCTGTAAGCCGGGCGGCACTTCGGCAAGCAGGGCCGGCGGCATGCGCCTACAATACCGGCTCTCCTTGACCAGACAAGAGCAGACACGGCCGGTCGCGCCGCCGTCTGCCACGCAGGCCTTCCATGTCCGCCCCTTCCGTGCCGCCTCCCCAGCAGTCATCCCCCCAGCCGTCCCTCCGGTCACCTGACGCCTCGCCGCCAGACGTGCCCGTCATGCAGGTGCTGTTCGGCCTGATGCTGGCCATCCTGCTTGGCGCGCTGGAACAGTCGATCGTGGCCGTGGTGCTGCCGGACATCGCGCTGCAGCTCAACGGCTTCGAGGATATGGCCTGGGTGATCTCGGCGTATCTCGTTGCCTCCACCGTGGTGACGCCGATCTACGGCAAGCTGTCCGACGTGCTCGGGCGCCGCTCCGTCCTCTCGTTCTCCATCATCCTGTTCCTGCTGGCGTCGATTTTCTGCGCCATGGCCACGACCATGCCGATGCTGATCCTCGCCCGCATCCTCCAGGGCCTGGGTGGCGGCGGGCTGATCTCGGTCTCGCAGGCGACCATCGCCGATGTGGTGCCGCTGCGCGAGCGTGGCCGCTATCAGGGCTATGTGAGCGGGGTCTGGGCCGTGGCGAGCATGGCCGGGCCGGTCATCGGCGGCTACCTGGCGCATTTCCTGTCCTGGCGCTGGATCTTCTGGATCAACATCCCGCTGTCCCTGCTGGCGCTGGTGGTGGTGCGCCGCGCGCTGCGCCACCTGCCCGTGKGCGGGCGCCGGCACCGCATCGACTACCTCGGCGCGCTGCTGTTCGGCGGCGGGCTCTCGGGCGTGCTGGTGTTCCTGACCCGTCTGGGGCAGGGCCACTCGCCGCTGGAATTCCAGACCCTCGGCCTGCTGGTGGCCGGCGTCGTCGGCATGGTGCTGTTCATCTGGCAGGAGCGGCGCGCCGTCGACCCGGTGATTCCGCTGTCGATGCTGCGCGTGCCCACGGTGGCCATCTGCTGCACCACGCTGTTCCTGTGCTTCTTCCAGCTGATTGCGATGTCGGTGTTGCTGCCGCTGCGCTTCCAGGTGGTGGGCGGCGCCCATGCCGACACCGCCGCGCTGCGGCTGGTGCCGCTGACGCTGGCGATTCCGTTCGGCGCCTATATCTCCGGGCGGCTGATGTCGTGGAGCGGCCGTTACAAGCCGATGCAGCTGGCCGGCTCGATCATCGCGCCGCTGGCCATCGTGGCGCTGGCGTTCATGCCGCCGCAGGCCGTGATGGCGTCCGCGCTGGTGATGATCGTGCTCGGGCTCTCCATCGGGCTCCAACTGCCGAGCGGGCTGGTTGCCACGCAGAATTCGGTGCCGCCGCAGCAGGTGGGCATCGCCACGGCGCTGACGGCTTTCTCGCGGCTGCTGGGCGGGGCGGTGGGCGTGGCCGTGCTGACCACGGTGCTGATCGCCCTGCTGCGTCATAGCGGGATGGCCGTGAGCGACCTGAGCGGCGGCGAGGATGTGCTGATGAGCATGTTCCGGCGCGCGATGGGCGCGGCCAACGATGGCGACGCCGCGGCGGTGCGCGTGGCGGCCGAGCAGGCGTTCCGCACGCTGTTCCTGTTTAGCGCGGCAGTGTCCGTGATCGCCCCGTTCCTGGTGATGCGGCTGCGCGAGACCACGCTGCGCGGCAGCCCGGTTGCCGCTACGGCCGCGGCCAGCGCGGCGGAATAACCCGGCTTACCTGTTACGCGCTGCGCGCCACGCGCCGCCGGGCGCGGGCTGCCAGCCCGGGGCCGAGCACCCAGCGCAAGGTGGGCGCCAGCGCGCCCATCGCCGGCACGGCCAGGGTCCGGCGCACCGAGCGCCGGTGCAGCCCGAGCGCCTCGCGCGCCCAGGACGGCAACAGCGCCACGCCGGCATCGGCCATGGTCCGCACGGCCGGCACCAGCATCGGATTGGCCACCGGCATCGCCATCACCAGTCGCACCACTTCGCGCGTGCGCTCACTGTTAACTAAATAGGGACGCTGGGCTTCCAGGTAGGCGTGTACCTCGGCGCGGGATCTCGGCACGTCCGGCGCGCCCAGCAGGGCGGCCACGGTGGCTTCCTCGGCGTAGTAGCGGTCCTGATCGGCGGCCGAGAGCGGGCCGACATAGCGCAGGTATCCCGCCAAGAAACTCGACACTTCGGCCACATGCACCCAGGTCAGCAGCGCGGGGTCGTCGGCGGCGTAGGGCTGGCCGTTTGGCGCGAGGCCGCTGATATTGGCGTGGATGTGGCGCACGCGCTCGATCAGCCGCATGGCGTCCGCACGGCTGCCGTAGGTGGTGCCGGCGATGAACTGCGCGGTGCGGCCGAGCCGGCCCTGCATGTCCGTGCGGAAGGTGGAGTGGTCCCACACGCCGGCCAGCGCCAGCGGATGCAGCGCCTGGAGCAGCAGCGCGCTGACGCCGCCGGCCAGCATCGCCGGGAAATCGCCATGCACGCGCCAGCAGACCGCATCGGGGCCGAACAGGCCGGGATCGCCCGGCGGGTTGTCGTAGTCGATCGACAGGCCGGAGTTGCTGCGTGTGAGCGCGCGCACCTGCGCGCCGGCATGGCTGCGCAGGCGGGTCAGCAGCGGAGGGGTGGCGGGTTCCGTGGGGGGGCCGGGGACGCGTGAGGACATGCCGCTGGGGCGCCTCCCTGGCGCCCGGGGCCACGGGTCAATGAGTGGGGACGGATCAGTAGTAAATCAGTAGTAATGCAGGTCCGTGGCCTTGCCCCAGAATACACGGTACGCGTAGACCGTGTAACCCAGGATGGTGGGCAGCACCACCGCCGCGCCGATCAGGATCACTGCCAGCGATTCCGGCGCGCTGGCGGCCTGCCAGATGTCGATCTGATCCACCACGAGGTAGGGGAACAGGCTGTAGGCCAGGCCGTTGAACGCCATCAGGAAGATCACCGCCGTGCCAGCGAACGGCACCCAGCACCAGCGGTCGTTGCCGCGCGCGTGCAGGTCGCGCATCTTGCGCAGCAGCCGCTCCACCCCCACGAACACGCCCAGCGTAATCAGCGGAATCGGCGCCAGCAGGATGATGTTGGGCAGCGAGAACCATTTCTCGAAGATCCGCGCGCTGACCAGCGGCGTGACCACCGAGATGGCTGCCACGCCCAGCGCCGTCAGCCACAGGCTGCGCCGCGCCCAGTAGATGGCGCGCAGTTGCAGGCTGCCGGTGGTCTTCATGATCAGCCAGCTCGCGCCGAGCAGGCAGTAGCCGGCCACCAGGCACAGCCCCACGGCCACCGCGAACAGCAGGTTCGGCAGGTCGTAGCGGAAGCCGGTGATATAGAGGCCGAGCATCAGCCCCTGCGAGAAGCTGGCCAGCAGCGAGCCCGCATAGAACGCGAAGTTCCACCATGGCTTGTGCGGATCGCGCGCCTTGACGCGGAAGTCGAACGCCACGCCGCGGATGATCAACCCCGCCAGCATCATCGCCACGGGCAGGTAGAGGTGGGTCAGGATGGCGCCGTGCGCGAGCGGGAAGGCCGTCAGCAGCAGCCCCACGCCGAGCACCAGCCAGGTTTCGTTGGCATCCCAGAACGGGCCGATCGAGGCGATCATGCGGTCCTTGTCCGCATCGTCAGCCCGGCGCAGCAGCACGCCCACGCCGAGGTCGTAGCCGTCCAGGATCACGTAGATCAGCATCGCCAGCCCCATCAGGGCCAGGAAGACCAGCGGCATCCAGCCGGCCGGCTGGGTCAGGTCGGGAAGGGTGGCCGGGTTCATGACTTGCTCCTGGGTTGGCCGGGAAGGACGGGTTGCGGTGTCTGGAAGGCGTCGGGCGCGGCGGTATCCTCCGGCGGGGCGCCGGCCTTGCGGGCGAGGTGGAACACCACCGAGATATAGGCCACGATCAGCGCCAGATAGAGCGCCAGGTACATCGCCAGCGTGCTGGCGATCATCGCGGCGGGCACCTTGGAGGCGGCCTGCGCCGTGGTCAGCACGCCGTAGACCAGATACGGCTGGCGGCCGATCTCGGTCACGTACCAGCCGGCGACGAGCGCCACCCAGCCGGAGAAGGTCATGGCCACCAGCGCGCGGGCCATCCACGGCGCGGGCTCGCCGCGCCGGCGGAACTGCCACGCGCCGATCCACGACACGGCCAGCATCAGCAGGCCCACGCCGACCATGATGCGGAAGGCGAAGAACAGCGGGGCCACGGGGGGATGGCGGTCCGGGAAGGCGTCGATGCCCTTGATTTCGCCCTCGAGGTCATGGGCGAGGTAGAGCGAGGCCAGCTTGGGAATGGCGATTTCGAAGTCGTTGGTCTGTGTGCGGGCGTTGGGAATGCCGAACAGCACAGCCGGCGCGCCCTTCTCGGTCTTCCAGATGCCCTCCATCGCGGCGATCTTGGCCGGCTGGTGATGGAGCGTATTCAGGCCGTGGAGGTCGCCCGCCACGATCTGCAGCGGGATCAGGATCGCCGCGAGCACCACGCCGGTCCGCATCGCATGGATGACATCGCGCCCATGGTCCCCGCGCAGCCAGCGGTAGGCCGAGACGCCGGCCAGCAGGAAGGCCACGGTCAGCCCGGACGCCAGCAGCATGTGGGTCAGGCGGTAGGGGAACGACGGATTGAAGATGACTTCGAGCCAGCTCGTGACGTGGGCGCGGCCATCGATCATCTCGAAGCCGGCCGGGGTCTGCATCCACGAATTCAGCGCGAGGATCCAGAACGCCGACAGCGTGGTGCCGCCCGCCACCAGCAGCGTGGCGATGGTGTGGGTGCGGTTGCTGACGCGCCGCATGCCGAACAGCATGATGCCGAGGAAGGTGGCCTCCAGGAAGAAGGCGGTCAGCACCTCGTAGGCCAGCAGCGGGCCGGCGATGTTGCCGACGGTTTCCATATAGCCAGGCCAGTTGGTGCCGAACTGGAAACTCATGGTGATGCCGCTGACCACGCCGAGCGCGAAAGTCAGGGCGAAGATCTTGACCCAGACGCGGTAGGCGGCCATCCAGCTTTCATCGCCGGTCTTGCCGTAGCGCAGCTTGAAGAACAGCAGCACCCAGCCCAGCGAGATGCTGATCGTGGGGAAAAGGATGTGGAACGTGATGTTGGCGGCAAACTGGATGCGCGCCAGCACCACGGGGTCGAGACTGGCAAACACGGGCTACTCCTTGCGGGGGCGGGAGGACTTTGCGGGGGTCTTGGGGGCTTTCTTGGGGGCGGCGGCGGGGGACTTGTCGGCGCCCTTGTCAGCGCTCTTGTCGCCGCCCATGCCGATGGCACTGGCGAAGCGGTCCTTGACGTCGAGCAGCTTGGTCACACGGGAGCCGAGCCGCATGAGCTTTTCCAGCGTGGCGACGTCCAGCCGCTGCATGTCGCCAAACCACGTGGTCACCAGCAGGATCAGGCCGTACATCTCCTTCATGCGCGCCTGGGCGTGGCGGTCTTCCGGGGAGGTGGCCGCCTCGAGCTGCACTTCGCGCAGCATGGACAGCGTGGGATCGATCTCGCGGCGGCGGCGCTCCTCGGCCAGCGTGCGGAAAATCGCCCAGACGTCATCGGGCGCGGAAAAGTACTCGCGGCGGTCGCCCGGCTGGTGGGAGAGCTTCACCAGACTCCAGGATTCCAGTTCCTTGAGGCCGATACTGACGTTGGAGCGCGAGAAACCGAGCGATTCGGCGATTTCATCGGCATTGAGGGGGCGCGAGGCGGTGAAGAGCAGGGCGTAAATCTGACCGACCGTCCGGTTAATACCCCAGCGGCTACCCATCTCACCAAAGTGAAGGACAAAGCGCTGGATCAGGGGCGAGAGCTGCATGAACGTTTCGAACTTTCAGTAATTTGTGAAAGTTTAATACGGATCAAGGGGGCATGCAGGAGTTTTTGCGGTGCGTCAAAAGGTCACAGAAGCCATCGTCAGCATGATCTTCCCCACATTCTGGTTGGATTCCATGCGGTGGTGCGCATCAGCTGCATTCTTCAACGGAAACGTGCTGTCGACGACGGGCATCAGGCAGTGGCTTGCAAATCGAGGAAGCCACGTATCTGCGAACCGGCGAGTCATGGCATGTTTCACCGCTGGCGGGCGCGATTTCATGACCGTTCCCATGATTTGCAGGTGTCGGTAGAGCACTCGATCCAGCGGAAGCTCGGCGCCTTGGATGCCGCCAAGGATGCCAACTTGAACCAGCCGRCCGCCAAAGCCCAGGGAGCGAATGTTGCGTGCCAGGTAGGGCGCGCCGACGAAATCGATAATCACATCGACGCCGCGCTCATCGGTGACTTTATTCACCACCGCCTCGAAGTCTTCGGTCTTGTAATCAATGGCGACATCGGCGCCGAAACCGATTACGGCTTCGCGCTTGCTGCCGTCGGCCGTTGCCAGCACCYGGGCACCTACCGCGTGCGCCAGTTGCACTGCGGCCGAGCCGACGCCACCAGCCGCCGCATGGATCAGTACCGACTCGCCTGATGCCAGCCGACCGAGATGACCAAGCGCCTCCCAGGCGGTGACGAATACTTCCGGCAGCGCGCMCGCATGCACGTCGTCCAGCCCATCGGGAATGTGCATGGCCATGCGATAGTCGATGCGTGCCAGCTCCGCGTATCCGCCGCCGCCCACGATTCCCATGACGCGATCCCCAATGGCGAAACCCTGCACCTCTGAGCCGATTGCAATCACCTCGCCGGCAATCTCCAGGCCCATGATGTCCGAATCGCCGAAGTTCGTGCGCCCGTACCCCCCACGCCTGTGCGTCAGATCCGCTCGGTTCAGACCGGCAGCACGATTGCGCACCAGCAAGTCATGGGGCCTGACCTCCGGATCCGGCACATCGGTGAGTTGCAGAACGTCGGCGTCGCCGAATTCGGCGAAGGTGATGGCTTTCATGGTTTGTCCCTGGTGGATCGCGCTTGCGCCGGACGACAGCCGCCCGAACATTGGTAGCCAGTATAGAGTTGCACACCGATGAATCGATGCGGCAATATTCAGCTTCTCCAATGCAAAAACGCATCACAAGGCCGACAGCATGAACTGGGATGACACACGGGTATTCCTCGCCGTGCAGCGCGAACGTACGCTGCGCAAGGCCGCCAAAGTAGTGGGGCTGGACCAGGCTACTGTCGGACGGCGCATTGCCGCGCTTGAGCATGCATTGGGCGCCACGTTGTTCTTTCGGGCGTCGGATGGCTACGCCCTGACATCTGCTGGCGAAAGTGTCCTCAAAGCAGCGGAGAAGATGGAGCAGTCCGCGCATGAACTGGCCAGGCAGGCACAAGGTGTAGACAATCGGCTGGCGGGTGAGGTGAGGGTGACCACGACAGATTCGCTCGCACTCGCGTTCGTGATCCCGGCGATTGCCAGCTTGCACGTCGAACATCCGGACGTCAGGGTGCAATTGAGCACCTCCACACAAGTGCTGAACCTCGCTCGGCGCGAATCGGACATCGCCATTCGTACGCAGAAACCGGAAAGCCCCGACCTGGTGGCACGGCGATTGGCCCGCTGGCGCGTGGGGCTCTATGCAACGGAGCATTACCTGAGTCGCCACGGCGAGCCTGAACGTGGGACGGGATTCACGGGGCACGATCTCGTGCTCTATCAGCCGTTCCTGTCAGCCAACAGCAGATCCACGCTGGTGGGCGAGCCTATCCATGCGGGACGCATCGTCGCCAGTGTGCACTCAAGCCTGATGCTGCGAGCGATGATCCGTGCCGATATCGGTATCGGCGAGGTGCCGGTGCATATGGGCGAACGGGATGGGCTGGTAAGGATCTGGCCCGAGCTTTCAAGGGCGGCAGCCTACGAAGTCTGGCTGGTCACTCACCAGGACCTCCGTCATACCGCGAGGGTTCGGGCGATGATCGACGCCATTGCGGCGCGCTTTGAGGCCGAGGGATGAGGTGCAACGGTGTCTATAGCGCCATTTCGCGTGCGCCTGATTGGTGGACTCGGTTTTACCTGGGCGCCCAGCCCAAGGCAGTCGGGCCGCCCCGGGCAATGAATTTCTGGTCTCGACCCGAAGCGCACAATATCTCGGGCCCGCGGCCCGTCGATGGGATCCGCCGACTGCCATCGCAGCGGCGCCACTGGTCGAACGGAAACTGGCGCTTTTCGGTCAGCGCCGGGTGATCGCCGCCGCCACGAAGGTGCCCTCGCCGRTACGCGAGTGCAGATAGCCTTCGGCCGTCAGCCGTTCAAAGACATCGAGTGTTGTCTTGCGGGAAACACCAAGTTGCACGGCAAGCTCGCGCGTGGAGGGCAGTCGCTCCCCAGCAGCCAGGCGTCCGTCGAGAATGCCGGCGCGTAGCTGCCGGTAGATCTGACTGGCCAGGCCTTGACGGCCGTCGAGGGTCAAATGGACGCTCATGATGGGGCGATGGGCGTGGGGCTGGACGGCCACGGCGCAGGCGGCACTCGCCGCGCCCCACACGGAAGTGTCGAAGGTGTCGTCTCCTCCTAGCGGCGCTTGCCGAGCGAGATCGCATAAGCGGCCGAGCGCGCCGCGAAGATCTCGTCGCCTGGACGGCCTATGCCATTGGCAAGCGTCCYCGGATTGAAGATCGCCACATCGCATGCTTCGTTGTTGTCGACAGCCGTAATCGTGATCGTGCCCAGCTTCACGGTCTCGCGTGTGTCCTCCTCAGGCCAACGCACTGTCACGTCGTGCGTAGGATCGCCAGGCCTGCCGAGAATGGCCAGGACGTCGAACCGCACGTCGCCGCGCGCAATACGTTCGCGCAGATCCTGAAACAGGAAGTCGGCAGCCAGGTCCCTAGCCGCATCATCGCTCAGCGTGACCTCGCCCCCCACGGGTACAACCTTGAACTTGATCGGCCGCATTTCCCCTCTGGTATTCGTCGCGGGGTAAGCGTGGACGCCCCAGTAGGTAGTACCCGCAAAGCTCCCCGGCAACGGATGCGCTGCAACGAAGTGCGCCTGGTTCAAGGTCTCGGGATTGGCATCGGAGAATGCCTTGACCTTGGCGGCATCCGGCTTGCCGTCCTCGCCCGGCGCGCGCACGCGCAGGAAGCCCAGCATCTGATCCAGGGTGCGGGCAAAATGCACGGGGGCGTTCTCGACGAGCAGGTCCGTCTCCTGGTCGCCCTCGCCAATGGCCACGGAAAGGCCGCGCAACACCAGCTTGTTCGTATCGGCCACGTGCGGATTGCCGCCGCCCATCGAGAAGCGTCCGCGCACAGGCTGCACCTTCGTGAAGCTCACCGAGCGCGTGATATCTGCGGCCGTCGCCGTCGGCGTGTACGTGCCGCGCACGCATTGGCCCTTGGCGAAGCTCGCGCGGACCTTGGGCGGATTGCCCGCCACGGTCTTKAGCGCATCGACGATCTGAGCTGGTGTGGCGTGTTCGCCGGCGGTTGGCGTGGATTGGGCATGCGACGTAGACATCATGGAACCTCCAGTCAGGACAAGGGTCAGGACGGCTTTGGCGATGGCGCCAGCCGGAGTGTGGGGACAGAACATGGATGGGCTCCGCGGTGAATGCCATGCGGAGTATGCGAGGCGAAAGCACGCCGGAATCGGCGTTCCGTGCCACGCCTTCGCCGAGAACTGGACGGTGCGTGCCAGCGTCAGGAACTCCCGAAGATGGAGCAACGCGCAGAAGCTGGGAGTGCCAGGAACTCCGGCGCGTCGTGCAATCTCTTCGGGCGAGAGGCCCAGAAACGCGCGTGCCGCAAGCATGCGTCGCGGAACCCGGAGAGCAGAATGGCGATGGTATTCATGGCATGGCCGGCAAGCATGGGGCGGATGGCGCCGAGATTACGCATCGGCACAATTCCCGCACATAGCCACTTCCGGCGTTTTTGCGGTKACCGCTGCCGGCGTTCCGCGCAATCATCCGATACAGAACGACCGCTTCTGGCCGATCAGAAACCCCTTGCTCCCGGGAGGGACGGAGTTGTCTCCGTCTGACCCTTCCGTGCCATTTGTCGGATCTGACATCTAGATCCGTTTGCACGGCAACGCGCTGAGGCACCGTCTATATACTCGGAGCGTTGGCACGCACAGGCCAGACTTGGGGTGGTACTTGGCACGGAATTACTAGTTTTCGCGACGGCGCTAGTCCAAACTAGTGATGCGCAATGCGCCCCGCCCACCCCSGCCGGAACCAGAGCCGGCCTCCCTTCAACCTTGGAAGTGTGCGCATCCCTGGAGCCCCCGCCATGCGTGCCTCATCGTCGCCACCGGTCATCCATTGGTCGACCAGGGATGTCCCGCGGAATCAGCGCTATGACTACTACGCCCACGCGCTGGCCACCGCTATGTTCCCCATACAGGTTGGCAAGTCGCCGATCCAGCCGATTGACATCGATATGTGCGCGGCGGACTTGGGCAACATGATGGTGATCCGGCAACGGGGGACACCGCACTGCTGCTTCGCGGACAAGTCAAGTATCGCTGGTGCTTCACAGCGCACATTCCATCTGCTTGTAAACGGCAGTTCCGAATGGACCATGGAGCACTTGGGGCGCCATAGGCTCGCTGCTGGCGACATCCTGCTGTCGGATTCGTCGATCCCATTCGACATCAACATCGATGCGCATTTCGACTTCGTCAATATAAGCCTGTCCGAGGCATGGATCCGGCAGTGGCTGCCGGCACCGGTGCTACTGGTGGGTCGAAAAATCGAGGGCCATTCGGGATGGGGCCATGCGCTCTCGGCTTTCCTGAGAAGTCTGGCACCGGCTCGGTTCGACGAGTATCCAATTCCGATGTCGTTCTTGGGCGACCATATCGGTGCGCTCCTGGCGTTCATCGCGCAGGACTTCATTACACCGCCCCTAAAGCCACCGAAGCGAGATGGCGCCATGTTTGAGCGAATACGCGATTGCATGTACCAACAATCAAGCAATGCGCAATTGTCCGCGCCCGCCGTGGCGGCCGCCGTGGGGCTCTCATTGCGCAGCCTGCATCGCTGTTTCGCGCGCTTCGACACGACGTTTGGGGACACGCTGATGGACATGCGCTGCGCACACGCKAGACGGATGCTCGAGTCTCCGATTTTCCGGCGCCTGACCGTTGCCGAGGTTGGGCGCCGTGCCGGCTTTTCCGATGCGTCGCATTTCGCGCGTACGCTGCATGCGCGTCTTGGTTTCACGCCATCCCAGATTCGTCGCCAGTGCGGCGCGCCGCGCGACTCCACCCAAGAGGACTGATCCTTGATACCGATCGTGACGTGGTCGACCCACGCCGTGCCTCGCACCCAGCGCCTCGACTATTTTGCAGACGCGCTGTCGTCAGCCATCGTGCCGATGCGCGTCGAGCCCACGCGGCGTGCCAGCCTGACCTCCGAGATGGCGATGCTCGATGTCGAAGGCGTAGTGCTCCTGGCGCAGCGGGGATCCCCGCATCGCTCGGTACGGGGCCGCGCGGAAATCGCGCGCAGCGGCGCGCATACATTTCACCTTATTGTCAACCGCCGCACGCACTGGCATGTCGAGCATCTGGGTAAGACGCGCGTGGCGCCGGGTCAGGCGTTCATGATTGACTCGCACGTGGCAAACGTGATTGAGATGCCGTTGGACTACGACGTGATTCACGTCATGCTGCCCGAAGCATGGGTGCGCCGGTGGCTGCCCGATCCCGCGCTATTGGTGGGGCGCGCTTTGGGAGGCGATACAGCCAACGCACGCGCCCTGGCGGCGTTTACGGCGAGCTTGTCGCCCTCTGCAGTGCAGGGCGCTCCGCTGTTCGCGGTGCAGATGCTTGACCATTTCGGGGCCATGCTGGCGCTTTCCGCGGGCACGTCCACACTGGGCAAGACGGCACCTACGGCCGCGCTGCACACCCGGATCGTCGGCTGCATGGCAAACCGCTGTACCGAACCGACGCTGGCGGCACGCGATATTGCCAGCGCGCTGGATATCGACGAAGCCGAACTGCATCGCGCGCTTGCGTCGAAGGAGCAGACATTCGCCGGGCTGTTGGTGGGGCATCGAACCGCGGCGGCGCGACGCATGCTTGCGTCACGCGCGTTCGAAGGCCTCTCCTTCGAAGAGATTGCACGACGTGCTGGATTTCCTGGCGCTGCCAGCCTCTGCGCGTTGCTCCATCTTCGGTAGTTCCTGACTACGATCGCCGTCATGCGGCTCAAAGCCGAAGTCAGAAGAGCAAGCGCTTGCCGCGCCACCAATCGATGACTCGTAGAACCCCAACAGGCTACGACATCCGCGGCTCCCATTTCGGCTGTCTACGATACGGAGTGCGCGACAGGGCGAATTGGGTGACGGCTCCTGGCCGAATCCGGAAGTCCGCCGGCCACCAGGCGTCACTGCCGGGCCGGACTTCCGTAGCCGACCCAGAGCTGCCCCTCGTGCTTACCGGAAGCGGACGCTTAACTGCTGAATCCAGCCGGCCGACTAGTTCAACTGGCCAGAGTCGGCTGCGACGAGGGGGTGGACGCCGCCGCGTGAATACTCATACGGCGCGGACTCTGCTATTGATCGAGCAATGCTTTGCCGCTGGTGACCGAATGAACGACTCCAGTCCCGTTTGGCTAGACACGAGTTCAAGCCAGGGAACCGCATGGTCGTGCAGCGCCCTGAGCAGGCCTGGCTGCGGTGGATGCGATGCATTGACTGACCTGATGTCTTCGAAAAGGCTTTCAGGTGCAATGCGCTCCAAACGCGCACGAATGTGGCACCGGTACTCGGGCGGAAAAGTCTCTTCGCCTAGTGCCTTCAAATATACGGCGACATTCACATAAACTTGCTCGCCAAACTGACTCTTTTGCAGATTGACGAGTTGGAATGCCTCTGCCGTTTCCCTTGTCCAGGTCCTGGCTTTCTTCTTGAACCCTAACGCTTTCAGGCTAGGGGCGAACTGAGCTTCCACAGGCAGCATTTTGGCACCTATCCGTCGTGTAGAGAGGCCCGACGAAGTTGCAGGCCCGAAAAGCGCGCGCTCTCTCTTCCCGTTGCAACGTAGTCGATTTCTGAGCCATCTACGTATTGTGCGCAATGTAGCGATGCATGTCGACTGGCAGCTTATGGCCGGTCTCGGTCGTCTGAACTTCCGCCGCTGGGCGCGTTGGGCGGGGGACTGCATCCGACCCTTCTGAGACAAGCGACGCGCTGCTTGTTGGTCGGCTGGCCACTAGCGCGAACCGCCCGTTGTAGCGGGACCGCAACCCGCCGTCCCACCTTCGTTTTCCAGGATTCGCTGACGTCACCCACGAAAACGCAATGCGTCTACGACTAACGAGAACGCCGGAGAAGGCTGCCGTCGACTCGGGTAGTAGAGGTGGTAGCCGGCAAATTTCGGGCACCAGTCTTCCAGCACGCGCACCAGCCGCCCGCCGATGACATGGGGCATCACCTCGTCTTCGGGCAGCAGGGCGACGCCCAAGCCGGCGAGTGCCGCTTCCACTTGCGGCGGCGTGGTGTTGAAGATGAGGGGCCCGTCCACGCGCACATTGACCTTGCGGCCGCGACGCTCGAAGTCCCATACGTATAGGCCGCCGGAAGTCGGCATGCGCTGATTGATGCAACGATGCTCCGTCAGATCCCGGGGCTGTTTCGGCGCCGGGTGGGACGCAAAATACTCGGGTGATGCGACCACCGCCAGGCGTAGCGCTGGGCCGATCGCGACGGCGATCATGTCCTTGTCGATCGTGCTGCCGATGCGCACGCCGGCATCGAAGCGGTCGGCCACGATGTCACGGAAGCCGTAGTTCACGTCGAACTCCACCGTGATGTCCGGGTACTCTCGCAGCAACGGCGCGAGCCTGGGCAGCAGGCTGCTTTGCAGCACGTGGTCGCCGCAGGTGATGCGTACCGTGCCGGCCGGCTTGTCCCGCAGTTCGGTCAAGGCATCGAGCTCGGATTCGATCTCGTCGAAACGCCGCCCGATGGCCTGCATCAGGCGCTCGCCGGCCGCCGTCGTCGAGACGCTGCGCGTCGTCCGCGTCAGGAGGCGGATCTGCAGCCGCTCCTCAAGCCCCCGGATGGATTGGCTCAACGCCGATTGTGTAACCCCGAGACTCGCCGCGGCGCGCGTGAAGCTGCCCTCCCGCGCCACGGTCACGAATCCAAGCAGGTCGTTCAGGTTCTTCCTTGCCACGACTCCCGCCTCCCATTCATTAGTCCGGCTACTAGATGCATTCAGGATTCATTATCTAGTAGTGCGCGTGGGTCGTCACCATAATCTGGGGCATGACGAAAGCTCCATCAACCCTTCCCCCTAAACTCTGCAGCACGCCGATGACAGCGCAATCATGTGTCGCTCCTGCTACCCGCGGCGAACCATCGAGCCACTGGAGTGGCGTGTTCGCGATGGCGCTATGCGTCTTTGCACTGATTGCATCGGAGTTCATGCCGGTCAGCCTGCTCACGCCGATCGCAACGGATCTACGCGTCAGCGAGGGCATGGCCGGTCAGGCGATCGCCGTGTCCGGCGCTTTCGCTGTCTTGACCAGCCTCGTGCTTCCGGCCTTGGCGCGGCGGCTGGATCGCAAGACCGTCCTGCTGTGTATGACCGCTTCCATGGCCGTGTCCGGTGCCCTGATCGCTTCGGCCCAGGGTCTTGTGATGTACATGATGGGCCGTGTCCTGATCGGGGTGTCCGTCGGCGGCTTCTGGTCCATGTCCGCCGCTACGGCCATCCGGCTCGTTCCCGCGTCGAAGGTACCGCGCGCGCTGGCGATCTTCAACGGCGGCAATGCGCTCGCCACCGTCATCGCCGCACCGCTGGGCAGCTTCATCGGCTCGCTGGTCGGATGGCGTGGTGCCTTCTTCGGTCTCGTGCCCGTCGCGGTGCTCGCCTTCGCCTGGCAATGGACGAGCCTGCCGTCGATGCCGGCAGACGCACCGGCTCCTGGATCCCGCAATGCACTGCGCCTGCTGTCGGATCCGCTGGTGCTGCGGGGGATGGCGGCAGTTGGCCTTCTCTTCATGGGGCAGTTCGCGCTTTTCACCTATGTGCGCCCCTTTCTGGAAACGACGACGAACGTCAACGCCGCGACCCTGTCGCTGGCACTGCTCGCGATCGGGGTGGCGGGCCTCATCGGCACCGCCTTCATCGGCTGGTTCCTCTCGCGCAACCTGTACCGGACGCTGGTCGCCATGCCGCTCGCGATGGCCGCGGTGGCCGTGGCGCTGGCTCTGTTCGGAGAACAAACCGGCGCCGCCGTTGGGCTGCTGGCGATGTGGGGGTTGCTCGCGACTGCCGCGCCCGTCGGCTGGTGGAGCTGGCTGGCAACGACGCTGCCGGAAAGTGCCGAAGCGGGTGGCGGGCTGATGGTGGCCGTGGTTCAGCTGGCCATTGCACTGGGCTCGACGGTCGGAGGACTGCTATTCGATGCCCACGGCTACGCCAGCACCTTCGGCTTCAGCGCACTCCTCCTGGTGTCTGCAGCCGCCCTGGCATTGACGACGGCGAATCGCAGTCGCCGGGTGGCGTGATTCACTGCGTGAGGTGAAGGACCTGCGATCGCCGTCCGGGCGGCACTCCAGGCGGCACTCGACGGAAAACCGGTGGAGTGGTTGGAACCCGTTTCCGATAAACCCGATTTGGGAGAGAAGTTATGATCAAGGACAAAGTTGCCATCATCACGGGCGCTTCGTCGGGTATCAATGCCAAGTCCGTCAATAAGGCCTACGAAGTTATAAGCCAGACAAGGCTCTCGCATTAGTTCATGTTGGAGCCGAGTTGTCGCGTCCAGTTCTTCTCGGCTCTCAAGATGCAATCGGTCTGCCGTCCGCTCCCGGAAACGGTGCCTGAAATTTCCTCTGTGATTTGCTCCCCATGGACCAGCCGCCCAGTAACAGACCGCCGATGGAACGGGGTACTTTGGGCCGCTTTCAGAAGCTAGTGCTGGAGGATCATCGACAGGAATTGTCTTGCACGGTCGGAGCGATTGGCGGGATCACCGAAGAATTCGTCCTTCGAGCAATCTTCAACAATCTGCCCCGCGTCCATGAATATCACCCGATCCGCAACCTTGCGTGCGAAGCCCATTTCATGCGTGACACACATCATCGTCATTCCCTCCTGCGCGAGTTCCACCATGACGTCCAGCACTTCGTTGACCATCTCCGGGTCGAGTGCCGAGGTGGGCTCGTCGAATAGCATGCAGATGGGATCCATTGACAGCGCGCGTGCGATAGCCACCCGCTGCTGCTGACCACCCGACAACTGCCCGGGATACTTGGCCGCTTGCTGGCGCAGTCCKACACGGTCGAGATAGCGTATCCCGTTGTCGAGCGCTTCCTCACGCGAACGTCCCATGACTTTGATCTGCGCGATGCAGAGGTTCTCGACGATAGAGAGGTGAGGGAACAGCTCAAAGTTTTKAAACACCATGCCGACGCGGGAACGCAGCTTTGGGAGATTGGTCTTGCGATGGCTGACAGAGATGCTGTCCACAAGAATCTCATCTTGTTGGATCGGCTCTAGCGCTGGATTTGCCCCCGTATCCCCGGACACGGTCTCACCCTTAGGTTGAGAACCCCACAGCCCGCCTGAACTCCCGCGGAGAGCGGTAATTCAGGGCGCTATGGGGGTGTTGCTCGTTGTAGTGCTCGAAGGCAATTGCCAGGTTGCGAACGGCCGTCTTCGCTTCCGGCTTGGGCATGAAGGCGACGTAGTCTCGCTTCACGGTCTTTACGAAATTAGAGGCCGCGGCTCAGGTCCATCAGCATGCGGGTGCTCAGGTACAGGCGGCGCGGGATGGCATCTACCAGAACATACTCGGCGGACGAGGTGTGATAGCCAAAGCCTGGGAGGCCCATGCTTTCCACCACCGGCTTGCCGGACAACGCTGCGTAGGCCGCGTCAGTACCGCCTCCGGTCCGGGTATCGGACACTGTCAACGAATAGCCAAGCTCTTGGTAGATCGAGGCCGCCTTGTTGGCGAGGAACTTGCCACCATCGTTTGCGTTAAAGGCAGGCCGGCCGCGTGTGACGCTAACCTCTACCTTGGCAGCGGCCAAGCGCTTGCGTTGCGCCCGCTCGTCGAGCATCGACTTGATCGCGTCGAGATCTTCGTTGCGACCGTAGCGGACGTCGGCGTTCAGCGTGGCGGAGTCGGGAATAGCGTTCGATGCGCTGCCGGCCTTGGCCAGCGTCCAATTGAAGCGCATCTCCTTATCCTTGCTGTCGATGTCCTGCGTGCGCAGGATGAGGTCGGCTGCCTCGGTCAGCGCGTTGACACCGAGTTCTGGGGCGACGCCGGCGTGTGCCGCCTTGCCGGTGATTGTTGCCTCGACGTATGCAATACCCGACGTGGCGAGGCCGATGCCTTCCGTTTCTCCGCTGGGTTCATGGGAGATGACATAGTCGGCGGCCGCCGCCAGTTGCTGAATGAGATCGCGCGAACCGAATGAGCCTTTCTCTTCGTCGGTATTGAACATGACGACGATCTCGCCATACTCGTTGAAGCCTCGCGACTTGAGGATTGCGAGCGAGTTGAGAATGACGGCGATGCCGCCCTTATCGTCCGCGATGCCGGGACCGTAGGCCCGATTCCCTTCKACGCGGAACGGTGCCTTGGCGATATATCCTCTCGGATAGACGGTATCCATATGCGCGATCATCAGAATCTTGACCGAGCCGGTGCCTTTGAACCGTCCAACAATGTTCTCTCCGACTACGCCGGCTTCGGCCTTGTGGCGGCTGACAGTCGCACCAAGCCCCGCGAGTTGCTGGGCGAGATAGTCGGACATCTGAGGCATTCCAACTGCGTCGCCAGTTCCAGTTTCAATATTGACCATCTGCTCCAGCATCTGCATGACGACCGGCTGTTGGGCCTTTGACGCAGTGTCTAATGCGCTGTCATAGGTAGCACTGGCTGCATTGCTATCCGAGCAGCCGGAGGTTACGAACGTGGCGGCTGCAAGGGCAACCGCACACAGGACCATGCGTTTCATGTCTTCTCCTCTGGATGGTGAAATTCGCTACAGGCGCTGCAGCGAGGACAGGGGTTCCACCGCGCTACGCTGGCGACGGCAGCACGCTGCCGCACCGCGGTGCGCGGATGTTGTTGAACTGGACGGGATTGGAGTGGCGTGGCGTGTGATTTGCCAGGCCGGAGTTGATGGTCTATGCCATCGTTCTGGAGGGCCGATCCGCCTTGACGGAGCGCACGAGTGGTGGATCGGCCCCGGAAGATGTACCTGATATGGTACCCACTGCAGAGCTCGCAGAGATTGCTGCGGCGGTTTGCTCCGGACGGATGGTCCAGAGTCCGGCGAACGCAGCCAGGATGGCAAGTACGCCATAGCCGTGGAAGAACTGCGACAGTCCGGATACGACATTGCCGTCGGCCGCCTCAATCACTACGCCTATCAGCACGGGGCCGACGATACCTGCCGAGGTAACAAGCCCATTGTGGATAGCGAGCATGGCGCCGCGCCGCGACTGACTGGCGATATGGCCGACAATCGCGAAGGCGTATTGTGGTAGAAGGCTGACGCCGGTGGCGCCGAGGGCATATAGCGCGAGTCGCACTGGCACGTGGTCACTTGTCAGCCACAGTGATGTGTACGCGCAGCCGCCGATAGCACAGGCGACCATCGGCGGCCAAACCATTGCACGTCGAATGGACGCCCCCTGTTGCAACGCACGCCGACTGGCGACCATCGCCAGCACGCTTGCCACGATCATGCCGATGGCCACCAAGGTCAGGTAGCTGGCCATGGTGGCCGGTGTCAGCCGTAGTCCCTGCTGCAGGTACACCATCAGCCAGCTGAACCCGATCACATTTGGAACGTAGCCGACGAATCCGATTATCGTTATGGCCACGAAGGTGCGGTTCAACATTAACTTACGGTAGCTAGGTAGCGGTGCCGGGAGATCCTTTGCGCCGTGTCGTCCATGCCCGCCTGCTTCTCGATCTTCGGTGCCCTCGCGGGCAAATGGCAGCCAGGCCGACAGCCATAGTGCGCTCAGCGCAGCCAGCCCAAAATAGGCCGGGCGCCAGCCCCACTGCTGCACGACAAACGGCAACGTTGTGGCGGCAACCACGCCGCCTGCTACCAGCGCGGCGTGATTTAGACCCGAGACCATCATGCGGTCTTGTGGGCGTGTCCACTTAAATCCGGCATGCTGAGCGACGGCAGTGGTGGGGCCTGTACTCGCGCCCAGCAGGAGACGGCTCGCTATTACCGTACCGAGTTCCTCCGCGAAAGCCATCATGCACTGCGCGGTAAGCCAGACCAAGGACATAGCCGCGAGGATCCATCGCGTCTGAACGCGGTCGGCCAAAATGCCAACGGCGACGCCAGCTACAGCGTAAGGCAAGAAGAACGCGCTGCCAGCGAGGCCGAACTCAATCGGGGTCAGCTCCAGGTCACGGAAGAGGGCCGGTCCGGCGAACGCGAATACCAGCTTGTCGATCGCACTCAACATGACAAGGGCGACAAGCGTCGACAGAGTAAGACCGCGCGAGAAGCGGGATGGCCCGGCATTCGTTGCTGGTTGCGTGGTCAGCAGGTTAGTATCTCGCTCGAAAATCATGGGTTATCGCCCGTGATACAAAGTCGACATGCTATGGAAATCTGGGGCGAGCGAGTACGCACAAATCTGGATGTGGATAACGAATTGTTATTGCGTCGCGCGGGGTCGCCGAAGATTGATTACGACAACGCTTCCAACGCGAAATAGCATGCGCTGTACTGCACTGCGGGACGATTTTCTGGCGTGCGGTAGTGGTGCATGCGGGCCGCCGTACGCCTGGTACGCCGTCGGCCCGTCCCCACTGCGGGGCAAGATGCACCGCAGTGGGGACGTATCTTTGCGTCGGCAAGGCATGCTGGCGTCGAGCGGTAGAGCTGCCTCATTATCGTCGTCCGTATCAAAAGCACAGCTAACTGCACCAGTCGACAATCAAGCCGTATAGATATGAAGTTGCATCATTTGCGAGCCCTGACTGCTATCGCCGAACAAGGCAGCATCAATGCCGCTGCGCGCGTGCTCTGCGTGAGCCAGCCAGCAATTACGCGTGCCATGCGCGAGCTGGAATCCGAAGTTGGCGTGGCATTACTCACGCGGAATTCATGGGGGGTGTCGATTACAGAGAAAGGTCGACGATTGCTAACCCGCGCTCGTCTGATCGTGCATGAGTTCGAACGCGCCGAGGCTGATATGGCGGAGTTGCGAGGTGTAGTGGGTGGACACCTGTGCATCGGTGTGTCGCCGTTGGCGGGGGCGATGGTCATTTCAGAGGCGTTCGCGCAGTTCCGTTTGGCGATGCCCGAGGTATYGGTCGAGTTTCGCGAGTGGAACTTGCCGAAGCTGCTCGACAACTTGCGCAATAGCCGCCTGGACTTTGCGCTGGCCGCCGTGCCCGGGACGCCGGTGGACGACGCGTTCGTGACCTGCGAGCCGCTGTTGTCGTTTCCGACCGCCTTCGTGACACGGCACGGAAGCCGGTACGCCGGTGCGACGAGTTTTGCCGAGCTGCAGGATGCCGAATGGCTGCATGCGGATGCTACCGAGCAGTTTCCCGGCTATATAAAAACGGTGTTCGCGCGATACAACCTGCCGCTGCCGCGTCGCATTACGCGGTGCACGTCGAATCTGCTGACCAGCAAGCTACTGCTCAACGTCGATACTGTTATGGCGCTGACCCGGCACGTGCTTATTGTCGCCCCTGATTCCAAGCTGGTTCAGCTCGACCTACCGGAGGACCCGCCGACGTTGCAAATTGCGCTGCTTCAGCGGGAAGGCGCAATTCTGACCACTCCGTCGGACTACTTCATCCATTGCATACGTGAGACGGCGGCACGACAGCGCCTGTCGTCGCTGACGTCGTGAGATAGTACATTCTGACTGCGTCAGCCATGGTGCTGCGCCTCCGGTAATGCGTTCTGGGCTGCTGCGTCATTGATCCCCTCTCAGTTCGGAGGATTGGGGGGAGGCGGAAATGCGGTTGCCCGGCCCCCTCAGATCTCGCGGGCGTGAACGTAGCGATTTTGCCGTGTCAATGCAGTCAATGCTAATCGAAGGCTTTGTCGTTTGGATTCAGGATCAGGGCCTTCATATCGTCGGACAGCTTGAATTCGAGGTTTAGGCCCTTCGGCGGAACCGGTTGCTCGAACCACTCGGCATACAGCGCCGTTGCTTCGCCCGACTTCATCAGCTGGACGATGGTGCCATCAACGATCCGCTTGAACGGCACGTCGTCCTTGCGCAGCATATCCACCGAAGCCGCGAGCGGCTGCAATGCGAATGTACGGGGGCTTCTGCCCAACAAACAGCAGGGAGCAATCGGCCGGGATTCGACTTTCTTCCTCTTTGATAAGAAGAAATACGGGCCCTCACCCGGATTCTAAGTGGTATTTAATCCACATAGTTGACTTGTCACCCCCAGTGGGGGGAAGTGGTGAATGTCCTGTGCTGCTAAAGTCGCGCGCAGTGCACGCCATTAGAGCGTGCCAATGGCCGTCGGTCCGGAAGGGCGCGGCCCTCCTTCATATCAATTCGGGTTGGGTCCATGTTTCCACACGCTCTGGCCGGCGCGCGCGCTGTCGGCCTCGCCTTGCTTACCGCGGCGCTGCTCGCTGCCTGCGGTTCCGACGATAGTGCATCGACCCCGGCCGCGACGCCGGCGGCATCGCGCCTGGTGGTCGACACCGGCAGTGCCGCTCCAGTGGCTGGCGGCACGCTGACGCTCAAGGCGACGCTGCTCGCGGCCGACGGCACCGAGGTGAAGGGCGCGAGCTTTGCCTGGACCTCGTCCGAACCCAGCGTGGCCACCGTGGTGTCCGCTTCGGACAAGGCGCCAGCGGGCGAAGTGATCGACCCTGTTGGCACCTACGCCACGGTGCGGACGATCGCTGCAGGCATCGCTGACATCATAGCCACGGCGACGCTGCCAGACGGCAGCCGCATCATTAGCCTCGCCCACCTGGTGGTGCAGGCCGCGCCCGCCAAGTCGTACATGCTGGCCCTGACACCCTCGACGCTGGCCGTGACGGCCGGTGGCGCCGCGCAAACCGTGTTGGTTGCGGTTCGCCGTTCGGATGGCGCGGACGGAATCGGGGATCTCACCAATTGGTCGTGGACGAGCGATGACGCGAGCTTCGTCGCAACGCCGGCCGCAGACGGCCGCAGCGCCCAGGTCGCCAGCCCCGCCTCGGCCGCTGCCGCCGGTGCGGCGACGCTGACCGCCTGTGCCGATGCCCCGGCCGGAAGCCGCCTGTGCGCCAATGCGGCGCTCGCGCGCAACGCGTCGCTGCCACCCACCTATACCGTGGGCGGCACGGTGTTGGGCCTGGCCACCGGCGCGAGCCTGCAGTTGGCCGACACCAATGGCGACACACAGGTGGTCAGCACGAACGGCGGATTCACCATGCCGACGCCGCGACTGGGCGCGACATCCTATGCGGTGACCATGGCGGCCCAGCCTGCCGGCCAGACCTGCACCGTGGCCAATGGATCCGGCACGGTAGCCGCAAGCAATGTGACCAATATCGACGTGACGTGTTCGACGAATACGTACACTCTGAGCGGCACAGCAACCGGTCTGGCGAGCGGCCAGAGCCTGACTGTGCAGGTGAACGGCAGCACGCAGGCAACCGTGACGACGGCCGGCAGCTTCAGCCTGGGCTCGGTCACGGCAGGCAGCAGTTATGCTGTAACGCTGAAGGCCGGGTGGTATGGCAGTGATATCGCAACGGGCAGATATTGCTCGGTGCAGAGCGGGACCGGCACGGCCAGTGGGAATGTTAGCAACATCAGCATTACGTGCACGACTGCCCCGAGCCAGATCAATCTCGGGGCCGACCCGACKACCACACAGAACGGCGTGACATATGGGGGCTGGTCGTTGCAGTACCCGACGGTGGTCAACGGGCAGCTGTACTACGAAGTGAAGGCTGATCAGGGCCCGTTCAGCGGCAATTACCTGTTAGACGATATGGGCACGCTACAGACGCTATTCAACGGTAGCAGCATCCCGCCAATGGGGGTTGTGAGCGACCCCGCAACACGTCAAACGGCCACGTCGACTCCGGTATGTCCGGCTGCGACTTGCGCGATGAACGTGACGACCTTGCAGACGGTGAATGCCGGAACCGTGACGCTAGCGATTCCGACGATCACTCAACTGGGAAATATCCGCACGGCTAACAGCGGTACAGGTGGGACGCCGGCGGGCTGGACAGTCGGCGCCGCCTACTGGTCCTCGACGGCCGACGGTTCGAGCTCGCACTACTACGAGGACATGTACGCCGGTTCCGTGGTTAGCTTCGGTGACGGTCACATGATGATGGTTGCCTTCCAGGTTCAGTGACTGTTGCAGTCTGCCATTTTTTTCAACAGACAACGAGGGGCGTACCGGTTGTTCGAGCTGATCATGATGGAAGCGGCGGACTTGCCCTACGCCCATCGTCCGCCAGTAACCTTGACAGGACGCCTCTACTCGGCAATGGCAAAGCCGATCGGGCTAGGTCCCGTAGCCACAGTGCCAGTAGGCGCGAATGTGCCATCAGCGTTKATTGTGAATGTCGATACGCTGTTGCTGCTCATATTCGTGATGTAGGCGAACTTGCCGCTGGAGTCGATAACAACGGGGCCGGAGACCGAAGCTGCGGTGCCATTGGCCGTGAGTGTGCCATCGGCGTTGATGGCGTAGAGCAGGATAGTGCTCCCCGAAGGGATATAGGCGGACTTGCCATCGGGAGCAACGACTACAGCACCGGGCCAGGATAATCCGGCACTAACGGTACCGTTGGCCGCGAGTGTGCCATCGGTATTGACGGTGAACATTGACACTTGGTTGGCACCGTTCCCATTGACGACATAAACAAACTTGCCGCTGGGATCGACCGTCACGGGCTGGGGAAATGCTCCCGCAGCGATCGGACTGCCGTTGGCCGTGAGCGTGCCATCAGCGTTGATGATGTAAGCCGAAACCGTGCCGTCGCCATAGTTGGATATGTAGGCGAACTTGCTGCTTGGTGCCAACGCGATGCGGTGACTCGTTGCACTGAGAGAGAGCGTGCCATTGGCTGCCAACTGGCCGTTTGCATCGATTCTGTCCATCACCAGCGAACTACCTCCGGCCATATAGGCAAATCTTCCACTGGAATCGATGCTTATGGAAAAACCGCCAGTGACCGTGTTGGGACTCCCGTTAGCGGTGAGCGAACCATCAAGGTTGATCGTGTACATGTATGCATAACTACCATTCAACATGTAAAGAAACTTGCCGCCAGGATCCACGGCCAAGGACATGGGAAAGGTCCCGGTAACGGCCGTGTTGGCGCTGTTTGCCGTGAGCGTGCCGTCGGCCTTGATGGAGTACATCCATATCGTGCCGTCGTTGTTATTGACGACATAGGCCAACTTCTGCGTGACGCATGTCACAGCAACGTTGTCCACCGATGCCGATGCCGTACCGCTGCCATTTGTGACGGTACAAACCTGTCTTGGCCTGGTCGGTTGGCTCTTGATCGTCACGGCGTAGCTGTTTCCACGGGCAACCTGCGTGGCGAAAGTAAAGCTGCCGCTGGCCGAAACAGAAAGGTCGTCACCGGCGTTGTCTTGCAAGACAAGACCTGTACCGGAAAGGCCGCTGACGGTGCCACCGATGGAGAAGGCTGACGGTGTCACTGGTGTGGGCGMAACTATTGGCGGCGGGGCATCCATTGGTGCTGTCGCCGCATCTGGCGAATCGCCACCGCAAGCAGCAAGCATGCCACACAAGAAGACGGTGGTAGTGACTTGCCAGAGTCTGGCACGGTGCCGCAGGAAATAGGGGACGCGATTCATGGATTTTTTTTGTTGCGCTGCTGCGCTTAAGGTGCGACCCGGCACACACGGAGTTGGCCGCGGCTCGAATGTCGCAGAGCCACACATGTCCAATGACGTGTGCATCGGGAGGAAAAGTTGTGCCGTACGTCCTCTTTGACGGCACTTGAAACGAGTGTTGTACCCTGCTTTGGTGGGGAGACGCCATGCGATGGCGTTGTCACGGGCGGGGGTCGGGCCTGAGACCAGTCTCGGCCGGGGGAACGGTGGATCAGCGAAGGACGACGCCTTCTGCCCGGGAAATGCCCGAACGCGTAGCAAGTTTTCGACTTGATCGTCGCCGGCGGCAGCCGACCCATAGCGGACTGTGGAGTCTCGGCGATCGCCTCAATCACTCGCGCTGCTGCCGGGGCCATAGAGATCGAGAGAAAGTTGGATACCGCGAGCACCTAATGCGAAGAGTGAGCTTGCTGAGACCGACAAGCCTTCGTTGCTACCGTCCATGAAGAGACCACAAAACAGGTCAACTGAGTAGCGATCAGATATCGCCTTCCAAACGTCGAGGTCGTCAGATAGTTGCCCAAGAATTTCGGCGATCTGACCGTTGAGGTCTTCTGGCTCGCGCGGCTGTGCTCGCAGCCGCCACATTCCACACTTGGCGACACGCGTTTGTCCTGATCTCTCTCCGACAATTGCTTCGCCCTTAAGCTGGGCAAACGTCGGAAGGCAGCCGAGCTGTCGGCTGATTTCATCGGGAGCAAGATCGTCTCCGATAATCCGGAGCCCCACAGCAGATTCGTGCAATTGAGCCATTTCCGTAATACATGAAGTTCGGTGCGCCAGGGATTATTGCTCACGTGAGGCATCAGTTCAATGACCGATTCTGGCCGTAGTACGACACTGATCAGACTCGAAATGGCGGGCGTTTCTCGCCCCGCTATGGGCGCTGCGTCCTTTGGCGGAGTTGCTTGTCCGGGCGATATTGCCTTTAGGTGCTTGGCCGTCGGGCACTCAGACCTTCAGGACCAAGCAGGCTTGCGACAACAGCGCCAGGTCAGTTGACCACCCTGAACGGATAAGCGCGGCGCCGACGAGGGAGTGGACCTCGGCCATGCCTGGCAAGATGGAATTTGCGTGTATAGGATCAGGCAGCGCGTCCAAGAAGGCCCCGACTCCGGCGCGTGCGTCAGCGACATGGATATCGATGCCCCCGGCTGCGGCGGCCGAGATCTTGCCAGCCCCCGAAATGAATGCCTCCCACACGAACAAACCGCTGTTCGCGCGCTCAAAGGCGCCCCAATCGAGGAACGCCTGTGGCTGAGCAAGATTGCTTCGAATGGACCGGAGTGCCCAGACTACCTGAACCACCCCGGTGGCAAATGCCCCACTTCCAGCGCCGGCACTCCACGGGCGATTCCCCTCCCCAGGTCGCGCCATCATTAAAGTAGCCTCATCTTCCGCGACTAGGACAAAGAGCGGGCACTCGAAGCCGAGCGCCACTTTTGCGCCGGCATTGAGCGATTGCGAGACAAAGGTGCTCAAGCTGGAGAGGTCTTTTCCCCACTGACCGTTCGATGCCCACCACCCGAAGTTCTTGCGTGCGATGGATCCAACATCGGCACAGACGACTACAAGGTTTTCCACCAGCATGTACTCAATGAGCCGATTAGGGATGCAGTGCACGCTCAAAGTGCGCATGCGCCTCGGCTTCAGGCATTCCATTGTTCCGGTGCCGGGCTAGGTTGCTGTCGCCTTCGGGGGCGAAGAGCAACGGGTGCTTGTTCTCGTCCCAGCCCTTCTGTGAGCGTTCTGATTTCATTATCTCTTCCATTGTTGGCAGCAGAATTCTTCAACACACAAATGCGGACCGAGGAATTCGCGCGGACAAAAGCGCTGCAAACGTATCACTAATCTCGAATCGATGCCAGAAGCACTCCAAGTGGGGATTGAGCCGTGTGGCGGGGTTCCACTGACCGCTCCTGGCCGGACTCGGCCGCCGGGCTAGCTGGGACGGGGCTCGCCGGCGCCAGCGGCGACTTCCGACCCTCCTGAGCCGTTGAGATATCCCGCCATCAACGGCCGCAGTCTGACGTAATGCAGCCGTTCGAATCTTCCTGCGGTACTTATAGAGTGTTAGTGATATAAGCGGTACTTATTGCAGGTGTGAAGAACGCAATACATTGACTTC
>NZ_JBFTLH010000035.1:0-33979 GCF_056396345.1 Cupriavidus sp. 05T42
AGCAACTGCAGGATGGACTGCGCCAATACATTCACTACTACAATCATGACCGCATCAAGCTCAAACTAAAAGGGCTGAGTCCCGTGCAATACAGGACTCAGCCCTTTCCGGCCTAGCCATCAACCGTCCAACTTCTGGGGGTCAGTTCAGACTCCCGGGCTTTTTCCATGGGCGCGTGGCTTACGCGTGCCGTGCGCAGCCGGCGGCGATGTCCAGATAGTGCGCCAGCGCCGGCGTCGGCAAATCCACTACCTTGGCCAGATCGTCGTAGCGGCGCAGCCGCACCGCCGCTTCGGCGTGCGGGCTGGCGATGAAGGCGTCTGCCTGCGCGGCGTCGTACGGGCCGCCCTGCAGGGCCAGGCTGTGGACCGAGGCCGGCGAGAGTGTGGCGAAGTAGGCCGGGTCCATCGCGCACAGGTAGCGCTTGGCGGCCACGTGCAGGCGCACGGGCTCGGTCACGTTCGCGCCGAACAGGTCGGCCAGCGCCTGCGCGGCGGCCTCCTGGTGGCGCATGTCGGTGGTGCTGCTCTCGGCCAGCATCAGATGGCCCACGTCGTGCAGCAGCGCGGCAGCCACCAGCGCCGCCGGCTCGCCGGCCTGCTCGGCCAGCTGCGCGCACTGCAGCGCGTGGGCGGTCTGGCTGATCGCCTCGCCGCCATACCAGTCCTTACCGTGGTTGGCGAACAGCGTCTCGATGCGTGCCAGGGTCAGGCGGTCCGCGCTCATACCAGCACCTTGCGGATCTGGGCGGACACGATGTCGATGCCGGTCACGAACAGGATGATGATGATCATCACCGCGCAGGTCTGCGCGTACTGGAAGCTGCGGATGATCTCCCAGAGCACGGTGCCGATGCCGCCGGCGCCGACGATGCCGACCACCGACGCCGAGCGCACGTTCGACTCGAATCGGTACAGCGCGAAGGACAGCCACAGCGGCAGTACCTGCGGGATCACGCCGTAGACGATCTCCTCGATCGGGCCGGCGCCGGTGGCGCGCACGCCTTCCACGGGACGCGGGTCGATGGCTTCCACGGCTTCGGCGAACAGCTTGGCCAGCACGCCGGTGGTGTGGATCCAGATCGCCAGCACGCCGGCGAACGGGCCGAGGCCCACGGCCACGATGAACAGCATCGCGAAGACCATCTCGTTGATGGCGCGGCAGGCGTCCATGATGCGGCGCGCCGGCTGGTAGACCCACACCGGCACGATATTGGCGGAGCACAGCAGGCCGAGCGGCACGGCCATGAACACGGCGATGGCGGTACCCCAGAGCGCGATCTGCACGGTCACGAGCATCTCGTCGAGGTAGTTGCGCCAGTCGCGGAAATTGGGCGGGAAAAAGTCGGCGGCGAACTTCGCCATGTTGCCGGAGTCGCGCAGCAGGTCCATCGGGCGCATGTCGGCGCCTTGCCAGGACATGGCGAGCAAGGCCAGCACGATCGCCCAGACCAGCATCATGGACAGCGAGGTGCGCGGCGGGCGGACGTTGCTGTGCGGCGCGGGGGACGGGGGCGGGAGGCCGGGCTTGGCGGTGGCGGTCATGGGGGGCATCGGATGGAATACGGTGAAGATGGCGCAAGGCCGATGGCAACGCGCCATCGGCCCTGGGCGGGGTACGGCTTACTGGGCGCTGATGGCCTTGTCGATCTCGGCCAGGCGGCGCGATACGTCAGCCAGCTGCTTTTCCTTGTCGGCGGCGGCCAGCGTGGTGTCGGTCTCGATCTTGGACTTCTGCTTGGCCAGCTCGATCTGGCGGATGGGCAGCAGCTGCGCGTCCGACGAGACGCGGAAGCCCTGGTAGGTCAGCGTGGTCAGGATCTGCTTCTCGCGCGCAGCGTCGGCACCCTTGCCGTAGTTGACGAAGAAGTCCTGGATCTTCTTCTTCGTCTCGGCCGGCAGGTCCTTGCGGTAGACCATGGGGTCGGCGGCGATCAGCGGGCTCTTCCACAGCACGCGCACCTCGTCATAGGCGTTCTTGCCCGTGTTGATGCGATAGCGCTCGAAGTTCTCGGTGTTGTTCACGGCCACGTCCACCTGCTTGTTCAGCACGGAGAGCAGGTTGGTCTCGTGGTTGCTGATGCGCACGGCCTTGAACAGCGTCTTCGGCTCCACCTTGTGGGCGGCCCACAGGTAGTAGCCCGGCACGGCCGTGCCCGAGGTGGAGTTCGGATCGCCGGCGCCGTAGGAGAGCTCCTTGCCGCGCTTGATCACGTCTTCCACCGTCTTCAGGTCGCTGTCCTTGCGCACGACCAGCAGCGACCAGTAGCCCGGGTTGCCGTCCTTGTCGATCACGGACGCGAACACCTCGCCGTTGGCGCGGTCCACGGCTTCCATGGCCGACTTGTTGCCGAACCAGCCGAGCTGCACCTTGTTGAAGCGCATGCCCTCGATGATGCCGGCGTAGTCGGAGGCGAAGAACGGCTTGACCTGCACGCCGAGCGCCTTGCTCAGGTCGTCGATCAGCGGCTGCMAGGCGGTCTTCAGGTTCGACGACGATTCCGTCGAGATAAAGCCGATGTTCAGGGTCTTGGCGTCCTGGGCGTAAGCGGGCAGGGCCACGACGCCCGAGGCGACCACGGCGAGAAAGGTTCTGCGAAGCATGTGTGACTCCGTTTCGGATGAGTCGTTGTGGATAACGGCAAATGACGGCAATACAGCGGGAAAGCGAAAAGGGGGGCGCGGTGGCGATCAGGCGGCCGCGAGATTCATCGTGACCATGGCCGGCGCCGGCATGCCGCTGGCGGTGTCGGCTTCGTCGGGAACCGAGTCGTGGAGCAGTTCCTCGGCCTCGGTGCCGTACAGGTCGCGCAGCATGCCCGGGGTGAGTGCGGCGGACGGGCCGTCGTAGACCACCTTGCCCTGGCGCAGCGCCACCACGCGGGGGCAGTAGCGCATGGCCACGTCCACCTGGTGCAGCGACACCACCACGGCCACCTTGCGGGTGCGGTTGATCTGCGAGAGCAGCGTCATCACGCGGCGCGACGATTCCGGGTCGAGCGAGGCGATCGGTTCGTCGGCCAGGATGATCTTGGCGTTCTGCACCAGCGTCCGTGCGATGGCGGCGCGCTGCTGCTGGCCGCCGGACAGCGTGGAGGCACGCTGAAACGCATAGTCGTCTATACCAACCTGGGCGAGGGCGTCGAGGCCGGCCTGCACTTCATCGGCCCTGAACAGGCGGAACAGGCTGCGCCAGGCCGGGATGCGGGTGAGCATGCCGACGAGGACGTTGGTGATCACCGGCAGGCGGCCCACCAGATTGAACTGCTGGAAAACAAAGCCGATTTCGGCGCGCACCTTGCGCACGTTGCCAGCCAGGCGGCCATGGCGCTGGATGGATCGGCCATTGACCAGGATCTCGCCAGCATCGCCGGACACGAAACCGGCCACATGGCGCAGCAGCGTGGACTTGCCAGAACCCGAGGCGCCCAGCAGGGCCACCATTTCTCCCGGCGCGACGTGCAGCGTGACATCGTCAAGCGCCTTGCGGTCCGCGCGGAACGATTTGCTGAGTCCGCGGACTTCGATTGCATGCGTCATGTCGACTCCCTTGCTTGAATGACTTGGCGCATTCTGGGGGGAGTGGATGACAGAACGATGACGCTGGGCGGGAGAGTGAGGGGTGAATGTCTGCGGGGTGAGGCATTGGGCGCGTGACGCCCAATGCACTTACATCAGGATGATGTCGTACTGTTCCTGATGGAACGTGGATTCCACCTGGAGCGAGATCGGCTTGCCGATAAAGTCGTTGAGCATCGCCAGATGCTGGCTTTCTTCCTCGAGGAACAGATCGATCACTTCCTGGGAGGCCAGGATGCGGAACTCGCGCGGATTGAACTGGCGGGACTCGCGCATGATCTCGCGCAGGATGTCGTAGCAGACCGTGCGCGGCGTCTTGACCTGGCCCTTGCCCGTGCAGACCGGGCACTGCTCGCACAGCACGTGCGCCAGCGACTCGCGCGTGCGCTTGCGGGTCATCTCCACCAGCCCGAGCTGCGAGAAGCTGTTCACGGTGATCCGGGTGCGGTCACGGGACAGCGCGCGCTTCAGCTCGGAGAGCACCGCGTCGCGATGCTCAACGTTCTCCATGTCGATGAAGTCGATGWTGATGATGCCGCCGAGGTTGCGCAGCCGCAGTTGCCGGGCGATGGTGTGCGCGGCCTCGAGGTTGGTCTTGAAGATCGTGTMGTCGAAGTTGCGGGCGCCGACGTAGCCGCCCGTGTTGACGTCGATCGTCGTCATCGCCTCGGTCTGGTCGATCATCAGGTAGCCGCCGGACTTCAGGTCCACCCGCCGCGACAGCGCCTTCTCGATCTCGGCGTCGATGTTGAACAGGTCGAAGATCGGCCGCTCGCCGGTGTAGTGCGAGAGCCGGGGCAGTACGGCCGGGGTGTACTCCTGGGCGAACTCCACCAGCTTCTGGTAGTTCTCGCGCGAGTCGATCTGGATCACGCCCGTGGCGTCGTTGATGAAGTCGCGCAGCACGCGCTGGGCCAGGTTCAGGTCCTGGTACAGCAGGCTGGTGGCCGGCTGGGTGGTCGCGTTCAGGCGGATCGACGCCCAGATCTTGCGCAGGTAGGCGATGTCGTTGCCGAGCTCGTCGTCGCTGGCTTCCTCGGCGATGGTCCGCACGATAAAGCCGCCACGCTCGTCGCGCGGCACCAGCCCCTGCACGCGGGCGCGCAGCGCCTCGCGGTCCACCTCGCCCTCGATGCGCTGCGAGATGCCGATATGCGGGTCCTGGGGCAGGTACACCAGCGTCCGGCCGGCGATGCTGATCTGCGTGGACAGCCGCGCCCCCTTGGTGCCGATGGGGTCCTTGATGACCTGCACCATCAGGGCCTGGCCCTCGAACAGCGTCTTTTCGATGGCGAGCGGCGGGGCGCCGTTCTTGTCGGGGTCGCGCGGATGCCAGATGTCGGCCACGTGCAGGAAGGCCGCGCGCTCGAGGCCGATGTCGATGAATGCGGATTGCATGCCCGGGAGCACGCGCACGACCTTGCCGAGATAGATATTGCCAACCAGCCCGCGCGTCAGCGTGCGCTCGACATGCAGTTCCTGCACGGCGGCCTGCTGCACGATGGCAACGCGCGTCTCTTGCGGCGTGATGTTGACGAGGATGTCTTCAGTCATAGCGATGGATGCGCGCTGCCGTGTTGTCGGCGGCTTGTTGTTGTCGTTCGGCGCCGGGCGGGATGGCTGCGGGACGGGGCGCTCAGAAGCGCAGCCCGGCCTCGCGCAGCAGGGCCGCGGTCTCGAACAAGGGCAAGCCCATGATACCCGAATAGCTGCCGTCGATTCGTTCGACAAACTCGGCCGCGCGGCCCTGGATGCCGTACGCGCCAGCCTTGCCGAGCGGCTCGCCGCTGGCCACGTAGCGGGCGATCTCGGCGGCGTTCATCGGCCGGAAAGTGACGTGCGAGATCGACAGCGCATGGCGCTGGCCGAGCGTCGAGACCACGGTCACGGCGGTCAGCACGCGGTGGGTGGTGCCGGCGAGCGCGGCCAGCATCGCGGCGGCATCGTCCGGGTCGGCCGGCTTGCCCAGGATGTCGCCACCCCGGCATACCGTGGTGTCGGAGGTCAGAATCGGATGGTCGGGCAGGGCGCGGCGCTCGCGGCGGCGCAGGGCGGCTTCGGCCTTGAGCGCGCAGACGCGCTGCACGTAGGCGTCGGGCATCTCGCCGGGCAGCACGGCTTCGAGCGCTTCGGCATCCTCGTCGTCATCGGCGAGCAGCAGTTCATGGGAGACGCCGAGCTGCGTCAGCAATTCGCGGCGGCGCGGGCTTTGGGAGGCGAGGTAGAGGAGGTCGTGGRTCACGGCGCGCATCGGGAAAATCGATGCGGCGATTGTAACCGTCGGCGGCGGGAACTCAGACCCGGTGATACGGGTGGTTTTGCGTGACGGACCAGGCGCGGTAGAGCTGTTCGGCCAGCAGCACGCGCACCATGCCGTGGGGCAGCGTCAGGCTGGAGAGCCGGATCAGGGTGGTGGCGCGTGCCTTGAGGGCCGGGTCGAGCCCGTCTGCGCCGCCGATCAGGAAAGCCACGTCGCCGCCTTCGCGCTGCCAGCCGGTCAGCTGGTCGGCCAGCTGCACCGTGGTGAAGTCGCGCCCGCGTTCATCGAGCGCGACGATCCGGCACTGCTTGGACAGCGAACCGAGCACGGCGTCGATGCGCGCGGCTTCCCGCTGCATCACCGTGGCGGCGTTGTTGCTCGACGAACGGGCTTCCGGCTTGACTTCGCGAAGTTCGATGCGCAGCTCCGGCGGCATGCGCTTGGCATACTCGCCGAAGCCGGTTTCGATCCAGCCGGGCATCTTGTGGCCGACGGCCACGATCACGAGTTGCATGGGCGATCTGGCGATACCGGGTGGATCGGTGCGAACGGCTTAAGTCGACGCAGTCGACTCAGGCCGAGCGCTTGCGCGGCGCGGCGGTCTTGGTCGCAGCCTTCTTGGCGACCGGCGCCTTGCGTGCGGGGGCCTTGGCGGCAGTCTTGGTCGCCGGCTTGGTGGCCGTCTTGGTCGCCACCTTGCGGGCCGGCGCCTTCACGGCCGGGGACTTGCGGGCCGGCGTCTTGGCAGCCGCCGTCTTGGTGGCGGCGCCGGTGCTGGTCTTGCGCACCGGCTTGCGGATCGTGGCGATGGCGTCCGGATCGGTGTCCTCGTGGCCCATCGGCGGCGAAGGCTCCTTCATGCCTTCCGGCAGCTTGGCCAGCGCCGGGCGCAGGCTCGAGGCACGGCGCGAGCGCGGTGCCGGCGCCGAAGCCTCGGCTTCGTCGTCGTCCATCGGCTCGCTGGCCTTGGCCAGGCTCCTGGCGCCGGTCAGCTTCACGCGCACCGGCTTGTCGCCCCAGATTTCCTCGAGGTTGTAGTACAGGCGCAGTTGCGGCTGGAGGATGTGCACCACGGCGTCGCCGCAGTCCACCAGCACCCACTCGCCCGTCTCCAGGCCCTCGACGGCAATGATATGGCCGCCGGCATCCTTCACCGTATCCCGCACAGAGGCGGCGAGCGCCTTGGTCTGGCGGTTCGAACTACCGCTGGCGATCACCACCCGGTCGAATAGTTCGGTCAGGTGAGTGGTGTCGAACACCTTGATGTCCTGCGCTTTGACATCCTCGAGCCCGTCGACGATGGCGCGTTGCAGTTTACGAATATCCATGGTGTCTTTCTTGTTCAGCTTCGTTCGGGATAGGGGCGAGCCGGTCAGGGATTGCGGTATAACCCGCGACTCGCGATGTAGTGTGCCACGCCGGCAGGCAGTTGGTCATCCGCCGCCTGGCCCTCAGCCAGGCGCTGGCGCAGGCCGGTGGAGGAAAGATCGACGGCAAGGGTCTGGTCGATCCACATCCGGCCGGAGGGCGTGCATTGTATCAGGTGCGTGTCCGCCAGCCGCTGGTTCATCGCCGCGAGCACCGGACCGTCCAGCGCGGCGAGGTCGAAACCGGGGCGGGTGGCGATGCACAGGTGCACTTGTTCGAACAATGCCTCCCAGCCGTGCCAGGTGTGCAGGCGCAGCAATTGGTCGGCGCCCATCAGCCAGGCCATGGAGGTATCCGGGGCGTATTCGTCGCGCAGGTGGCGCACCGTGTCGATGGTATAGCTCGGGCCGGCCCGGTCCACCTCCATGCGACTGACTCGTATCTTGGCGCGCGGGCTGTCCAGCGTGGCGGCGGCCAGCTCGGTCATGGCGAAGCGGTCGGCGGCGGGCGTCACATGGTCGCCCTTCTGCCAGGACTCGCCGGTCGGGATCCAGACCAGCTCGTCGAGCGCCAGATGGTCGATGCAAAGCTGCGCCAGCGAGACATGGCCGCGATGCGGCGGATCGAAAGTGCCGCCCAGGATACCCAGGCGGTACGGGCGGCCGGTGGACGGGGCGGGGTCGGTGGCGCGGGAATCTTCGGGAACAGTCATCACACTCGCCGTCAGGCCCACTCGCGTGCCGGCAGGAAGTCGGTGTACAGCGCGGCCTCCGCGCTGCCCGGCTCGGGTTGCCAGTCGTAGCGCCAGGTTACCTGCGGCGGCATCGACATCAGGATGGATTCGGCGCGGCCGCCCGATTGCAGGCCGAACAGCGTGCCGCGGTCGAATACCAGGTTGAATTCCACATAGCGCCCGCGCCGGTAGGCCTGGAAGTCGCGCTCGCGCGCGCCGTAGGGCGTGTCCTTGCGGGTTTCGAGGATAGGGAGGTAGGCGTCGAGGAAGGCGTCGCCGACCGATTGCATCATCGCGAAGCTGCGATCGAAGCCCAGCGCGGCGAAATCGTCGAAGAACACCCCGCCGATGCCGCGTGCCTCGCCCCGGTGGCGCAGGAAGAAATACTCGTCGCACCACTGCTTGAAGCGCGGGTACAGGTCGTCGCCGAACGGTGCCAGCGCGGTCTTGCAGGTGCGGTGGAAGTGCGCGCAGTCATCGGCATGGCCGTAGTACGGCGTCAGGTCCATGCCGCCGCCGAACCACCAGACCGGGTCCGCATCGGGCTTCACGGCCACGAAGCAGCGCACGTTCATGTGCACCGTCGGCACGTACGGATTGCGCGGATGGAACACCAGCGAGACGCCCATGGCCTCGAAGCTGCGCCCGGCCAGTTCGGGCCGGTTGGCGCTGGCCGAGGGGGGCAGGGTGTCGCCGCGCACGTGGGAGAAGCCCACGCCGGCGCGCTCCATCACGGCGCCGCCTTCCAGAATGCGGGTGCGGCCACTGCCGCGCAGGCGCTCGGTCGGCGGCTTTTCCCATTCGTCGGTCAGGAATGGCTGGCCGTCCACGGCGGCGATGGCGTCGGTGATGCGGTCTTGCAAGCCGAGCAGGTAGGCGCGGACTGCCTGGGAGTCGATCATGATGGGCGGAATCGGATGGGCCGGTAGCGCGACGGCCGCCGCCCGGAGGGCGCGGCCGTCATGGCGCTGTCATGATTGTACCGGCTGGACTCCCGCCGCGCCTTGGAACGTGGCACGCGGGTGTCCGGCGCGCGCATCAGCGCTTGATGGCGCGGTAGCCAATGTCGGTGCGGAACTGCGCGCCGTCGAAGCGGATCTGCTCAACGGCCGCGTAGGCGGCGCGCTGCGCGGCCTTGACGGTGTCAGCCAGCCCCACCACGCAGAGTACGCGGCCGCCCGAGGTCAGCAGGGTGCCGTCCTTGAGCGTGGTGCCGGCGTGGAACGTCACGGCCTCGGCCGTCTCGGCGGGAATGCCGGTGATGGCATCGCCCTTGCGGGGCTCTTCCGGGTAGTTGTAGGCAGCCATCACCACGCCCAGCGCGGTGCGGCGGTCCCAGTCCAGTTCCACCTGGTCGAGCTTGCCGTCCACGGCCGCTTCCATCACGTCGACGAGGTCGGTCTTCAGGCGCGCCATGATCGGCTGCGTCTCCGGGTCGCCCATGCGGCAGTTGAACTCGAGCGTTTTCGGGTTGCCGTCCTTGTCGATCATCAGGCCGGCGTACAGGAAGCCGGTGTACGTGATGCCATCCTTTTCCATGCCGCGCACGGTCGGCATGATGATCTCGCGCAGCGCGCGGGCGTGCAGCGCCGGCGTGACCACCGGGGCGGGCGAGTAAGCGCCCATGCCACCGGTGTTGGGGCCGGCATCGGCGTCCAGCAGGCGCTTGTGGTCCTGGCTGGTGGCCAGGGCCAGCACGTTCTTGCCGTCCACCAGCACGATGAAGCTGGCTTCMTCGCCTTCCAGGAATTCCTCGACGACCACGCGCGCGCCGGCATCGCCGAGCTTGTTGTCGGCCAGCATCATGTCGACGGCGTCGTGCGCTTCTTCCAGCGTCATCGCCACCACCACGCCCTTGCCGGCGGCCAGGCCATCGGCCTTGATCACGATAGGGGCGCCCTGGGCGTCGATATAGGCGTGCGCGCCGGCCGCATCGGCAAACGTCTGGTAGGCAGCCGTGGGGATGTTGTGGCGATGCATGAACGCCTTGGCGAAGTCCTTGGAGGACTCCAGCTGGGCGGCGGCCTGGGTGGGCCCGAAGATGCGCAGGCCACGGGCGCGGAACACGTCGACGATGCCGGCGGCCAGCGGGGCCTCGGGGCCGACCACGGTGAACGCCACCCCTTCGCGCTCCACGAAGGCGGCGAGCACCTCGGGATCGGTCAGCGGCACGTTCTGCAGGCGCTTGTCGAGCGCCGTGCCGCCGTTACCCGGCGCCACGTACACCACTTGCACCTTGGGGGACTGGGCCATTTTCCACGCTAGCGCGTGCTCACGTCCGCCCGAACCGACAACCAATACTTTCATGATCCACTGCCAGAAAAGAAACGCATGCGAAAAGCGGCAGCTGGCCGGGGCCGGGCTGCCGCCATGGGGCGCGGCGGAGGACTTAGTCCTCGATCACCGCGTTGGTGAAGACTTCCTGTACGTCGTCCAGGTTTTCCAGGGCGTCCAGGAGCTTCTGCATCTTGACCGCGTCGTCGCCGGTGAAGCTCACCTCGTTCTGCGGCTTCATCACCACATCGGCCAGCTCGGCCTTGAAACCGGCCGCTTCGAGGGCGGACTTGACCGTCGAAAAGTCGTTCGGCGGGCAGGTCACTTCGATCGAGCCGTCGTCGTTGGTCAGCACGTCATCGGCGCCGGCTTCGAGCGCGGCATCCATCAGCTTGTCCTCGGGCGTGCCCGGCGCGAACAGGAACTGGCCGCAGTGGGTGAACATGAAGGCCACAGAGCCTTCCGTGCCCATGTTGCCGTTGTGCTTCGAGAACGCGTGGCGGACTTCGGCCACGGTACGGGTACGGTTGTCGGTCAGGCAGTCGACGATGATCGCCGCGCCGGCCAGGCCGTAGCCTTCGTAGCGGATTTCCTCGTAGTTCGCGCCTTCCAGGCCACCCACGCCGCGCTGGATCGCGCGCTGGATGTTGTCCTTGGGCATGTTCGCGTCCATGGCCTTGTCGATCGACAGGCGCAGGCGCGGGTTGGAGTCGGCATCACCGCCGCCGAGCTTGGCGGCGACGGTGATTTCCTTGATCAGGCGCGTCCAGATCTTGCCCCGCTTGGCATCAGCGGCGGCTTTCTTGTGTTTGATATTGGCCCATTTTGAGTGACCGGCCATGATTCTCTCCGAGGCGGAATAGCTGTGGTGCAGCGTGCTGGGTGGCGCTTCTGGCGGCCACGCCATGTGATGGATGTGCCAATTTGCTGGCTATAATCAGCGCAGGATTTTATCACGCGGCCCCCGCCTTCCGATCCCGGATACCGCCGCTATCACCACGAGACCATCATGGCCGACCCCATCCTCATCGCCAAGAACGCCGACTGCGAGCTCGTCCTGCTGCCCGAGATGGGGAATCGGCACGGTCTCATCACCGGCGCCACGGGTACCGGCAAGACCGTCACGCTGCAGACGTTGGCGCAGGGCTTCTCGCGGCTGGGGGTGCCGGTGTTCATGGCGGACGTCAAAGGTGATCTGTCAGGCATCTCCCAGGTCGGCAAGCCATCGGACAAGCTCAAGGCCCGCCTGGCGGAACACGGGCTGCCCGAACCGGTCTGGGGCGCCTGCCCGACCACGCTCTGGGATGTCTTTGGCGAAAAGGGGCATCCGGTGCGCGCGACGGTCTCGCACATGGGGCCGCTGCTGCTGTCGCGGATGCTCGAACTCAACGACACCCAGCAGGGCGTGCTGAACCTCGTCTTCCGCATTGCCGATGCCAACGGCCTGCTGCTGCTCGATGCCAAGGACCTGCGCGCGATGCTCCAGCACGTGGGCGACAACGCCAGCCAGTTCACCACCGAGTACGGCAATATCTCGGCGGCTTCCATTGGCGCGATCCAGCGCGGGCTGATCGCGCTGGAGTCGCAGGGCGCGGACAAGTTCTTCGGCGAGCCGATGTTGAACCTGGAGGACTTCATCCAGACCGAGAAGGGGCAGGGCGTCGTCAACATCCTCGCCGCCGACAAGCTGATGAATGCGCCCCGGCTGTACGCTACCTTCCTGCTGTGGATGCTGTCCGAACTGTTCGAGCGGCTGCCCGAGGCCGGTGACCTCGACAAGCCCAAGCTGGTCTTCTTCTTCGACGAGGCGCACCTGCTGTTCAACGACGCCCCCAAGGCGCTGCTGGACAAGATCGAACAGGTGGTGCGGCTCGTGCGGTCCAAGGGTGTCGGCGTGTACTTTGTGACGCAGAACCCCGTAGATATTCCCGATACCGTCCTGGGCCAGCTTGGCAACCGCGTGCAGCACGCGCTGCGCGCGTTCACGCCGCGCGACCAGAAGGCGGTGAAGGTGGCCGCCACGACCATGCGTCCCAATCCGAAGCTCAATCTCGAACAGGCGATTGGCGAACTGGGCGTGGGCGAGGCGTTGGTCTCATGCCTGGACGCCAAGGGGACGCCAGTCGTCACCGAGCGCGCATGGGTGCTGCCCCCGGGCAGCCGCATCGGCCCGGCCACGCCCGACGAGTGCAAGGCCCTGATCGCCAATTCGCTCGTGGCTGGCACCTACGAAAAGACCGTAGACCGGGAATCGGCCTACGAGAAGCTGCGCGGTAGCGTGGCGACCGCCGGCAATGGCCAGACACAGGCACAGAAACCCGGCACTCCCCAGCCGCAGGCCGAGGAGGGCGGTAGCAGCTGGGCCGGCGAAATCTTCGGCTCGCTGACCAAGGGCACCGGCAAGACCGGCCGCGGCGACTCCATCCTCGAATCGATGGCCAAGTCCGCCGGCCGGACGCTCGCCTCGCAAGTCGGCCGGGAACTGGTCCGTGGCGTGCTGGGCAGCCTGCTGGGCGGCGGCGGGCGAAAGAAGTAGGGCCGCTCAGCGCGGCCCATCCTCATTAAATATAGCGTATGAGGCGCATCAAGCGCCTCACATTTCACATCAGTTCTTGGTGCCGAACAGCCGGTCGCCGGCATCGCCCAGGCCCGGGATGATGTAGGCGTGCTCGTCCAGATGGCTGTCCAGCGATGCCACGTATAGCCGCACGCCCGGGTGGGCCTTCTGGAACACTTCCACGCCTTCCGGCGCGGCGACCAGTGCCACGAAGGTGATGGCTTCGTCCTTCACGCCGCGCCGCTTGAGCACATCAACCGCGTGCGCGGCCGAATAGCCCGTGGCGACCATCGGGTCGCAGAGGATGAAGCTGCGGTCTTCCACGTCCGGCAGGCGCACCAGGTACTCCACCGGGCGATGCTGTTCGTCTCGGTACACGCCGATATGGCCGATACGGGCCGACGGAATCAGCTCGACCAGGCCATCGCTCATGCCTACGCCGGCGCGCAGCACCGGCACGATGGTCAGCTTCTTGCCGGCGATGACCGGGGCTTCCAGCGGCACCAGCGGGGTCTCGATGCGGCGCGTGGTCAGCGGCAGGTTGCGCGTGATCTCGTAGCCCATCAGCAGCGTGATCTCGCGCAGCAGCTCGCGGAACGTGCGCGTGGACGTGTCCCTGTCGCGCATGTGCGAGAGCTTGTGCTGGATCAGCGGGTGATTGAGGATGAACAGATTGGGGAAACGCGGATCTTGTTTCATGGCGGCGGCAGGCTCGGCGGAGGGTGGTGGGCGCGCGGGGCTGGCAAGGCCGGCGCGGCGCCCGATGCAGCGGGATTGTAATGGATGCCGCCCCGCTCCACGCGGCCATCTCCGCCACCATCCGGGCCGCCGGGCCCCGCCTTTGATCTCGTCCCGCCTTAGTCCACCGTGATGGCCGCCGACTTCGCCACTTTGCCGAAGCGCTCGTACTCGGTCAGCGTCAGCGTCTGGAGTTCGGCCGCGCTCGATCCCTTCGGATTGAAGCCGGCCTGCTGCAGCTTGTCGCGCACCTCGGGGCGGGCCAGCGCCTCCACGAAGGCCGCGTTGAGCGCCTGCACCACCGGCGCTGGCAGGTTAGCCGGGCCGTAGACGCCGAACCACGGCTCCACGGCGTAGCCGGGCAGGCCGGCCTCGGCCAGGGTCGGCACGTTGGGCAGCGACGGCGCGCGGGTCTTGCCGGCCACTGCCAGCGCGCGCAGCTTGCCCGCCTGGATATGGGGCAGCGAGGCGGGCAGGTTATCGAACATCACCTGGATATGGCCGCCAAGCAGGTCGTTGATGGCCGGGCTGCTGCCTTTGTAAGGCACGTGGGTCAGGCCGGTCTGGGTCATCTGGGAGAACATCGCGCCGGCCAGATGCATCGACGTGCCGGTCCCCGCCGTGGCATAAGTCAGCCCCGGGTGCGCCTTGGCATAGGCAATCAGCTCCGGCACGGTCTTCACGGGCAGGCTTTCGCTGACCTCCAGCACGATGGTCGAGGTGCCCAGCAGGCTGATCGCCGTGAAGTCCTTGCGGGGGTCGAACGGCACGTGCTTGTAGATATGGGGATTGAGCGCGTTCGTCGAAATCGCCCCGAAACCGATGGTGTAGCCATCGGCAGGCGCCTTGGCCACGGCTTCCATGCCGATGTTGCCGCCTGCGCCGGGGCGGTTCTCCACCACTACCGGCTGGCCGAGCTTCTCGGCTACGCGTTGGCCGACGGTGCGGGCGACGAGGTCCGTGGTGCCGCCGGCGGCGTAGGGCACCACGAAGCGGATCGGCTTGGCGGGGAAGGCATCGGCGGCGCCGGCGGGGGTGGCCGCGGCGGCGAACAGGACGCCGGTGGCAAGGACGGCGCGGGCGAACGGGAAGGGCATGGCTCGGTGTCTCCGTATTTCTCTAGTTTCTTTATATGGCAGGGCGCCAGGACGGCGCGGGCCATTGTAGGGGAAAGCCGCTGGTGCCGCGCGCCGCACCCCGGCGCGCCTTGCGCCTTTTGACATACAATCGACGCGTTCCGGCCCCGCGTCTTCCTCGCGTCACCCCCTCGCGACTGCGGCCGGCATCCGAACCCTGCGTCTCCCGTGCCCGCTTCCCAGAAGTCCCTGTCCACGCCCGCCGAGCTGCCCGCGCCGCAGCGCTACGGGCTCGCCGTCGCGGCCGTCGGCGCCGTGCTGTTTTCCGCCAAGGCCATCGTGGCCAAGCTGATGTACCGATATAGCGTCGATGCCGTCATGGTCATCACGCTGCGCATGCTGTTCGCGGTGCCGCTGTTCATGGCCATCGGCTGGTGGCAGGCACGCAAGCTGCCGGCGCTGACCTGGGCCGATCGCGGCCGGGTGGTCTTCCTGGGCTTCATCGGCTATTACCTGTCCAGTTTTCTCGATTTCCTCGGCCTGCAGTACATCACCGCCGGCCTGGAGCGGCTGATCCTGTTCCTGACGCCGTCCTTCGTGCTGCTGACCACCGCGCTGGTGTTCCACCGGCCGATCCATGCCCGGCAGTGGATGTCGCTGCTACTGGCCTATGCCGGCATCGTGCTGGTGTTCGCCCATGACCTCGACGTCAGCGGCGCGCAAGTCTGGCTTGGCGGCGCGCTGGTGCTGGCCAGCGCCTTGTCGTATGGTGTGTACCTGATCCTGAGCGGCGAGCTGGTCAAGCGCGTCGGCTCGCTGCGGCTGGTGGCCTACGCGATGTGCGTGTCCACGGCCTGCTGCGTGGTGCAGTATGTGGCGCTGGGGCGTCCGCTGGCGGCGCTGGCGCAGCCGGCCCCGGTGATGTGGCTGTCACTCATCAATGCGGTGTTCTGTACCGTGCTGCCGGTGTCGTTGACGATGATCGCAGTGGCGCGCATCGGGGCGCCGATGGCGTCGCAGGCGGGCATGATCGGCCCGGTGTCGACGCTGCTGCTGGCCTTCTGGCTGCTCGGCGAGCCGATCACGGGCTGGCAGATCGCCGGCAGCACGCTGGTGCTGGGCGGCATGTATTTGTTGTCGAGCCGCCGGGCCTGAATATTTTCGAGAGCAACCGGGACGCCGCATCAAGAGCCGGCGCCCGGTTTTAGCAACCAAGGAAGGAGAGCAAGCGATGGATTTCGGACTGCGCGGTAAGCATGCGCTGGTGTGTGGCGCCAGCAAGGGACTCGGGTTTGCGTGCGCCGACGCGCTGGCGGCCGAAGGTGTGGACGTCGTGATCGTGGCGCGCGGCGCCGATGCGCTGGAAAAGGCCGCCGCCGACCTGCGTGCCCGATACGGCCGCCGCGTGCTGGCCGTGGCCACGGATATCACCACGCCCGAGGGCCGCAAGCTCGCGCTGGACGCCGTGGCCAAGCTCGGCGACCTCGACATCCTCGTGAACAACGCCGGCGGCCCGCCCCCCGGCAATTTCCGCGACTGGGACCGCGACGCCTGGCTCGCCGCCATCGACGCCAACATGCTGACCCCGATCGAGCTGATCAAGGCCACCGTGGACGGCATGATCGCGCGCAAGTGGGGCCGCATCGTCAACATTACGAGCGGCGCGGTCAAGGCACCGATCGACGTGCTGGGTCTCTCCAACGGCGCACGCTCGGGCCTGACCGGCTTCGTGGCCGGCCTGGCGCGCGAAGTGGCGCAGCACGGCGTGACCGTGAACAACCTGCTGCCCGGCCCGTTCAACACGGACCGCCTGTTCAAGACGATGGAAGGCGGCGCCAAGAAGGCCGGCCTGAGCGTGGAGGAAGTGGCCGCCAAGCGCGCCGCCGCCAACCCCTCGCGCCGTTTTGGCGAGCCGGCCGAGTTCGGCGCGACCTGCGCGTTCCTGTGCAGCAAGCAGGCCGCCTACATGACGGGCCAGAACGTGCTGCTGGACGGCGGCGCGTACCCGGGGACGTTCTGATGGGCAAGCCGCGCATCGCGCTGATCGCCCACGATCACAAGAAGGACGACATCGTCGCCTTTGCCGGCCGTCACCGCGAGATGCTGGCGCGCTGCGACCTGCTGGCCACCGGCACCACCGGTGGGCGCATCGCGGCTGAAACCGGCCTCGAGGTGGAGCGCATGCTGTCCGGCCCGTGGGGCGGCGATCTCCAGATCGGCGCGCAACTGGCCGAGGGCCGGGTGACCGCGGTGATCTTCCTGCGCGATCCGATGACCCCGCAGCCGCATGAACCGGACATCAACGCGCTGGTCCGGGCGTGCGATGTCCACAATGTGCCGTGCGCGACCAACCTCGCCACGGCCGAACTGCTGTTGGTGGAACTCGCGCGGCACTGCTTCGAAGACGAAAAAGCCGCCGGAACGCCGGCGGCTTGAGTCGGGACAGACGTTGCCGTCAGCGCGGCCGGATCGTGGTCGCGGTGGCGCGCATCGTCGCCTGCCGGAGGATGTGCGGCGGCAGCCGCTTCAGGATCAGGTGGACGGCCAGCGGAATCAGCACCACGTCATCGACAATGCCGAGCCCGGCGATGAAATCGGGAATCAGGTCGATCGGGGAGATGGCGTAGAACACCAGCCCCAGCGCGGCGGGTTTGAGCCACGCGGGCGCGTCGGGATGACGCAGCGCGAACCAGAGCAGGCGGCCGTCGCGGCGCACCAGCGTCCACAGGGCCGAAATTCGCTTCCACATATGGGCCTCCTTATCCACACGCAACACGCGCAACACGCGCAGCCAGTGCGCATGCAGGGATAACTTGGGCCGATGCAGGGGGATTCAAGTTCCCCTCCGCCCGAGGCAGCGGACGGAGGGGCGGTCAGTCAGGCCTGAAACCGGCGATCAGCCCGGCACGTTGCCTTCCACGCCTTCCACGTAGAACTTGATGTCGTGCAGGAACTTGTCGTCGGCGACCTGATCCTTGGCCAGCTGTTCCTTGCCGGCGTTGTCCTTGAGCGGACCCTTCCAGATCGGGGCGGTGCCGTCGATCACCCCCTTCTTGCGTTCCTCGACCAGCGCCTTCACGTCATCCGGCACCACGGCGTTGAAACCCTTCAGGTCGATCATGCCTTCTTTGAGGCCCCACCACGTGGTGCTGTTCTTCCACTRCTTGTTCAGCACGTCTTCCACCACCTTGTTGTAGTAGACGCCCCAGCTAATGACGGAGGCGGCCAGGTGGGCCTTTTCGCCGAACTTGCTCATGTCGCTGTCCCAGCCGAACGCGTAGACGCCCTTCTCCTGCGCGGTCTGGACGACGGCGGCGGAGTCGGTGTTCTGCATCAGCATGTCCACGCCCTGGCCGATCAGGGTGGTGGCGGCCTCGCGCTCCTTGCCCGGATCGAACCACTTGTTCACCCACACCACCTTGACGGTGGCCTTGGGGTTCACACTGCGCGCGCCGAGCGCGAACGAGTCGATGTTGCGGATGACCTCGGGAATCGGCACCGACGCCACCACGCCCATCTTGCCCGACTTGCTCATCTTGCCGGCCACCACGCCAGCCAGGTAGGCGCCTTCATAGGTGCGTACGTCGTACTGGGCGAGGTTGTCGGCGGTCTTGAAGCCGGTGGCGTGCTCGAACTTCACGTCCGGGAATTCCTTGGCCACCTTCAGCATCGATTCCTGATAGCCGAACGTGGTGCCGAAGATCAGCTTGTTGCCCTGGCTGGCCAGGTCGCGGAACACGCGCTCGGCGTCCGCGGCGGACTCGGGCACGTTCTCGACGAACGAGGTCTTCACCTTGTCGCCGAACTTGGCTTCCACCGCCTTGCGACCGGTGTCATGGGCGAAGGTCCAGCCGGCATCGCCCACCGGGCCGATATAGACGAACGCCACCTTGAGCGGTTCGCTGGCGGCGGCTGCMGGCGCGGAGGCCGGGCCTGCCGTCTCGGCCGGCTTGTCGGCCTCTTTCTTGCCGCAGCCGGCCAGGGCCAGTACGGCGGTGGCGGCCAGGGCTGCCAGGGTGGTCCTGCGTGACACGATCATCGATCTCTCCTTGAAAAACGTCTTGTGATGCGTTTGGTTTTGACTACTGGTTGGCTCGAAAAAACGGAAACATCAGGCATTGCCCGGGCGGAACGGCTTGCCCAGCGAGGCCGGCATATTGAGCCGGATCCACGCCGGGTTCCGCGAAATCAGCGCCAGCACGACGATGGTGGCCGCGTACGGCAACATCGACAGCACCTGCGACGGCACCGACACGCCAATGCMCTGCAAATAGAACTGGAGGATGGTCACGCCGCCGAACAGCCACGCGCCCACCAGCACCCGGCCCGGGCGCCACGTGGCGAAGGTGGTCAGCGCCAGCGCGATCCAGCCCCGGCCCGAGACGAGGTTTTCCACCCACATCGGCGTATAGACCAGCGACAGGTAGGCGCCCGCGAGCCCGCAGCAGGCGCCGCCGAACAGCAGCGCGCCAAAGCGGATCCAGCGCACCGGGTAGCCCAGCGCATGGGCGGACTCCGGGGACTCGCCAATCGCGCGCAGCGTCAGCCCGGCCCGTGTGCGGAACAGGAACCAGGTGATCGCGGCACATAGCAGAATGCTGAAATACACCATCCAGTGATGCTGGAAGAAGGCCGGCCCGACGAACGGGAGGTCGGCCAGGAACGGCACCGACTTGGCCTGCGCGGGCATGGCGTAGCCGACGAAGCGCTGCGCCATGAAGGCCGACAGGCCCGTGCCGAAGATCGACAGCGCCAGGCCCGTGGCCACCTGGTTGGTGGCCAGCACCAGCGCCAGCCACGAGAACAGCGAAGCCATCAGCATGCCGGCCAGCGCGCCAGCCGCGAAGCCGAGCATCGGCGACTGGGTTTGGTAGCCGACCATGAAGCCGAACGCGGCGGCCACCAGCATCATGCCTTCGGCGCCGAGGTTGAGCACGCCGGCGCGCTCGTTGACGAGCAGGCCCAGCGCGGCCAGCAGCAGCGGGGTGCCGGCGTTGATCGCCGTGGCGATCAGGGGAGCGAGTTGTTCCATATTGTTATCGGCTCCGGTTCAGGCGGCCCGGGCGCGCCAGCGCAGCCGGTTGTCGATCAGCGTGTCGCACGCCAGCAGGAAGAACAGCAGCATGCCCTGGAACACCCAGCCGATGGCCGAGGGCAGCCCCAGCCGCGACTGCGCCATCTCGCCGCCTATATAGAAGAGCGACATGACGATGCCGCCGAACACGGCGCCCACCGGATGCAGCCGCCCCACAAAGGCGACGATGATGGCCGTGAAGCCGTAGCCGGGCGAGATCGACGGCAGCAGCTGGCCGATCGGCCCCGTCACCTCGAACGCGCCTGCCAGCCCKGCGGTGCCGCCCGAGATCATCAGCGCACTCCACAGCGCCTTGCGCGACGAGAACCCCGCATAGCGCGCCGCCAGCGGGGCAGTGCCGCCCACCTGGAGCCGGAAGCCGGCAAAGCTGCGGAAGACGAACACCGTCATCGCGGCCACCAGCACCAGCATGACCAGAAAGCCTACGTGCAGCCGCGAGCCGGACAGCAGGTTCGGCAGCAGGAACTCGGACGAAAACACCTTCGACTGCGGGAAGTTCATCCCCGCCGGGTCCTTCAGCGGTCCGTTGACGACCCACAGCAGCAACTGCTGGGCGATGTAGGTCAGCATCAGCGAGACCAGGATCTCGTTGGCGTTGAAGCGGTCCTTGAGCAGCGCGGTGATGGCCGCCCAGGCCATGCCGCCGACGATGCCGGCCAGCCCGGCAATGACCAGCACCGCCGGCCCGGAGATGGTGTGGCCCGGCGTGTCGAAATAGAGCACGGCGGCCCCGGCGAAGATGCCGCCGAGGATCAGCTGCCCGTCCGCGCCGATATTCCAGACATTGGCCCGGTAGCAGACCGACAGCCCCAGCGCGCAGAGCACCAGCGGTACGGTCTTGAGCAGCACTTCGCCAATCGCGCGCTTGTCTTTCAGCGGATCGACCAAAAACACCTTGAGCGCGGCCACCGGGTCCTTGCCGAGCACCAGGAACAGCAGCGCGCCGAACAGCAGCGTCAGCACCAGCGCGAATAGCGGCGAGGCGTAGGCCATCGGGCGCGACGGGGCGCCGCGCGGCGCCAGCGTCAGCGGGGAGCGGAGATCAGCCATGGCTAGCCCCCTCCGTGGTGGCGTGCGGCCGTTCGCTGGCCGGCCCGCCCTCCCATAAGCCGCTCATCCACAGGCCGACCTGCTCGCGCGTGGCCGATTCCACGGGAATCGACGGCGACAGGTGGCCCTTGGCCATCACATGGAGCCGGTCGCACAGGCCGAACAGCTCGTCGAGTTCCTCGGACACCACCAGCACGGCGCAGCCGGTGGCCTTGAGCGCGAGGATTTCGTTGTGGATCTGTGCGGCGGCGCCCACGTCCACGCCCCAGGTCGGTTGCGCCACGATCAGCACTTTCGGACCACTTTCGATCTCGCGTCCGACGATGAATTTCTGGAGATTGCCGCCCGACAGGCTGCGCGCCAGCGCCGCCGGCCCGCTGGCCTTGACGCGGAAGCGGCTGATGATGCCGGCCGCCAGCCCCTCGGCCGCCTTCGGCGACACCATGCCGCCGCGCACATAGGGCGGCGTCTGGTGCGACAGCAGGGTATTGGCCGACAGGCTCATGCCCGGCACCKCGCCCCGGCCTAGCCGTTCCTCGGGCACGAAGGCGAGCCCTACGCGGCGGCGCGCGGCGGCGTCGAGCCGGCCCACCGGTTGCTGGTCGATCTGCACGCTGCCCGCCGCGCCACGCGGGTCCTCGCCGGAGAGCGCCGCCAGCAGTTCCTGCTGGCCGTTGCCGGACACTCCGGCGATGCCGACGATCTCGCCGGCATGCACATCGAGCGCAATCTGTTGCAATTCAGTGGCGAAGGCGTGGGCGCGCGGCACCGAGAGGTCGCGCACGGCCAGCCGCACCGGCCCGCGCTCGGTGGTCACGCGGGCCTCGCGCGGCGGCTCGCCGCCGATCATCAGCCGCGACAGCGACGCCGCGCTTTCCGCGCGCGGGTCGCAGACGCCCGTCACCCGGCCCATCCGCATCACGGTGGCGTGATGGCACAGCGCGCGGATCTCGTCGAGCTTGTGACTGATATAGAGGATGCTGGTGCCTTCCTCGGCCAGTTGGCGCAGCGTGACGAACAGCGTCTCCACAGCCTGCGGGGTCAGCACCGAGGTGGGCTCGTCCAGGATCAGCAGTTGCGGCCGGGCCAGCAGCGCGCGGACGATCTCCACGCGCTGGCGCTCGCCCACGGACAGCGTGTGCACGTGGCGGTTCGGTTCCAGCGGCAGGCCGTAGCGCGCCGCCGTGTCGCGGATGCGTTCGGCCAGTTGCTTCATCCCGCCGACTTCCTTCGGCGGCAGGCCGAGCGCGATGTTCTCGGTCACGGTCAGCGTGTCGAACAGCGAGAAATGCTGGAAGACCATGGCGATGCCCAGGTTGCGGGCATCGTGCGGGCTGGCGATGGCGACCGGCGCCCCGTTGAAGTGCACCTCGCCGGCGTCCGGACGGACCGCGCCGAAGATGATCTTCATGAGGGTGGATTTGCCGGCGCCGTTCTCGCCAAGAACAGCGTGGATCTCGCCGGGGGCGACGGAGAGGCTCACGTCGTCATTGGCGGTCACGCCGGGATAGCGCTTGGTGATGTGGGCAAGCGCCAGCCTGGGGGGAAGTTGTAATGTCACTGAGGCGGCTCGGATTGTTGTGGCAGCAACGTTGAGATCAGGCACGTGACAGCGGCTGTGCGTGGCGCAGCATCGCCGCGCGGCAGGTTGTCATCATCATGGTGTCGTGATGCCCGGAATTTGCTGTGGATTATATAAGTGCGCGGGGGTTCGGCGGCCCGTTTCCGGCCGCAGGCCATGCCCCACAACGGTTACAGGCAGGTTGCAAGTCGCGTGCCGAGCACGCGGGCAAGAAAAAACCGCCGCGCTGTCACGAGGACAGGGCGGCGGTCAGCAAGGGCCCCGGCGCATGGCCGGGGCAGGGGAGGAGGTTAGCGCCGGCTAGCGCAAATTAGCGCCGGTCAGGCATTGGCTGCCACGCCAAAACGGCCTTCGCGGAAGTCGGCCAGCGTCTGGTAGATCTGTTCCTGCGTGTTCATCACGAACGGGCCGTACTGCGCGATCGGCTCGTTCAGGGGCTGGCCGGCAATCACCAGGAACTGGGCATCCTGCGTGGCGGTCACGACCACGCCATCGGCCCCGCCGGCGTTGTCGAGCACGCCCATGCGCTGCGCTTCCACCACGGCATCGCCGATCCGCACTTCGCCCTGATGCACATAGACAAAGGCGTTATGGCCGGCCGGCACTGCCTGCGTGAAGGTCTGCCCGGCAGGCAGGTTCACGTCGAGGTAGATCGGCGCGGTGACCGGACGCGTCATGGCCCCGGCCACGCCGTGGGAGGCGCCGGCCAGCACGCGCACGGTGCCGCCCGAAGGCAGCGCCACGGTCGGAATCGACGCGGCCGGCATGTCGCGGTACCACGGCGTGGTCATCTTGTCCGCGGCGGGCAGGTTCAGCCAGAGCTGGAAGCCTTCCATGCGGCCGTCTTCCTGCTCGGGCAGTTCCGAGTGCACTACGCCGGAGCCAGCCACCATCCACTGCGCGCCGCCGCCTTCGAGCAGCCCTTCATTGCCGGCGCTGTCGCGGTGACGCATGCGGCCAGCCAGCATGTAGGTGATGGTCTCGAAGCCCCGGTGCGGGTGATCGGGGAAGCCGCCGATGTAGTCGTCCTTGTTGTCGGTGCCGAAGGCGTCGAGCATCAGGAACGKGTCCAGCCGGCGTTGCAGGTTCTGCGTCAGCACGCGGGTGAGCTTCACCCCGGCGCCATCGGACGTGGCAATGCCGCGCACCACGCGATCGACGGTGCGCGAGCGCTCAACGGTCTCCTGGGCGGTGGCCGGAACGGTGGCGAGAGTGCGGGTTTCCATGTTGTGGTTTCTCCTGTGGCGGACGGCCCTCGGCCGTCTCTGCATACCCGTAAATGTAGGGGTTTGGTGGCAAAGCGGTAGACGGCGGGCGGGCAACAGATTGTTCCAATCGTGTTGCAAATGAGCGCCCAGTCAGTGCATGGCTGCAACGGACTGGCCGGCGTTTTAGAAGCCGAAAGATCGCCGCCAGATGGCCGAAGAAGGCGCCTGAAACCATCTCGGAAAACGCGAAGATGACAGATTGACAGAAGTTGTGTAGAATAGCGCTCTCTTTGTCATCCGTTGCTGGAAATTGCTGTGGTCCGGTTTGTGCCGGAATCCCCGCGATCCCTTGTCCAGCAACGGCCGATTGACCGGCGGCGCCCACCGAAGCGCGTTTCCACAACGACACCAGTCGCCGCCACTGGCCAAGCCGGATCGAACTGATCCGATTGCGCCGCTACCGGGCGATTCGCACCCACCGCTGTACCGCGCGAATCCCCTTCACAAGGCTGTCCCGCCCCTCGCGTGGCAGCCACAAGTCCGTCCGCTGGCAATCGTGCCAGTCATGGCGGCAAGGCAATCTGAACCGGGCCCCGGCGGGCACCCATCCGAACTACCGCCGGCCCTTTTGTTTTCCGCTTCCGGGAAGTGGCGCCTGATGCTCATGGTGCCGCCCCCGGCGTTGGAAAGGGGGAATATGTCGAAGCAAACCATCCGGGCATTGGCCTGGAGCGGTGTCATTGCCGCCGCGCTGGCCGGTCTGGTCGCGTGGATTGGTGTGGATGTGATCCATCAGTATCACGAGCGTCTGTTCTACGACGTAGGCGACCACCTGCGTCTGGTMGCGATCTCGATGGCGATGGCACTCGTCACCGGCGTGCCGGCGGGCATCGCGCTGAGCCGGCCCTGCATGCGCCGCTGGGCGGACCGCCTGATGCAGATCTTCAATATCGGCAATACCGTGCCGTCGCTGGCCGTGCTGGCGCTTGCGCTGGCGGTGCTCGGCATTGGCGAGCGCCCGGCGGTGCTGGCGCTGTGGCTGGCGTCGCTGCTGCCCATCGTGCGGAATACGTACGAAGGGCTGCGCAACGTTTCGCCGGCGCTGCGCGAGGCCGCGCGCGGTATCGGCATGACGCCGTGCCAGCGCCTGGTGCGCGTGGAACTGCCCAACGCGCTGCCCGTGATCCTGGCCGGGGTGCGCATCAGCCTGGTGATCAACGTGGGCACCGTGCCGCTCTCGTTCCTGATTGGCGCCAACAGCCTTGGCGAGCTGATCTTCCCAGGCATCTACCTGAACAACCAGCCGCTGCTGCTGCTGGGCGCCGCGGCCACCGCGCTGCTCGCGCTGCTGCTGGACGCGCTGTTCGCCACGGCCGGCCATATCTATCTGCGCCGCCGCGGTCTGGCGTACTGAGGAGTCGAATTACATGGGAATGCAACGAAACTGGGAGCGCCGGCTGTTCTGGCTGTTCGCCGTGGTGGGCGTGGCGGCTGCCGCCGTGCTGCTGGGCACCGCGCCCGCCCGCGCGCAACAGCCGGCCGGCGAGCCTGTGCGGGTGGGCGGCAAGAACTTCACCGAGCAGCTGATCCTGTCGTCGATGACCACGCAGTACCTGCGCGCCAAGGGCATCAACACGGAAGTCACCTCGGGCCTGGGCAGCACGCTGATGCGCCAGGCCATGGAGTCCGGCCAGCTGGACGTGGTGTGGGACTACACCGGCACCGCGCTGATCGTCTTCAACAAGGTCGAGGAAAAGCTGGACGCCGAGCAGAGCTACGCACGCGTGAAGCAGCTGGACGCCGCCAAGGGTCTGATCTGGCTGGACGCCTCCAAGGTCAACAACACCTACGCGCTGGCCATGCCGAAGGAGCGCGCCGAGCCGGGCCTGACCACGCTGTCCGCCTACGCCGCCAAGCTGCGCGAGAAGGCCGCCGATGACAAGGCCCGCCCGTTCGCCGTGGACATGGAGTTCGCCGCGCGCCCGGACGGCCTGGAGCCGCTCAAGGCCGCCTACCAGCTGCCGCTGGGCCGCAAGGACGTGATCCAGCTCGATCCCGGCCTGGTCTACACCGCGCTCAAGAACAATCAGGTCGATCTGGGCCTGGTCTACACCACCGATGGCCGTGTGAAGGGCTTCGACCTCGTGCTGCTGGAAGACGACCTGCACTTCTTCCCGCCGTACAACGCCGTGCCCGTGGTGCGCAAGGCCGTGCTCGACAAGCGGCCGGAACTGGCCGGCCTGCTCAACGCGCTGTCCGCCCAGCTGGACAACGCGGCGATGACCGACATGAACTATCAGGTAGATATCGGCCAGCAGCCGGTGGACAAGGTGGCAGGAGACTTCCTGCGCAGCCACGGACTGATTTGAGGAGCCGCCCATGGATTTGCTGACTTATCTCGCGCATAGCTGGCCGACGCTGCTGCGGCTGACCGGCGAGCATCTGGCGCTGGTGGGCTCCGCCGTGGGGCTGGCCATCCTGATCGGCGTGCCGCTCGGCATCCTGATCACGCGTCACCGCTTCCTGGCCACTCCGCTGCTGGCGCTGGCCACGGTGGTGCTGACGCTGCCGTCCATCGCGCTGTTCGGGTTGATGATCCCGATCTTCGCGCGCTTCGGCCACGCGCTCGGCTACGTGCCGGCCGTGACCGCCGTGTTCCTGTACTCGCTGCTGCCGATCATGCGTAACACCTACACGGCGCTGGCCAATGTCGATCCCGGCATCCAGGAGGCCGGCCGTGGCATCGGCATGACCACATGGCAGCGCCTGCGGCTGGTGGACCTGCCGCTGGCCGTGCCGGTGATCCTGGGCGGCGTGCGCACGGCCGTGGTGATGAACATCGGCGTGGCCACCATTGCCGCCATCATTGGCGCCGGTGGCCTTGGGGTGCTGATCCTGCAAGCGATCAGCCAGAGCAACATGAGCAAGCTGGCCGTGGGCGCGGTCCTCGTCAGCGTGCTCGCCATTGTGGCGGACGCCGGCCTGCAAGCCCTGCAGCGCGCGCTGACGCCGAAAGGAATCCGCCAACCATGATCGAACTCGACCAACTCACCAAGTCTTTCCACCAGAAGGACGGCACGGAAGTGCGCGCCGTGGACGCCGTCTCGATGACGGTACCCAAGGGCGAGATCTGCGTCTTCCTGGGCCCCTCGGGCTGCGGCAAGACCACCACGCTCAAGATGATCAACCGGCTGATCGAGCCCACCTCGGGCACGGTCCGCATCGAGGGCGAGGACACCGCCGGTATCGACGGCGTGGCGCTGCGCCGCAAGATCGGCTATGTGATCCAGCAGATCGGCCTGTTCCCGAACATGACGATCGAGGAAAACATCATGGTCGTGCCGCGCCTGCTCGGCTGGGACAAGCGCCGCTGCCGCGAGCGCGCCCGGGAGCTGATGTCGATGGTGCAGCTCGACCCGGACAAGATGCTGGGGCGCTACCCGCGCGAGCTGTCGGGCGGCCAGCAGCAGCGCATCGGCGTGATCCGCGCGCTGGCGGCGGACGCTCCCGTGCTGCTGATGGACGAGCCGTTCGGCGCGGTGGACCCGATCAACCGGGAGAGCATCCAGAACGAGTTCTTCCAGATGCAGCGGCAGCTCGGCAAGACCGTGATCATGGTGTCGCACGACATCGACGAGGCGATCAAGCTGGGCGACAAGGTGGCCGTGTTCCGGCGCGGGCAACTGGTGCAGTTCGACCATCCGGACGCGCTGCTGGCCCACCCGGCGGACGACTTCGTGCAGGCCTTCGTCGGCCATGACAACACGCTCAAGCGCCTGCTGCTGGTGCGCGCGGGCGATGCGGCGACCATGCCGCCGAGCTGCCGTCCGGACATGTCGCTGGCCGAAGCGTTCGGCGTGATGGACGAAGCCGACGTGCGCCACCTGCCTGTGATCGATGAGGCGCAGCGCGCGCTGGGCTACGTCACGCGCCGCGACGTGCGCAACGCGCTGGCCAAGGGCGGTAGCTGCGCCGATATGCTGCGCCCGTTCGCGGTCAGCGCCGCGTTCGACGAGCACCTGCGCATCGTGCTGTCGCGCATGTACCAGCACAACACGAGCTGGCTGCCCGTGGTGGACGGCGATGGTGTCTACCTGGGCGAAGTCACGCAGGAGTCGATTGCCGACTACCTGAGCTCGGGGCGCTCGCGCGGCAATGCGCCGGTGATTCCGCCGCCGGTGTCGTCGCCCGTCACCACGCCGAGTTCGGCGCCGATGCGGGTGGCCGCCTGATCGCCTGATCGCGGCTGGAGCGCCCTCCGCCATGAAAAACGGCCGCTTGCGCGGCCGTTTTTTCGTCCATCAGAACAACGACGCGGCTCAGGCGCGGCCGAGTTCGCCGTCCTTCAGGCGCCACAGGTTCAGCGGGTTGCCATCCTGCACGGCGGCCGGCAGCAGGGCGGCCGGCACGTTCTGGTAGCACACCGGACGCAGGAAGCGGTCGATCGCCGAAGCGCCCACCGAGGTCGTGCGGGTGTCCGACGTGGCCGGGAACGGGCCGCCGTGCACCATCGCGAACGACACTTCCACGCCGGTCGGGTAGCCGTTGAACAGCACGCGGCCCACCTTGCGTTCCAGCGCCGGCAGCAGGCGCGCGGCCACGGCCTTATCGCCGGCATCGGCCTGCACCGTGGCCGTCAGCTGGCCTTCCAGGATGCGGGTGACGGCCAGCAGCGTGTCCACGTCGCGGCAGGTGACGAGCACCGTCGACGGGCCGAACACTTCGGCATGCATGCGGTGATCGGCGATAAAGCGTTCGGCGGAGGTCTCGAAGAACGCCGGACGGGCCTGGTTCGGACCCGTGCCTGCCAGGCCGCAACCCGGGCGGGTCAGGCCTTCCACGGCGGACAGTTGCGCCACGCCACGCTCGAACGCCTGATGGATGCCCGGCGTCAGCATCGTGCCGGCGGCCTTGGCCGACACCGCTGCCACGGCGGCGGCGCGGAAGGCGTCCAGCGCCGGGCCTTCGATGGCCAGCAGCAGGCCGGGATTCGTGCAGAACTGGCCTACGCCCATCACCAGCGAATCCACCAGGTCACGTGCGATGGCTTCGCCGCGCGCGGCCAGTGCCTCGGGCAGCAGGTAGACCGGGTTGATGCTGCTCATCTCGGCGTAGACCGGAATCGGCTGCGGACGCTCGTTGGCGACCTTGACCAGCGCCATACCGCCCGTGCGCGAGCCGGTGAAGCCCACGGCCTGGATCACCGGATGGGCGACCAGCGCGGTACCGATGGCGATGCCGGCGCCCATCACGAGCGAGAACACGCCTTCCGGCAGGCCGTTATCGGCAACTGCCTTTTGAATCACACGTCCGACCAGTTCCGAGGTGCCCGGGTGCGCCGGGTGGGCCTTGACGACCACCGGGCAGCCTGCGGCCAGCGCGGAAGCGGTATCGCCACCGGCCACCGAGAACGCGAGCGGGAAGTTGCTGGCGCCGAACACGGCCACCGGACCGACGGGGATGTTCTGCATGCGCAGGTCGGGGCGAGGCGGGGTGCGCTCGGGCAGGGCGCTGTCGAGCGTGGCGTCTTGCCAGCGGCCGTCGCGCACCACACGTGCGAACAGGCGCAGCTGGCCGGCGGTACGGCCGCGCTCGCCCTGCAGGCGGGCGATCGGCAGCGCCGTCTCGGCGTGCGCGCGCTGGACCAGTTCATCGCCCAGTGCCTCGATGCCTTCGGCGATCGATTCGAGGAAGCGCGCGCGCTGCTCGGGCGTGGTCGCACGATACGTGTCGAAAGCCGCCTCGGCCAGTTGGCAGGCGCGGTCCACATCGGCGGCATTGCCACCGTGGAACGTCGGGGCMAGGGTCTCGCCCGTGGCCGGGTTGATGGCCTGGAAAGTGTCTTCGGTGCCGCGTACGGCATTCGCGCCGATCAGCATCTCGCCGGTAAGAGTCATGGTGTATCGATCCTGCGTCGTATCAGAAACATGTCATAAGACATCATATGACATCGGAAAGTCGCCCGCAACCGCGCCGCCCCCAATTACCGAAGGGGCCGCGCGCATGGCGTCAGGCGGAAGAAGCGGAGGAGCCTGCCAGGGCAGAAGCCTTGCGCAGGCGCTCGCGGCTGTTGGTCAGGTGCATGCGCATGGCGGCCTTGGCGGCCTCGGGGTCGCGGCGCTCAATCGCATCGTAGATGCTTTCGTGCTCGAAGTTGACGCGCTCCAGGTACTGCTCGCGCTCGGGCGTGCTGACCTGCAGGCGGCTGCGCGGAATCACCATCGTGCCGAGGTGGCCCATGATGTCCGTGAAATAGCGGTTGCCGGTGGCGCGCGCGATGGACAGGTGGAACTCGAAATYCGAGCCCACGGCGTCGCTGCCTTCGGAAGCCTTGCGTTTCATGTCGTCGAGCGCGCGGCGGATGGCCGTGAGCTGCTCGTCGCTGCGCCGCGTGGCGGCCAGGCTCGCGGCCTCGGCTTCCAGGCTGACGCGGAATTCCAGCATCGCCAGCACGTCCATGGCCGTGACCATGGCCGAGGGGTCGATGCGGAACGGCGAATGGGTCTCCACCGGGCGGGCCAGCACGAAGGTGCCGATGCCATGGCGGGTCTCGACCAGGCCGCTGGCTTGCAGGCGCGAAAGTGCCTCGCGCACCACTGTGCGGCTCACGCCGAGCGTGGCCATGATCTCGGATTCCGTTGGCAGCTTGTCGCCGGGCTTGATCTGGCCCTGCTGGATGCTCTCGGTCAGGTTACCCACTACTTCCTCGGCAAGCGTGCGGCCGCGGCGGCGCAGGGGAGCGGGCGAAGTTATCGGGACATTGGACATGGGTAGGGGAAACTGAGGTATTGACCGTCGCAAGATGCGCTCATTATACTGCGTCGTAAGTCATACGATGACAGATAACGCACAGGTTTGCGAGACCCCTTGCCATAATCGGCATCGATCTGTTGCGTATGGCGGCCAAACATCACAAGCAGGGCGCAGTCTCGATGTGGAGCGCGAACCCGGCATCACCCTGAAACGCGTTTTCGGAGACAGATCCACATGACCGCATCCCAACATGCCGCCGGCGGCGTCACGCCCGTCGTCACCGAGTTGACTGTCGTCCCCGTGGCGGGCCACGACAGCATGCTGATGAACCTGTCCGGCGCGCACGGCCCGTACTTCACCCGCAATATCGTGATCCTCAAGGACAGCGCCGGCAATACCGGCGTGGGCGAGGTGCCGGGCGGGGAGGGCATTCGCCAGACGCTGGAGGATGCGCGTCCGCTGGTGGTTGGGCAGCCGATCGGCCAGTACCAGGCCGTGCTGAACAAGGTGCGTGCGACGTTCGCCAACCGCGACGCCGGCGGCCGTGGCCTGCAGACCTTCGACCTGCGCATCACCATCCACGCCGTCACGGCGATCGAGGCGGCGATGCTCGACCTGCTCGGCAAGCACCTGCAGGTGCCCGTGGCCGCGCTGCTCGGCGAGGGCCAGCAACGCGACGCCGTGGAGATGCTCGGCTACCTCTTCTATGTGGGCGACCGCCAGAAGACCACGCTCGACTACCGCACCGAGCCCGATGGCGACAACGAATGGTTCCGCGTGCGCAATGAAGTGGCGATGGACGCCAAGGGCGTCGTCCGTCTGGCCGAGGCCGCGTACGAGCGCTACGGCTTCAACGACTTCAAGCTCAAGGGCGGCGTGCTGAGCGGCGACGAGGAGATGGAAGCCATCATCGCGCTGCACGAGCGCTTCCCCAAGGCGCGCGTGACGCTGGACCCGAACGGCGGCTGGCTGCTGGCCGACGCGATCCGCCTGTGCCGCGACAAGCACGGCATCCTGGCCTACGCCGAAGACCCTTGCGGCGCTGAAGACGGCTATTCGGGCCGCGAGATCATGGCCGAGTTCCGCACCGCCACCGGCCTGCCGACCGCCACCAACATGATTGCCACGGACTGGCGCCAGATGGGCCACGCGGTGCGCCTGCACTCGGTGGACATTCCGCTGGCCGACCCGCACTTCTGGACCATGCAGGGTTCGGTGCGCGTGGCGCAGATGTGCGCGGAGTGGGGCCTGACCTGGGGTTCGCACTCGAACAACCATTTCGATATTTCGCTGGCGATGTTCACCCACGTGGCCGCCGCCGCGCCGGGCCGCGTCACCGCCATCGACACGCACTGGATCTGGCAGGACGGCGAGCACCTGACGCGCAGCCCGCTGAAGATCGAGGGCGGCCTGGTGCAGGTGCCCAAGACGCCGGGGCTGGGTGTGGAACTCGACATGGACGCGCTGGCACGCGCCAACCGTCTCTATCAGGAGAAGGGTCTGGGCGCACGCGATGACGCCATCGCCATGCAGTTCCTGATCCCGGGGTGGAAGTTCAACAACAAGGCGCCGTGCATGGTCCGGTAACGCGTCCGATCACGGATTCAAGCATTAAAGATAAGACAGTAAGACAGGAGACAAGACAATGCTGAAACAGAAGACGCTGTTCCGCCGGATTGCCGGTGTATTCGTCGCCCTGGCCGTGGGCGCCACGGTCAGCAGTGCGGCCGTGGCGGCTGGCACGGCCTGGCCGCAGAAGGCGGTGACGATGGTGGTGCCGTTCCCGGCCGGTGGGTCGTCAGACACCATCGCCCGCGTGCTGGCGCAGCCGCTCAACGACAAGCTGGGCCAGCCGTTCGTGATCGACAATCGCCCCGGCGCCACGGGCGCGATCGGCGCGACCTTCGTCAAGCGTGCCCCGGCCGACGGCTACACCCTGCTGGTGGCCTCGATCGGCGTGTACGCGGTCAACCCGTTCCTCCAGAAGAACCTGGCCTACGACCCGGCCAAGGACTTCGACCTGCTGACGGTGGCCGTGCGCGCGCCGAACGTGCTGGTGGCCAACCCGAACTTCCCGGCCAAGAACCTGGCCGAGCTGGTTGCGCATATGAAGAAGAACCCGGGCAAGGTGAGCTTCGCTACCTCGGGCGCAGGGTCGTCTGACCACCTGACCGCGGCGCTGTTCTGGCAGAAAAGCGGTACCGATGGCCTGCACGTGCCGTACAAGGGCGGTGCGCCGGCCATCTCGGACCTGCTCGCGGGCCAGGTCGATGTCTCGTTCCAGAACCTCAACGCGGTCATCCAGCACATCCGCACGGGCAAGCTGCGCGCGCTGGCGATTACGTCGGACAAGCGCTCGGCGCTGCTGCCGGACGTGCCGACGATGGCCGAGGCCGGCGTCAAGGATGTGGAAGTCTATTCGTGGCAGGCCGTGGCCGCCCCGAAGGGCCTGCCGGCCGACGTGAAGTCGCGCCTGCACGGCGCGCTGGTCAGCGCGCTCAAGGAGCCGGGGATGCAGAAGAAGCTGGGCGAGCAGGGCTTCGAGATCGTCGCCAACACGCCGGAGCAGTTCGTCCAGTTCGAGAACGAAGAACTGAAGCGCTGGAAGACCGTGATCGAGCAGGGCAAGATCACGCTGGAATAAGCGCCAGGACCGAATCACCGTGGGGGGTCAATGCTCCACTGCAGTCCTTTGCCCCGCCTGAATGKCGGGGTTTTTTATTGTCTGGCGGAAGCGGTGAGATTCGAACTCACGGATGGGTCACCCCATCGGCAGTTTTCAAGACTGCTGCCTTAAACCACTCGGCCACGCTTCCTTGGAGGGCCGCATTATACAAGGTGGCGGCGGCCCGTAGTGTGATGCCCTCGTCAATCGCCTTGTCTGCGGTGTCGGTGTTTGTCGGACACAGCGGAACCTTGTGAGCCGGTTCGCCTCATATTGGCAGGACGCGCGGCGCCTGCCCACCGCGCGTTGGCATGTCAAACAAGCGATAGAGGAGGACTTATCCATGCAGCAACATCGCAGCAAATCATGGCTGGCCCTTGGCGCGCTGGCCTGTGCGGCCACCCTGGCAGGGTGCGCGCAGCCCGGCTACAACGGCTATGGCAACTACAACAACGCCCCGCCGAACACGGGCTATCAGGACCCGAACCAGAGCACCTACCAGGCGCCGGCGGGCTCGGTGTTCACGGGCCGCGTGGAGTCGATCGAGCCGATCAACTCCACGCAAGGCAGCTCGGGCCTGCTCGGCACCGTGATCGGCGGCGCGGCAGGCGGCCTGCTCGGTCACCAGATCGGCGGCGGGCGTGGCCAGACCGTGGCGACCATCGGCGGTGCCGTGGCGGGCGCCGTGGCCGGCAACCAGATCGAGAAGCGGGCGGGCAGCAATACGCAGACCGTGTATCGCGTGAACGTGCGGCTGGACGATGGCCGGATGGCCACCGTGACCCAGAGCAATATCGGCAACCTGCGCGTGGGCGACCGGGCGCGTGTGGCCAACGATATGGCCACGCCGTACTGAGTACGTACTTCGTAGTTCTACGAAAAAAGCCACGCGATGTGAACTGACCCCCAGAAGTTGGACGGTTGATGGCTAGGCCGGAAAGGGCTGAGTCCTGTATTGCACGGGACTCAGCCCTTTTAGTTTGAGCTTGATGCGGTCATGATTGTAGTAGTGAATGTATTGGCGCAGTMCATCCTGCAGTTG
>NZ_JBFTLH010000036.1:0-26607 GCF_056396345.1 Cupriavidus sp. 05T42
CTGCTCCCGGCTCAGGCGCCATCGGCCAGCGCCACCGCCTTACGGGCACCCCACAAAAAACATCCCACCCCGCACAAAAAGCACGCCCGGACTGACATTTCTATTTAGCGGAAGACCCGACCTTTCAGAACCGCCTAGACAAGGGATGTAGCGGCTACATGCTAATGTCGGACTGCAGCTAGATAGAAATGTCGCCCCCTTAGCCAAGGCTGGCATTCTGGCGGTTTCCCGTCTGCGCAAGACCGGAGGCCGCCATGCCGATGCCCGAGTCCATCACGATGACGATGCGCGAACTCGACCGATTCAAGGTGATTCAGGCCGTGGTCGAACAAGGCCTGCCGATATGGCGCGCGGCCGAGAAGCTTGGCCTGTCGCGGCGACAGATCGAACGGCTGGCGCTCCGATATCGCAAGGACGGGCCCTGTGGGTTGGGTTCTCGCAAGCGTGGATGCAGCAGCAATCGGCAGCTTCCTCCTGGTCTGGAATCCCGCGTGCGCGGCCTGATCCGCGACAGCTACGCGGACTTCGGGCCGACTTTGGCGGCCGAGAAGCTACGCGAGCGCAACGGCACCCGAATTGGCGACGCAGACGGTCCGTCGGATCATGATCGACGCCGATTAGGCGCAGTCTATTCCCTCGCCGACATCCCCCTCGCCCACGCCCGACTCGAAAGTTCCGGCAACGGCCTACAGGGAAAAATCGCGATAGCGGTCGGACCGTTGGCGCAGCTCGACATGGAGAGGGCTCTCTGCGAATAGAACTCTGCCATTCGTCTCCATCACCTCTATTCCTTCGTCAAGGTCGTAGTTTGAGCAGTCATTGCGAACGGCGCTACCGGTTGATGGTGTATCTTGCCTGCTCCACGCTTTACCACCATCCAGCCACTACCGCTTGAGTGCTCAATGCTGATCTCCGTCATCTCCAACGGCCAATCACCAAGACCTCCCGGGCAATTTGAACCCGCCGTACCATGGTGGAGTTTTACTAAGACAGTATTGGCCGCGACAGCTCTGACACTGGTGCGAGACAGACTGCTCGACCTGGATACTTCACTTCCTGAAAGCGCATTCACCTTGCGCCAACTCCTGCGGCACGAGGCTGGACTCGCAGACTATGGCGAGCTTCCCGAGTACCACGCTGCCATTGCAAACCATGAAGCGGCATGGTCGCCAGACGAGATGATGCGCCGTCTCGATGGTCGCCGGCTTCGATACACCCCCGGAGCTGCCTGGCGCTACTCGAATGTTGGCTACATGCTCGTAGCAAGGCTTATCGAACGTGCGACAGACCAGCCGCTTGAAGAAGCCGTCAGGCGGCAGGTGTTGGTGCCTCTCGATATTTCGACGGCTCGTTTCGCAACGGAGCGCACAGATATACACCGGGATTACCTCGACAGTTCGTTGAACTACGATCCGGCCTGGGTCTATCACGGATTGCTGATCGGCCCCGTTTCACAGGCTGCTCTTCTTCTGGATCGTCTGCTCGCCGGAGAGCTTCTTCCCGCCAACTTGCTTCAGGATATGCAGTCGACACGGGTACTGGGTGGCCCGATCGCCGGGCGTCCCTGGATTTCGCCAGGATACGCGCTGGGTCTTATGCGAGGCGCTATCGGAGGCGGCTTGATCGTGGCTGGACATACCGGATGTGGGCCCGGAAGTGTCGTGGCAGTCTATCGTGGCGCCGTTGGTGAAGCCACGGCGTGCTGCGCAGTTTTCTCGCCGGGTGCAAATGAGGGGGACATCGAGGCGCACGTTGTCCAGCAGATACATGAGGCGCTGGAGAAAACGCGCTGAGGGCATTCTCCGGTCATGCCTGGCGTCTAGTGGATATCAGTCTCTGCCCATCCTGGATGCCCGCTTTGGGTTGGAACTACTGGGGCGTCAGCTTGATCGAGGCGGCCATCTTCCTAAGCCTCTCGGTCTCGTCGACGTAGAACTTCGCGGACGCCGCAAGGGTCTGTGGCTTCATCGGCTGCACGCCGGAGAGCTCAAGCGCCTTGATCAGTTCGGGCGACCGCAGCGCTTGCTGCGAGGCGTCCGTCAATACGCGGGCACGCTCCGCTGGGACACCGGCCTTGCTCATGACGCCCAGCCAGATCGAATACACGAACTCGGACTTGCGCGCGACGCTGGTTTCGGAGATGGCAGGCACGTCGGGCAGAGTTCGCATGCGCTGCGTGTCCAGCACCGCCACCGCCTTGATCTTGTGCGTTTCCAGCAACTGCGTGGAGGCACCGAGGTTTGGCAGAATCGTCATGTCAATCTGGCGACCGGTCAGGTCTGCCAGCATTGGCGTGGCGCCCTTGTACGGCACCTGCAGCATCTTGGCGCCGGTCAGCTGAGCCATGTATTCGGCGACGATGTGGTACATGGTCCCGTAGCCCGGATTGCCGAAGGTCAGGCTATTGCTACCTGCCGACTTGCCGGCCGCGATGATCTGTTCCAGCGACTTGTACGGCAGGTCGCTGCGCGTCATCACGACGAGTGGGTGGTTCGAGACCGGCGCCAGCAGAGTTAGTTCCTCTGACTTGTACTTGGCGCTGGCAAGCGCCAGCGGCGTCAGGATGGCCTCGTTGGGCGAGCCCATGATGAGCGTGTAGCCGTCTGCCGGACGGCTCAGCAGCCGCTGCACTGCCAGCGCGCCGCCGGCGCCGGGCAGATTCTCGATGATCACGGGCTGGCCGAGCGCCTTGGCCATTGCCGGCTGCATGGCCCGCGCCAGCACATCGGCGGGCCCTCCCGGAGGAAATGCGACCAGCATCGATATTGGCTTGGTGGGAAACGCGTCGGCAGCGGATGCCGGTGCGCCGGTCAGCGTCATCCCCAKGATGACGGCACTAAGCGCCATCCAGCGGTTGGCGGGGGGGTGTCCTCGGTMTTGCATCTCGTCCTCCACTTTATTAGACCTTCTCGCATCGATACGAGAACCGGTTGTGAGGGGATTGTTGGCCGGAAATTTTGTTCGAGATACAGCAATCCTTACACAAGATCGTTGCTCTGTGGGCAACGCAGAGCGGGAAGGACATGAAGGCGCGATCGGCCAGCAGTCGCCGCTTGAGACCGTGAGAGGCCGTTCAGTGTGTGGCGATATCGGCTATGCTCCGCAGCATCCGCCTTCATCCAGTCGTTCCTCCCATGGGCCATTCGCAAGCCTCCAGGCAAGCCACTCACGCACGCATTGTCACCATTGCGGCGCAGCGTTTCCGCGTGCACGGACTTCGCGGCATCGGCGTAGCGGACATCATGCAGGAAGCCGGGCTGACGGTGGGCGGCTTCTACAAGCACTTTCCCACACGTGAGGCGCTGGTCTGCGAGGCGATGGCCGAGGCGTTCCTCGATACCGACCAGTGGAGCCTGCGCCTGCGTGCAAATCTTCGGCGATCGTTGCGGGAATACCTTGGGGAATCGCATCGGGACCGGCGCGAAAACAGCTGCGGCATTGCGGCCTTCCTKAACGACACGGGTGTCAGCGGTGTGGAATCGCGCGCGTTGTATACGAATCGGCTGCGGCGGTTGGTGGAACTGATTGCGTCGCTGCTGCCGGAGGACGGAGGCGACAGGCGGGCCAAGGCGATGCTGGTGTATAGCGCGTGCGTAGGGGCGCTGACCCTGTCACGCGCGGTGTCCGATGCAAAGTTATCGAGGGAATTGCTGAATGCCGTGGCGGATCAGCTGATGGCGGTGATTGAAATGCCCGACCGCTCCCCTGCTCCTCTCCCTGAGGGAGAGGAGCGCTAAGCTACCTACTGCACTTCCCAGCCACCTCCAGCCGCCGCAAAGATCCGCACCAGTGCCTTGCGCAAGTTCGCATCCGAGGCCGCCTGGCGTGACTCCGCCTCTAGCTGATCCCGTTCCGCTACCAGTACATCGAGCAGTCCCACATACCCATATCGATATTGCAGGCGCGCCAGTTCTGCCGCCTTGCGGTTCTGCGCCACCCCTGCCGTCAACGATGCATTCTTGACGTTCTCGTTCAGATACCCGGACAGCGCGTTCTCCATGTCCTCCAGCGCATCGAGCACAGTCTGCTGATAGCCGAGATAGGCCTGCGTCTGCCGTGCATCKGCCGCGTTGATCTGCGAGCGGATGCGACCGAAGTTCAGCACCGGCTGGATCAGCCCGGCGCCAATCCCCCACGGTGTTGATGAGAACGGCGATGCGCTCTGCGCCCCGAAGAAGGCCGTCAGCGAGATGTTGGGAAACAGTTCCGCCACCGCTGCCTTGCGTGCCGAGATGCTCGCCGCGAACTGACGCTCCGCCACACGCACGTCGGGCCGCGTGGCCAGCACCGTTGCCGGGGCCGAGACAACGATGCCTGGATCGAGCGGTTGCCAGGCCGGCTCTCCGGCAAGCATCGCCGACAACGAGCCCGGCGTGCGGCCCAGCAGGCTCGACAACCTGTTCATCGCGCCGTCGTATCCGGTACGCAGCGTAGGCAGCAGCGACTCCGTTGCGGATACCTGTGCGGCGGCACGTTGTACGTCGAAGTTGCTCGCCAGCGCGCCCTGCTTCTGCGCCTCGATCAACTGCAGTGTGCGGCGCTGGCTGTCCAGGTTGCGTTCCGTGATGCCAATCTGCTGCGCKAAGTTGCGCAGTTCGAAATAGCTGCGTGCCACCTCGGCCAGCAGCGCCACGCGCACCGCCCGCTGGCTCGCTTCAGCGGACTGCAGCACCGCAGCCGCCTGTGCCGTGCGTGCCTGGTTGCGGCCAAACAGGTCCACCTCCCACGCGGCCGAGATCGCCACTTGATTGATCGTCACGGCCTGGTCATTGGTCACGAACCCCCGGTTGCCGCGCTCGGAGCTGGCCGTCGCATTGACCTGCGGCGCCAGCGCCGATTGCGCCAACAGGCGGCCCGCGCGGGCCTCCTCCACCCTGGCTTTGGCAATCGCCAGTGCCTTGTTGCTGGCCAATGCCTCGCTCACCAGGGTATCGAGTGTCGGGTCGCGGAAGCGCGACCACCACGTCTGGTCTACGCCGGCACCGGCGTCGGCCACCAGATAGGCGTTTGCCGCCCCATTTCCGTCCTCCAGCTTCGTCCACTGCGGCGCAGGATCGATGCCCGACGACTGCGGCCCCACGGGTGCCGTGCAGGCCGCCAGCGCCGCAGCCGCCAGCGCCGTCATCAGCTTAAGCTTCAACATGGTGATGCACCTTTTCGGTCTTGGTGATGCGCTTCTCCAATGCGCGCGCCATCACATAGAAAATCGGGGTCAGGAACAGGCCGAAGAACGTTACGCCGATCATGCCGAAGAACACCGCCACCCCCATGGCATGGCGCATCTCGGCACCGGCACCGTGCGACAGCACCAGCGGCAGCACGCCTGCGATAAACGCGATGGATGTCATCAGGATAGGCCGCAGCCGCAGGTGAGCCGCCTCCACCGCCGCCGCAAACGTGGACTTTCCCTCGATCTCCAACTCGCGCGCGAACTCGCCGATCAGGATGGCGTTCTTGCACGCCAGCCCTATCAGTACGAAGAAGCCGATCTGCGTGAACAGGTTGTTGTCGCCCTTGGTCAGCCACACGCCCATGATGGCCGAGAACAGGCACATGGGCACGATCATGATGATGGCCAGCGGCAGGAACACGCTTTCGTACTGCGCGGTCAGCACCAGGAACACCAGCAAGATGCAGATCGGGAACACGATCAGCGCCGTGTTGCCGGCCAGGATCTGCTGGTAGGCCAGCTCGGTCCATTCGAACGTCATCTCGCCGGTCAGCGTGTCGTCCAGGATCTTGCTGATCGCGGCTTGTGCCTGCCCCGTGGAGTAACCGGGCGCCGGGCCGCCGTTGATATCGGCCGAGCGATAGCCGTTGTAGCGTGCGGCGCTCTCCGGCCCGCTGGTGTCGCTCAGCGTAACCACCGCGCCCAGCGGCACCATCTTGCCCTCGCCATTGCGCACCTTCAGTCGAAGAATGTCATCACGCGACGAGCGGAAGTCCGCATCGCCCTGTGCAATCACCTGATACGTGCGGCCGAACTTGTTGAAGTCGTTCACGTACAGCGAGCCCAGGTAGATCTGCATGGTCTTGAAGATGTCATCCACGTCGATGCCCAGCTGCGACGCCTTGGTGCGATCCACATCGGCAAATAGCTGCGGCGTGGTGACGCTGTACGTGGAGTACACCCCGGCCAGCTCGGGCGCCTTGCGCGCTTTCTCCAGCACCGTGTTGACGGTCTTGCTCAGCGCCAGGTAACCCACATCGCCCCGATCCTCGATCTGCAGCTTGAAGCCGCCCGTATTGCCCAGCCCTTGCACGGGCGGCGGCGGAAACACAGCGATGAACGCATCCTTGATGGCGCTGTACTTCTGCTGCAGCGCGCCGGCCAGGGCCGGACCGGACGAGCCGATCTCGCGCATCTCCTCGAACGTCTTCTCGCCGAAGAACACGGTTGCCGACGAAGAACTGTTGATGAAGCCATTCAGCGACAGCCCCGGGAACTGCACCGCATTGCGGAAGCCCGGCTCCTTGGCGGCGATGTCGGTCATCTGCCGCACAACCGATTCGGTTCGCTCCAGCGTGGCACCATTCGGCAGCTGGATCAGGTTGACCAGATATCCCTTGTCCTGGATCGGCACGAAGCCCGACGGCACCTTGCTGAAGCCCAGCACCGTGGCCCCCAGCAGCACGAGGTAGATGGCGATCGAACCGCGCTTGCGATGCAGCGCGCGCGTCACGCCCCCGCTGTACGCCTCGGAACTGCGGTGGAAGAATCGGTTGAATCTGGTGAAGAAGCCACCAAGCAGCCGGTCCATGAAGCGCGTCAGCCGGTCCTTGGGCGCATCGTGCCCGCGCAGCAGCAGCGCCGCCAGTGCCGGCGACAGTGTCAGGGAGTTGAAGGCCGAGATCACCGTGGAGAACGCAATGGTCAGCGCAAACTGGCGATAGAACTGCCCGGTCAGGCCGCTGATGAAGGCAATCGGCACGAAGACGGCGCACAGCACCAGGGCGATGGCGATAATCGGACCAGTCACCTCCTTCATGGCCTTGATGGTCGCATCGCGTGGCGAGAGCCCGGTGGCGATATTGCGCTCCACGTTCTCCACCACCACGATGGCATCGTCGACCACGATGCCGATGGCGAGCACCAGCCCGAACAGCGACAGCGCGTTGATTGAGAACCCGAACGCATGCATCGCTGCAAAGGTGCCCACCACGGACACGGGCACCGCCAGCAGCGGGATGATCGCTGCACGCCAGGTCTGCAGGAACAGGATGACCACCAGTACCACCAGCACGATGGCTTCGATCAGCGTATGCGTGACGGCGGTGATCGAGTCGCGCACGAAGGTCGTGGGGTCATAGGCGATGCGGTACTCGAGCCCCTTGGGAAACCGCTTGCTCAGTTCCTCCATCCGTGCCCGCACATTGTTCGATATTTCGATGGCGTTAGCGCCCGGCGACTGGAAGATCACCAGTGCCAGCGCCTGCTTGTTGTCCAGCAGTGCGCGCAGCGCGTAGTCGCTGGCGCCAATCTCGATGCGCGCCACATCCTTGAGGTAGGTAACCACCCCGCCGTCGCGCTTGACAATGATGTTCTCGAACTGGTCGACATCGGACAAACGCCCCTGCACGTTAACCGGCAACTGGATCTCGACGTTGTTMGCGTATGGCGCGGCACCAATCACCCCTGCCGCCACCTGGATATTCTGCTTGCGGATGGCGGCCACCACCTCGTCGGGATTCATGTTGCGCTCGGCCACTTTTTGCGGGTTGAGCCAGATGCGCATGGCGTAATTGCCCGAGCCGAACATGTTGATCTGGCCGATGCCGCTGATCTTGGCCAGTTCGTCCTTCACGTTGAGCCGTGCGTAGTTGCGCAGGTACAGCATGTCGTACTGGTCATTGGGCGAGACCAGGTGCACCACCATGGTCAGGTCGGGCGAACTCTTGACGGTGCTGACGCCAAGCTGGCGCGTCACGTCCGGCAGGCGCGGCAGCGCCTCATTGACGCGGTTCTGCACCAGTTGCGTGGCGAGGTCCGGATCGGTGCCGAGCTTGAACGTCACGGTGAGCGTCATCTGGCCATCGCTGGCGGCCTGCGACGACATGTAGAGCATGTTCTCCACGCCGTTGATCTGCTCCTCGAGCGGCGTGGCGACGGTTTCGGCAATMACCTTCGGATTGGCGCCCGGAAACTGCGCGCGCACCACCACCGACGGCGGTACCACTTCCGGATACTCGGAGATCGGCAGCTTGGGGATGGCGATCAGCCCAGCCAGGAAGATGATGATGGAAATGACCGCCGCGAAGTTGGGCCGATCGACGAAGAATTTCGAGAGATTCATGCTGTCACTCCGCCAAGGGCGGCGTKCCCCGCGCCGGGCCCGCCGATGCCGTCTTCACCGCCTCGGGAGCGGCCTCCCTCGGGGCGACCACGACATCGGGGCGGACGAACTGCAAGCCCTTGGTCACCACGCGGTCGCCCGCGTTGAGCCCGCTCAGCACGATATGCCGGCCATCGACGCCCGCGCCGAGCGTCACTTCGCGATAGACGATCTTGTTCTCCGGCCCCACCACGAAGACGAACTTCTTGCTCTGGTCGGACCCCACCGCCACGTCCGGCACCAGTAGCGCACGAGTGTCTCCGCTACCGGCCAGGCTGATGGAGACGAACATGCCGGGCACTAATGCGCCGTCCTTGTTGGCAAAGCGCGCTCGCGCGCGGATGGTGCCGGTGTTCACATCGATGCTGTTATCGAACGTGTAGATCTTTCCCTGATAGACGTGTTCGGCATCGCCCTGGAGCCGCATGTCCACAGGGATCTGCTGTTCCTTGCTTTGCGTGTCCGCGTGATTGCGGATGGAGCGGACATAGCTCTGCTCGTCCACCTCGAAGTCCGCATAGATCCCATCGTTGGACACGATACGCGTGAGCACCGGCGCGTTGGGGCCCGGTTGCACGAGGTTCCCCACCGTCAATTCGGCACGACTGATACGGCCCGCGATGGGTGCCTTGACGTAGGCATAGTCGAGATTGATGCTGGCCTGCCGCAACGCGGCATTGGCGGCCAGAACCGCCGCCTGCGCCATGCGGTACTCGTTGCCGCGCTGGTCGTGCACGCTCTTGGGAATCGCCTCGGCGGCGATCAGGCCCTTGGCGCGGTCGTACTCGGTGGTGGCAAACTCCGCCCGCGCACGCGCCGAGGCGAGGTCGGCACTCGCGCGCGCCACGGCGGCTTCGTACGGCCGCGGATCGATCACGAACATGACCTCGCCGGCGCGTACGGACTGACCGTCGCGGACCTTCACTTCCACGATGCGCCCGCTCACCTCGGGCCGCACGAGCGCCTCGTCCACCGCCTTGAGTCGCCCGGAGAAGCTGGTCCAGACGCGCACGTCCTCCGGCTGCAGCGACTTCACGGTCACCTCCGTGGGCGCAGCGGCGGCCGGCGGTGCGGCGGCGCTTGTTTCGGTCAGCGCCACACTGGCTGCCAACCCGGCTGCCACCATGACGGMACCGACGCCCGCCAGCACCGGTGGACGGCGGAAAATGGATCTACGTTGTTCCATGACTTCACTCCTGCGAAGCGTGTCTTTGTGGATGGGATGTTCGTTGCGCGCGGCGCGGGCCGGCTTCGGCAGCGTGGAGACGGCGAGCGAAGAACGCTGCCACGTCGGCCAGCGCGCCGGCATGGGTCACGATCGACTGGTGTGACGCCTCGGMGTAGCGGGTAGTCTCGGTCGGCACGCCCGCCGCAATCAGTTCGCTGGCGTAGGTCTCGCCTTCGATGTGGCAGAGGTCGCGCGCGGCGCTCACGATCAGCGTGGGCGGCAACCGTTGCAGGCGGCGCGACTCCAGCGGCGCCACGTAGGGGTGCAAGTGCTGGAGGACGTCAGGCAAGTAGGCGCGATAGGCCATGGCGCAGTCGCTCGCCGAGAGATCGGCCCCAACCAGCCTCCCGCCATCGGCCAGCCGGGTCATGCTGGGGTCGAGTAGCGGGGCAATCAGCGCTTGCGCGAGCAGCGTCAGGTCCTTGCGGTCACGCGCCATGGCCGCGATGCCAGCCGCGAGGTTGCCGCCGGCATCGTGACCTGCGATACCCATGCGGCGCGCGTCACCGCCGTAGGTGCCCGCATTGGCCAAGGCCCAAAGCCCTGCCAGATACCCGTCCTCAAGCGGTACAGGAAACGGAAACCGGGGCGACAGCGAATAGCCCACCGCAATCACCACGGCTGGGGTGGCGGCGGCAATGGCCCGCGCTGCCGCGTCGGCGCACGCCACACTGCCCTGCACGAAACCGCCGCCGTGCAGGTAGAGCACCACGGGAGGCCGGACGTCCAGTCCGACCGGCACGTAGATGCGCAAKGGAATCGGCTGCACGTGACCCGCAATCCGCACGCTTTCCACGCGGGTCGTTACAGGAGGGGATTGGCCATTCGGGACCATGAGGGGCTGCCTGGAATTGCAAATGCTGCGATGCACGAAGTCTGGTACATTGCGAACTTCTGGTAAACGTTCATAATCCAGAACACAATTTGGCGTGACCGAACAATCCGGCCCGTAACGCACCAGGCGTTCCGGTCCGGCGCACCAATGAAGGGCAAGACGATGGATAAGGTCCAGGCAATGGAAGTCTTCACGCGCGTGGTGGAGATGAACAGCTTCTCGCGTGCGGCGGAGGCGCTGGGGTTGTCGCGCACGTCGGCCACCACGATCATCCAGGGACTGGAAGCGCACTTGCGCGTGCGGCTCATCAACCGCACCACGCGGCAGCTCAGGCTGACGCCCGAGGGCGCCGACTATTACGAGCGCTGCATGCGCATCCTCGCGGAGATTGCCGAGACCGAGGTGGCCATGACGCGCTCTGGTCAGGGGCCGATGGGCAGGCTGCGCGTGGAGATGCCGGCGGCCATCGGCCGCGCCATCGTCGTGCCGCGGCTGCATACGTTCCACGCGCGTTTTCCCGACATCGAACTGGTGGTGGGCTATGGCGACAAGCTCGTGGACCTGATCCAGGACGGCGTGGATTGCGCGATCCGCGTCGGACCGCTACAGGACTCGAGCCTGGTAGCGCGCGGCCTGGGCGACATGCACCTGGCCACCGTGGCCAGCCCGGCTTATATCGCCCGCCATGGCATCCCGCGTACGCTGGCCGACCTGGCACACCACACCGCCATCCATTACTTCTCCAACCGCACCGGGCGCACGCTGGACATGAACTTCATCGTGKACGGCAATCCGGTGGAGGTGGCGATGCGCGGCCGCGTCAGCTTCAATGACGCCGATGCCTACGTGGCGTATGGCCTGAGCGGCGCCGGCATGCTGCAGGCGCCCCGCTTCATGGTGAAGGAGCACCTGCGCAGTGGCGCGCTGGTGGAGCTATTGCCGCAATGGCGGCCACGGCCGATTCCGATTGCGGCGATCTATCCGCAGAACCGGCATCTCGCGCCAAAGGTGCGGGTGTTCGTCGACTGGGTGGCGCAGATGTTCGAATGCTGCCCGCTGCTGGCGGCGGATGAAGGCAAGTGTCCCGATGCGATGCCGCTGGCAGGCGCATCCGCTCGCGTGCCGGCCGCGGCCCCCGCGATAGCACACGAGCACGAAGCCGTGCTGTAGGGCGCCAGCGTCCCTAGCGCAGCGGCGTGGCGAGTTGGACCAGACCGTCCGCCACGTTGTCGAGGAGGTCTTGCGAGTACGCGGGATCGCTGACGGCACGGGACAACCCCATCGCACCGACGAAGGCGGAGAGTTGAAGCAGCGCCATCGCCCGTGAATCGGCGTGCCCTTCCGCCTTGTTGAGTCCTTCCAGGAAGTCCAGCACGCGGTTCACCTCGAGCGTATAGGCATCGCGTGTGGTCGGGTCTGCGTGCGCGATGTCGTGCACCAGCGCCACCAAGGGGCAGCCAACACCGGGGGCGTCCCGGTGCGCGGCATTGAGGTAATTGCGCACCGCACTGGGCGCATCAGGCGATCCTGCAGCCCACTCATCGAGACTGCGCGCGGCGATATGGACGACTTCGGCCAGCATTGACTCGCGCGACGAGAAATGCCGGTAGAACGCCCCCGGCGTAATACCTGCCTCGCGGGTGATCTCAGCCAGCCCGATCCCTGAAAAACCATGCTCGCGGAAGCGCTGTGCGGCGACGGCAAGTATGCGTTGACGCGTAGAGGCCTTCGTCTCCTTCGAGTGTCCCATGTTGCATGCAGTGATTCAGCGGTTGGCAATATGGCACGCATTGTCGCGCGTAAGTCTCAAGTCAGCAATCATGACGAGATCCACTGCTCGCTGGCCTTCTTGGGTTATTCGGCGAACAGGTCGGGGCCGAAAACCTCGTAATGAATATGCGACTCACGAATGCCCAATCCCTTCAGCGCGTCATGCTGGAGCCGCATGAATGGAATCGGGCCACAAATGTAGTAATCGGCATCGGTCAGCAATATCGAATCCTTGATCGCCGCCACGTCGATTAGCCCGGCAAAATCGTAGTCGTGATTGGCGATATCCTCCGGCAGTGGCGCATCGTAGAACACGATCAAATCGAAATTTGGAAATGTCCGAGCCGTCTCGCGCAGCCGGTCGCGCATGGCGTGAACGCTCCCATTACGGGCACCATGCACGAAAACTACATGCCGCTGCGGGTCCTGGATCGCCTGCGTCAGCATGCTGACCATCGGCGTCAGCCCTACGCCGCCGCTAATCAGCACGATGGGCGTGCGCGCATTGACGTCGATATGGAAACTGCCATAAGGCGCTGCCAACCTGACTTCATCGCCGACATTCACGTGGTCATGCAGCAGGTTCGATACATAGCCCGCCGGCTGCGGCCCGCCCCCTTCACGCTTGACCGAGATCCGGTAGCTGCGGCCATTCGGCATATCGGACAGGCTGTACTGACGAATCTGCTGCATACCCAGTGCAGGCACGTTGATGGCAACGCTGGTGTACTGGCCGGGCTCAAAGTTGACCACCGGCCCGCCATCGACGGGTTCCAGAACGAATGAGGTGATAACGCTGCTTTCCGCGTCCTTTGACCGCACGACAAAATGCCGCCAGCCCGTCCAGCCCCCGTCCTGTGCCCCCGACCGCTCATACAGATCGCTTTCCATCCCCATCAGCACATCGGCAAGATTCCCATACGCCTGCGCCCATGCCGAGATAATGTCGTCCGTCGCTGCACTGCCCAAGACTTCCTTGATCGCCGCAAGCAGATGCTCCCCGACGATAGGATATTGCTCGGGACGAACACCCAGACTCGCGTGCTTGTTGGCGATATTGGTTAATACCGCCATCAGACTGCTCGGATCCTCGATATTTTCCGCATAGGCATAAACCGCCCGCGCCAACGCCTGCTGCTGCTGCCCCCGCTCCTGGTGAGCCATGTTGAAGATGTTCTTCAACTCAGGATGGGCCTGGAACATGCGCGTGTAAAAGCACTTGATAATGTCGTAGCCGTGCTCAGCCAGGACGGGAGCGGTGGCCTTGACGATGTCTTTGGTTTTTTGGGTGAGCATGGGGGATCTCCTTGGGGGCAGGTCAAGCGGCGTAGGCGCTTGAACAGCATAGGAGACGTGAGGCGGAGCGGCGAGGCGAGGCTTATGCCATCGCCGCTGGTCGAGTCGTCCGTCGGCCGGTTKCGGTCCTGCTGGAACCSCAACCGGCCCGCCTCTCCTCAGGGCCTCGGCTCGACAATGGCGATCGCCACGTTGCCGTTGCCGGTGGGGAATGGGCTGCCCGGCACCGCGGTCAAGGCACCGCTCGTCCCGTTAATCGCGTAGCCGTAGACCGATCCATTGAGCGCCGGCGCGTACAGAAACTTCCCGTTCGGCGTCACGCGCAGCCTTTGGGTGCCTATCCCGGCAGCAACATTCACCGGAGCCGTTGTMGGCATGCCTGTTGTGGCATCGATCTGAAGAGACGAAATATTGTTGCTGCCGCTGTTGGCCACGTAGGCAAACTGGCCGGAAGGTGCCATCGCGATATCGGTCGGCGCCGAACCCACTGCAAACGCGTTGGTACCGACAATGAGGCCAGAACCGGCAGCCAGTGCATGAACGCCGACGGTGCCGCTGCCCATGTTAGGGGTATAGAGAAACGCCCCGTTCGGCGAAAGCACAGCCGCATTCGGTCCGATGCCTCCGGAAGGCGTGTCAGCAAAAAATCCGATATAAAGATCGCCCCGCAACGTCGTGACCGCATCCGCACTCGTGCCGGCCACGTAGATCCACTGTTCGTCGGGTGAAATCGCGATAGCCGTCCCCGCCTGCGTTGCGGATCCCACCTTGATGTTGCTAGTCCAGGCACGCGGCATACCACTGGCGGCATCCACGTCGTACCGAAATGTCCAGCCAGAATCCAAGCCTACGTAGAACGACTGCCCAGAGGGCGACACGGCGATGGTTCTAACTCCCGCGATTGGACTCGGTATCGCGGCAGCTGGCACGGCTTCCAAAACGCCGGATGCCGGGTCCAGCGCAAATGGCATCAATCTGTCTGTGTCTCGCATCAGCGCGTACGCTACCCGTCCCGACGGCAAAAAGGCGAGATCGGCGATCTGCCCCGTGGCCGCAAACGGACTACCTTGCACCGCGGCGAGCGCGCCGCTGATCGGGTCGGCTGCTGATGCGGCTGCCATCGGCCAGCGTCGCCGTGGCCGTGATGTCGGCCGCGCCGGCGGCCAGGGTCTGGATCGTCCGTTGTCCACGCCCAGTTGGTGAGATCCCCTGCCCCGTCCACGCCGTCCGAGCGGCGCACGGCGACGGTCACGGTCTGCGCGGCGCCGCCGGCCGTCACGACCAGACTCGCCGGGGTMAGCACAAGGGCGTACGACTTGGCGGGCGCGGCCTGCACCACCAGATGGGTGATGCAGGCCGCCCAAGCCTTGAGCCGGCGGCCACTTGCGCCCTCAACGGGGCAGCTTGCGCGCGACTCTATCAGCGCCGGCGATATGCCACATCCCCCAATCGGGGGGTGGCTGGTGCGAGCGCATCGAATACCCACCACGGCCCTCGTGGACAACACGCGAGCGGCCTGCTAGTGTCCTCGGCAATCCCAACCTTCCAGCGATCCCAATGCGTGAATCCCTGACGAGGCAGAAAAAGGCCCCTGATCCTCATGCCACGGAACCCGGCTCCGCCGAGCGATCGGCGACGCCGGTGGCGGCGGGCGGCCGGCAGGCGCTGGTCGACCGCTCGCCCCGGCAGTTGCATCAGCGCCAGGCGCTCGCGTCGCTGACTGCCGCCGGCACGTCTCCGGTCCTGCAAGGCAAGTTCGTCTACAAGAAGGATGACGAATTGCGCGACATCAGCAGCCGGGCCGCCGCAGGGAAGCTCGCCAGGGAACTCTATGGCGACGAGGCCACGCCCAGTCAGATCGCCGCCTTGGTTGCGCTCGCCACCAAGGGCGACCATGGTACGCTGAACACGCATGAACTCCTCGACAAGCTCGACGACCCCCGCCTGGAACGGTTCGCGCTGAAACAGATTGGCCGCCGCCTGCATACCACCCGGAACGTGGACGCGTCTTATCCGGAAGCGCGCTCGCGGACCCATCGGCATGTGGCGCAAGAAGAGCAGGAGGCGAAGACCAAAGCGGAAAACAAGAAGAAGCGCAAGCGTAGCGACGACGACTCGGATACAGAGGCCGTGGAGGCCGATCCGGTGGGCGATTTCTCGTACGTCGACCTCCATTCGATCCTTGCAGCGGCCACCCAGGGCATGGATCCCGAACAGGCCAAGCAGGCCGCCCAGGCCGCGGTGGACAATTTCGAGCGCATGAAGCTCCATGTCGATGTCCGGATGGACGCCGACATCCAATTGATGGTGCAGCATGCCCTGCAATATCAGGCGTTCAATCATCCGCAACTGAAGGGGCGCCGGAAGCAGGGCCCGACCGACGAGGAGGCCGGGCAAAACCGGTTCCGCCAGTTCGAGCTGGAAAAGTCCAAGGCCATGCTGGTGCACGACGCCAGCCACGGCTTCGGCAGGACCCTGCCCCCCAAGCCCACCGAACCGGACCAGCCCGAGCTGGCGTTCTCCGCACTGATGGATGTCAACCGGCCGCTGCCCCAGAGCACCCTCGACGGTGCCACCTACAAGGCCGTTTTCCTCTGCACCAAGCAGATCCTCGAACTCGCCTATCGGGCCCTGCCGGAAAACAAGGCGCCCTCCCCGGAGAATTTCTTCACCCAGCGGCTGCACCTGAACAACGCCTTCGCCCAGCAGATGACCCAGATGGACGGCACGCATCTGACGACGCCGGACGAGGCAACCACCTACGTGCAGAACACGCTCGGCTTCCCGAAGTTCAGCACMCGCGGCGAGGAGTCGGACGATGACCAGTCCGATGCAGAAGACTATGGGACGCACAGCGACGCCAGCGTCATGGACGTCGATGAGAACATCTTCCACAACAAGCCGAGGATGGACTTGTTCACGGTCAGTCTGGCCACGCTTTCCAAGGTGGCTTCGCAGAAGCAGCTGATCGACGAAATGGACTCGGCGCGCCCGGCGCSCCCCGGCCGCAAAACCGCCGAGGAGCGCGACCGCAAGCATACGAAGCGCCGCAAGCTGCTGAAGCGGCGCGTCGAATGGGCGAACCAGCAGCACGGTACGGACTTCCACGTCACGCGGCTGGAGTCCGACTACCTGAAGCGCAAGAAAGCCCTGATCGACAAGATGGAGACTGGTCTGGAGATGGAACTCGACAAGACCGTGGACACAGACGAGCGCCAGGCGCTGGAGGACAAGCTCACGATGCTGTCCGACCTGCAGGTGAATCTCGACCAGTTCTACACCGACACCTCCGTCAAGTCGCTGCGCGAGAAGCGCACGGCAAGCAAGCGCTGGAAGGCCACGAAGGCCCACAAGCCGATCTTCGGGCCCGTGGGCAGCGAGAAATCGCTCACGGCCTACCTGGACGACTAGAACCAGACGCCGGGCGCCAGCGGTGGCGCCCTGTCACAGCCCCGCTTTCCGCGTCGCCGCTGGTGGTGGAAGATCCGCCGGTAGGCCTCCGGATAGGTCTCCGGGGAGACCAGCACCAGCGTMCGCACGGCCGTTTTCTGGTCCTCCCGCAGCCCGTTCCAGGCGATATGCATCGCATTCGGCGCCTTGCCGTTCAGGTCCGCCGCCAGCGCCTGCATGCCCTTGTAGTATCCGGCGTTGCGGGGCATGTCCGTGAGCAGGTGCACGTTCTTCGCGCCGGCCGTCTCGGCCAGAATCCGATAGATGATGGTCGACTGGGCCCCCGTGGTGTCTCGCATCTCGTTGTTGACCCGGTCCACATACTCGGGCTTCTGGGTGGGCGCGAAATCAAGGTCGCCCAGAGGCGCGTCGGGGGTTTCCGCCGCGCGTTCCGCCCCGGGCACATAGGTCACGATGAAGTTCTTGTTGCCCTTCATGAGCGCCAGGTTTTCGCCCGATGCCGCCATGCGCAGTTCGTCCACCCGGGCGTCGGCACCATGGACGGTGTTGTTCGAGCCGAGTCCGGTGTAGATCTGGCCCAGGTGCGGCTTTTTCTTGCGAAGGTCGTCGAAGCGTTTCGCCGCATCGGGCGAATTGTTGAACAGGATAATTTCCCACCAGGGCTCGGGATGCGCCTTCTTGAACTGGCTGATGGCCTTGGCGACCGCACCCTCCAGCTTGCCGCTGTATTCGGCCTCCAGCCGCGTCTTCTCATCCTTTTTGCGCTGCTTCGCATTCGGCCCCGTGATCAGGTTGGTTGCCGCCGTGATCTTCTCGTCGGCCTGGTGCCCCTTCATTTCGATTTCCACCCGCAGCGGCTTGCCACTGGCCGTGAAGTAAGACTGCGCGACGCCAAGCGTGCCGTCGAGGAAGCCCCTCAATGTCAGGAATGCGCTGTCGGCACTGGCGGTGCGCTGGATGCCGGTCAGCTGGGCAGCGGTCAGGTCCTCGATATGCGTGTTGTCGCCTACCAGTGCGTGGTGCACCAATTTTTGCGCGTCAGAGAGCTGTTCCTTGATGTTGCCTTCGTGGCTGAGGATCGGCACATCGTCCTGCGACAGGAAGACATCGCACTCGATACCGTCCAGCGACGGTGCCGTGGGGGTGCGCGTGGTCTGGGCATAGGCCGCGTCGAACGCCGACTTCKAGTTTTCCGCGGGGTTGCCGGTGCGGCGCAGATCGGTCTGGCGGATCAGCCCGCCGCGCGTGCGGTTGGTGGGACCATGGCCGCGATGCGCGACGATGCTGACGCCGGGGCGCTCGGCCATTCTCAGGCGCAGCTTGCGCAGTTCAAGCTGGACATCGTCCGAGCTGTGCTGGTTCTCGAGCCAGAAATCGAGCGGCCCGAGCAAACTGTATGCCTCGTAGTCCTGCGGCGTGAGGGCGGTGTCCGGCTTCACGGCCTCCTGGAGTGCGCTGACGCTGTCGCGGTGAATGCCGTCATCGGCCGGCATGGTCGCCTCGGTGAGGCCGAGATCGGTATCGACGGTCACCAGGAAGGTCTTCAGCCCCGTCACCACCGGGTCGATATGGGGCACCGCCCGGTTCTGGTAGAGCGCGCCGGCAAGGCGGTTCAGCTTGCGGAAACGCTGGAACTTGAGCGAGGCATCGAGCGGCGCCTCGGGATGGCCCTCCGCCTGCTTGCCGGCCTTCTTTGTCGCATGCTCGACGTCGCCATACGCGTCTGGCTTTCGCTGGATAGCCCCGTGCGCGGCCGCCACGCCAGACCGGGGCGCTGCCGTGCCCTGCCCCCCTGCCAGCGCCAGGCTGCCCATCCGGTCAGCCTCCCGCTCGAGAGCTTCGTCATCATTGACGGGAATTCCCGCCTTGAGCTGGCGTGTGGGCTGCACGCGGCCTTGCGCCTGTTGCACGACGTGCCACGCCTCGTGGGGCAAGTGATGCGCCTGACCAGCCGCCAGATGAATGTCGTGGCCCTGGGCATAAGCCAAGGCCTGCGCGCGCGCCGGCGCTGGCGAGTTGTAATGAACCTTCACGTGGTCCATTGACATGCCCGAGAGCGCTTCGATCCCCGACTTCAGGTGTGCCGGCAGGCCATCGGACCGCGCATCGGCCATCGCCTGCCGGTCCCGCAGCGCGTTAGCGCGCTCGCCATGGCTGGCGAGGTCCTGGGCCTGCCGCTGGACGGGCGCCTGCAGGCGCCCGTCGTGCATGGCGTCGTGGGCGTTCTCAGGCTCCCGTCGCGCGCGCGGCGATGCGTGGCTGGCTTCGGGGCGATGGGGCTTTTCCACTTTCAGGCGCATGGCAGGTCCGTCTTCTTCCGTCTACTTGAGGGTGGATCCAATACTAGTCAATCGAATGTCACGCGACGATGTCACATGAAGTGGTCGGAGGCGCCAGGGACTAAGCGCCCCGCTATCGCGGCGCGATACGGGATTAAACGCCGCTTACATCTCGATTAAACAAGAAGAAATCGCTCGTTGTTTTACGCGTTTTTTCCGCAGGATGCGCAGCGGGTACGCGATCTATAGTACTGTCCGATACGCGTCGGCCCCCAGGTTCCATCCTGTACGAGGCCGGCCAAAATCCCGGCTGACGGCGCCGCAACCATGCGTCCAATGCAAAGGCATTGCCGGAGAGCTGTTGAGTCTTTTCGGGAATTCGGACGAATGATGAGTGGTTCATTGCCTGTGCCGGCATCGCACTTCGACGATTTGCGTGCCGTCTCTTACCATCGGGGCAGCCATACCGCGCTTGACCCCGCCGCCCGCGCGGCCCTGGCCCAGACATTGCACGACGACCTTGCGCAACGCCTCTCGTTCGCGCTGATCCAGATCGACACGGCCACCCAGGGAGCCGCCGCCGCTGCCGCAAGCACGAGCAGCGACCCGCGCGACGCGGCGCTGCGCCACGGCCGCCAACTCGTCAAGGACGCACTGCGCACCACGCGCGACGTGATTGCCGGCCTGCTCGATGCGGCCACGCCGGCAGCCCCGGAGCCCCCATGCGCGTTTCCGGTGCAATGCGCGCGGATCGTAGAGGCCGCGCGGCAGCAGAGCCGGCAGGGCATCCATATCGATGTCGATGCGGCGCCGCTGCCCGCCGATCCGCCAGCGGCGGTGGCACGTGTGCTGTTGCGCGCGATACGCGAGCTGCTCGCCAACGCCGGCAAGCATGCGTCGGGGGCGCGCGTGGCGCTGGCCCTGCGCGGGGTCGATGGCGCCATCGACATTACGATCGCCGATGACGGCCCCGGCTTCGACGCCGCCCTGCTCCACCAGCCCGCGCGCGGCCACTGCGGCTTGCGCGGGCTGCCGGGCGCGCTGCGCCAGGTCGGGGCGGAACTCGCTCTCGAGACTGCGCCAGGCCGGGGCGTGCGCGCGCGCGTCCGCTGGCCGGGCGCGGGCGCGCCATKACCATCCGCATCGTGGTCGCCGACGACCACGCGATGATCCGCGAGGGCCTGATCGCACTGCTGCAGCGTGAAGCCGACATGGAAGTGCTGGCCCAGGCCCGCAACGGCATCGAGTTGCTTCACCTGGTGCGCTCGGTCCGGCCGGACGTGGCGATCCTCGACATCGGCATGCCGATCATGAACGGCATGGAGGCCATCCGCCGGCTGGCCGCCGAGTCCATGCCGTGCAAGATGCTGTGCCTGTCCGTCAACAACCAGCACCAGGAAGTCATCGCGGCGCTCGACGCCGGCGCATCGGGCTATGTGCTGAAGGAAAACTCCTACGACGAACTGGCCCGCGCCGTGCGCCGCGTGATGGCTAACCAGGTCTACCTGAGCGGCGAGCTGATCGGCGGCGTGCTCCACGCCGCGCGCAGCCCCGCCGCCGTGGAGGTGCCGCTGCGGCTGCCGCAGCTGACCGCGCGCGAGCGCCAGATCGCGCAGCTGTTTGCCGAGGGGCACAGCACCAAGTCGATCGCCCGCCTGCTGTTTCTCAGCGACAAAACCATCGCCAGCCATCGCGAGAACACCTTCCGCAAGCTCGGCATCCGCAGCATCGCCGAGCTGACGCGCTACGCGATGCGCGAGGGCCTGAGCCAGTAGCAAGCGCTTCGCCATGGCTCAGGGCCTCTGCACTTTGGGCTTGAGCAGCGGCACCAGCAGCGCGACGATCACCACCGCCAGTACCGCGAAAAGCAGCTGGTTGCTGAAGTTCGCGGAAGCGAGGTCGGGATCGCAGCGCAACAGCAGCCCGCCGATCACCAGCGGCACAATGCCCGCCACCACGACATAAAGCTGGTACGGCCGGCCCAGCGCGCGCACGCGGCACGAGAGGAGCAACGCGGCCAACGACACGGCCACGATGCCGAGCAGCAGCCAGAACGCCGCGCGCAGCGCCCAGCGCCAGTCGCAGACCAGATTGCACAGCGCGCCCTCGCGCGTCTCGCCCGCCAGGATGGTGCCACGCAAGGTGGTTTCCACCAGGTGGGTGAACGTGGCATCGGCCACCGGCTGCGGCCACAGCGCCACCCCGCCGAAGTTGTCGTTGAAGTAAGCCATGTCGTCGCTCATCTGCAGCGCCTGGCTGCTGCCCACCGACACCAGCGGCAGGATGCGCCGCATCAGGATTGCCCGGTTGGTGCCGGCCAGCGCCGGCGTGCTCTCCACGGCCTCGCGCAGCGTCTTCTTGCTCAGCGTGGTCGGCTCCGGCAGCGCCACCAGGTAACGCACGGTGACATTGGTGTGGGATCGATAGCCACCCGCGCCCACGGCGATGCGACCATCCTGGAACGGCGGATCCTCGGCGCGCACCAGATAGTCGAGCAGCCCGTCGAAGGTCCAGGTAGCAGAGGGAGGGTCAGCCGGCGGCGCCGGCGGCGGAGGCGCCCTGCCCCGTGCGGCGGGCGTGGGCGGATTGGACGGCTTGGGCGCCGTAGCAGTGGCCGGCTCGTCGCCGTGGCGCAGCGCAGGCACGAGGTCCGCCGCCTGGACCATCAGGTTCAGCGTGTAGTGGCGGTGGCGCTGGCGCATCTCGGCAATCAGCGCGTGCACCAGACGGTTGCGGAAGTCGTCGAACGCGGCGTAGCGCGCATCGCCGGGCAACGGCGGTTGGTCGAGGAACAGCGTGATGCCGTCGCCGACATGGCTCTCGCCAGCCAGCCCGGGAACGCGGTCCTCCCAGCGGGTGTCCAGCCGCCGGAGCGGCGTGTCGATCAGCCGCAGCGCCTGCCGTGCGGCCTCCTCGGCCACGCGCCGCCGCTGTGTCTCGGGCAGGCGCAGCAGAAACTGCCAGTCCTTGCGATAGAGCGTCACGTCCAGCTTGCTGCCATAACGGTGGATCGCACGCAGGAAGTCGATCTGCGCCGCATCGGGCGCGAGGGGCGTGACGTTCCCGTCCTCGTCGAACGGCTGCGCATAGCCGACCAGCCGGTCATAGAGCCCGAAGTCGGTCTTTGGCCCGGTCTTCGGATCGCTCCAGTTCGGCACCATGCCATAGACCTTGCCGGTGGACTCGGACACGAAGCAGTTGCAGCCGGTGCCTGACCAGCCCGGTGCCACGGCCTTGGCGGCGTCGTGGCTGGTCATGGCCTGCTCGACCAGCCAGGCGCGTACGCGCGGCGGCAGCAGCGTAGCCGGMAGGTCCTGCCACTTGACCGGCGTCTCGGCCAGTTGGGGTGGCGTCTTCGGCGGCGGGCCCTGCCATGCCGTGAGGCAGCGCTCGCGCCACTGCGCGGCACCGGGGGCGGCCTTGCCGGTATCGAGCGCGACCTTGGCGGTCAGCTCCGCCGCGTAGGTGCAGACACGCGCATCGAGGGCCGCGGTGAACAGCGCGCGCGTCGGGTATTCCACATTGACCAACGGCTGCAACAGTGTGGCCAGTTGGCTGGCGCCGGCCTCGCTCAGTTCGTCGAGGCCATCGGGGTCTGGCGCCGGTGGTGCCGGGGGCGCCGGGGGCTCCGATGCGCCCGCCCCCTCGCCATCGGCCTCGCCCTCCGGCGCCGGCGGTGCCGCGGGCGGGGCGATCTTGCCGAGCACAGCCTCGGTCAGCAGCCACGTATCGATCAGCGTGCGCCCACGCAGCGGGGTTTGCGTGGCCGCGATCGGCACGGTCTGGATCGGCGGATCGGCGGCGGGCGTGGAAGCCGGCCGTGCCGGCGACGGCGCGCGCGGCCCGACCACGTTCAGCGCAAAGCGCTGGCGCACGCCTTGTCCCCAGCGGTCGCGCAGTTCGACCAGGAAGGTGTGCCGGCCGCGTCTCGCCGTGGCACCCTGCACGTTACCGGCCGCATCGAGCGCCAGGCCCTCCGGCAAGCCGTTGTCAGCCGCGCGGAACACGTAGGGCGGCTCGCCACCCGTGGCGCGGAAGGGGTACGTATACGGCAGGTTCTCTACCGCCGCCGGCAGCGTGGTCACAGCCGTCTTTTCGAACGACAGCGGGTCGGCATCGGCAATGCACTGATCGGGCACGGGCTGGCCCGGCGCCACCGCGCACGACAGCGCAGCCGGCGCCGAGGCGACCACCGTCACCACCGCCAGCGGCGCACCGGCCGGCGCGGACGCCGGCACCGCCACGGCAGCCGAAGCCGGCACGGAAGCCGGGGCAGGCGGGGCCACCCCGGCCGATGCCTGCCCCGGCGTTGCCGCCGGGGCAGGCCAGAGCAACCCGAGCCCGGCCGCGAATAGCGCCGCTGCAAGACCCCGCCGCGCTGGCCTCATGGTGTCCTCCCTTCCTTGCGCAGCTCGCGCGCGATGCCGTGCAACAGATGCCCGGCCCCAATCTGCACCGCGCCCTCCCGATGGGCCTGCAAGGCGGCGAAGCGCAGCACGTTGACCATGGCCCCGCCAGACAGCTCATGCCGCTCGGCCAGCTCCGGCAAATCGATATCGGCCGCAAGCCGCCCCGGCTCGCGGATCAGGCTGCGCCACAGCCGCAGCCGCTGGGTTGCATCAGGCATCGGGAAATAGATCATCGACTGAAAGCGGCGCGAGAAGGCCTCGTCGAGGTTCCCGCGCAAATTGGTGGCCAGGATCACTGTGCCCGGGAAGTCCTCCACGCGCTGGAGCAGGTAGGCCACCTCCTGGTTCGCGTGGCGGTCGTTGCTGCTCTGCGTGGCAGAGCGCTTGCCGAACAGCGCGTCCGCCTCGTCGAAGAACAGCACCCAGCGCCGGCTCTGCGCCTGGTCGAACACGCGCGCAAGGTTCTTCTCGGTTTCGCCGATGTACTTGGAGACCACCATCGACAGGTCGATCCGGTACACGTCCACGCCCGCGTCCTGCCCCAGCAGCGTGGCGGTCAGCGTCTTGCCGGTGCCGGGTGGGCCGTAGAACAGGCAGCGGTAGCCGGGTTTGACGGTCCTGGCAAGGCCCCAGGTCTCCATCAGGGCCGGGCCGTCGCGCAGCCAGGTGCGCACGATCTCGATCTCGTCCATCACGTCCGGCGCGAGCACGAGGTCGTCCCACGCCAGCGCCGTGGCGATGCGCCGCGCCGGAAACTGCGCGTTGTAGTCGGGTTTGTGCCAGACGCCGGTCTGCAGGCGCTGGAGCGTCTCGGCGCTGACGCGCAGCGCGCCGCTCAACTGCGGTTCGCCACCGATCTCCCCATCGAGCTGCAGCAGGCCTGCTTGCGCAAACACATGATCGGGGTCGAACAGGGCCAGCGCGGCGATCCGGGCGGCCAGGTCCTCGCCAGCCAGCAGGAAGATGGCCGTTTCCCCGCTCGGCAGGAAGCCGCCGTGGTGCTGCGCCCGACTGCCGCCGAATTCAGTGAAGCCCCGGTCGAAATCGCGGTTCTTGACGAAAAACAGGTCGAGCGCAGAGGGCCGCAGGTGCGGTGCCAGCGCCAGCGCCAGCACCAGCCGCTCGTGGGCCGCGAGCCCGTGCTGCGTCACGATGACGGACAACGCGCTGCCGGCGGGCAGCGCGGGCGGMGGCGGCACGTCCGGCGCCACCTCGGTTGCGTCGCCATGCGCTGCGGGAGACGCCCCGGCCGGCTGCGCGAAATGCTGCCGGAAGCGGGCATCGAGCGCGGCGACAAGCCAGTCCAGTTCGCGCCGCAACGCCTCGGCGTGCAGGGCGATGTCCACCTCAGCGCCAGTCGACATACAGCGCCTCCTGCATCCAGGGCAGCTTGATGGTGGCGTACGACCACGGCAGGCGGTCCAGCAGCATGTCGAACGGCGCAGGCCGTACCACCAGGCGCCAGTGCGTGCCGGCGGCGGCTTCCTCGCGCACCAACCGGCCTTCGCGGCGCAGGAACGTCTCGCGCAGGCCATCCGGGGAGGTCTGGCCGATCGTCTTCCAGTGGGCGATCACCGCGCCCAGCAGGCTGTCGAGTACCGCGCGCGTCTCCGTGTCGAGCCAGGTCGGGCCTTCCGCAGGCGCGGACAGCGGCTCGCCGAGCGGCATGCCGCAAAGCAGCTTCGGCAGGATGCACTCGGGCTCGCTGGCGTCGTCGTGACCGTGCGCCAGCCACGCCAGACAGCGCACCGCCTTCGATGCCGCCCGCGCATCGCGCAGGCGCGGACCGTCGAGCAGGTCCAGCATGCGGAACAGTTGCTGGCTATAGTTGGCCAGCAACACGAGCCCGGCATCGGACACGTAATGCGTGCCCGTTGCGATGGCGGCTTCCAGCGCGGCGAGTTCGGCCAGTACGGCGGCTTCGGGGCGCGCCGGCGCCGGAGGGGTTGGGCGGTCGGCCACGGGTGAATTCCTTGTCGATGGCGGAAGCGGCCAGTCCAGTGGCTGGCGGGCTTCCCATTGCTCGGTTTCGGTGGGTGCAGCGTGCAAGGCACGGATGGCGCCTGCAGACAGGACTGGCGCCGGCAAGGACGCCGGGGCTGCATGCCCACGCCGCCACCAGCGCCCCTGCCGACCCCACTGCCCCAGCTTCGCCAGCTTCACCGGCGGCGCAAGCGGGGGCGTGGCTTCGGGCGCCTCCGGCCGGGCACTGGCCTGCGCCACACGCCGCAGCCACTGGCCAAGCGCCCCTGCGCCGTGGCCCTGCTCGCGATACAGGTACAAGGCATGGCGCCGCGCGAGCGATGCCGCCGTGATCGGCCGCTGCTCCACCAGCACATGGTGTGCGAGAAAGCGCCAGTGGCTGCGCGCCCGCGCCGCTGCCGAGAGGTCGGGACCCAGCAGCGCCGCGGTCTGCGCCAGCGCGGCGCTGGCCTCGCGCAACGTGCCAAGCTCGCGCGGGAACAGCACGCCCAACAGCGCCCAGCGCTGGGTGGGCCGCGTCACCGCAATCCAGTCGGCACACAGCGCGGGATCGGCCAACCAGCGCGTCGCCTGCCGCCGCACCATCCAGTCCCGCCGCGCGGCGGGACGCTGCGGCAAGGCGAGCAGATGGGCAATCCGCAGTGTGCGGGAAGCGATGCGGTGAATCGCGTCCCAGTCGAGCCGGCCGGCCAACGCACGAGGCGTCTGTGGCGCATACGTCGCCGACCTTGCCGTCGATCCCTGCATGGCCTGGACAGCCTGAGGGCCTGGAACGGCCTGGATGGGCGCCGATGAAACCGCTGCAGCCGCTGAAGCCACTGAAGCCGCCGGGCGGCGCGACGGGCGATGGTCAGGCTGCCATGCCCGCAGCGCGCGCTGCCACAGCCGTTCCCAGCCACGCTGGTCGGTCGGTGCGCGCTCGCCCAGCGCCAGTTGCCGCAGGCTGTACGCCGCGAGCCACGCTTGCAGCGCCGAGACGCCCCCGGGTCGCGCGGCGCGGCCCACGCCGGCCGGGCGGGCCAGCGCGGCCAGCGCAAACTGCCGCAGCGACTCGGCCCAGTGC
>NZ_JBFTLH010000037.1:0-25944 GCF_056396345.1 Cupriavidus sp. 05T42
GGATGGACTGCGCAAATACATTCACTACTACAATCATGACCGCATCAAGCTCAAACTAAAAGGGCTGAGTCCCGTGCAATACAGGACTCAGCCCTTTCCGGCCTAGCCATCAACCGTCCAACTTCTGGGGGTCAGTTCACATCGCTCTGGCTTTTTCATACGCCTCCCGCCAAGACTCAGGCGGCGCGCTCGTGATGGGGTTCGTCCGCCCCAGCCTCTTCCACGGATTCCGTCGCCCGATCCGCCAGTGCCTCGCCGATCATCAGCAGGCTCGGCTGCACGGGGTCCATCCATGCCGCAGCCTCCCCGGCCGCCATCTGGCGCAGCGTGAACTGGTGGCTGCGCTGCTTCGGGGTGGTGGCCGCTTCCACGACCCATGCGGGCGTCGTGGCGGGCTTGCCGTGGGCGATCAGCTGTGCGGCGATGTTGGCCGCCTGGTCGCGCCACATGTAATAGACGATGGTGTCGGCGCGGACGTCGGCTTCCACGTCCACCGCATCGGCCGCCTTGGCCTGGGTGGCGAAGGCCACGCTGCGGGAGACGCCGCGCTTGGTCAGCGGCTTGCGGATGGCCGAGGCGGCCGCCAGCGCTGCCGTGATGCCCGGCACCACCTCATACTCGATGCCTGCCGCTTCCAGCGCCTGGAGTTCCTCGTCGGCGCGGCCGAACAGCATCGGGTCGCCGCCCTTGAGGCGCACCACGCGCTCGTACTTGGTGGCCAGGTCCACGATCTGGCGATTGATGAACAGCTGTGCGGTGCTGCGCTGCCCGCAGCGCTTGCCCACCTCCACGAGTTGCGCCTGGGGGCACCAGGCCAGCATCTCGGGCGACACCAGCGCGTCGTGCAGCACCACCTGGGCCTCGCCCAGCAGGCGTGCACCACGCACCGTAATGAGGTCGGCCGCACCGGGGCCTGCACCAATCAGGGTCACGCGTCCGGTCCGTTTGTCTTGATGCGGGGTCATCTCGCTCACTGTTCTACTTGCCGTCTGACGATGTCGATGTCAGCTATACGCACGGATCATGCCCGCCGCCACCGTGTGGTTGGTCGCTTCGTCGATCAGCACGAACGCGCCCGTCGCCGGATTATCGCCGTAGACATCGCACACGATCGGCTTCTGCAGCGACAACTGCACCGAACCGATGTCGTTCAGGCGGATGTCATGGCGGCCGGTCTCGTGCGACAGCGTGTGCACGTCCAGCACGCGATCCACCGCCGACACGCGCGCGAACACGCTGGCCGTGGTGTGCTTGAGCACGTACTTGCGCGACGGATTCAGCGATTCGTCGTCGAACCAGCACAGGTCGGCCTGCAGCTTCTTGGCCGAGACCGAGGCGGCGTCGGCGGCGACGAACATATCACCGCGTGATACATCGACGTCTTCCGACAGGCGCACCGTCACGGTGTCGCCCGCGTTGGCCGAGTCGGCGGCGCCGTTCGGCGTCAGCACTTCGGCCACCACGGCGTCGCGGTTGGCCGGCAGCACGCGCAGCTTCTGGCCCACGCGCACGGTGCCCGCTTCCACGCGGCCGGCGTAGCCCCGGAAATCGTCCGACTGGGCGCCGTCCTGGCGGATCACCAGCTGCACCGGGAAGCGCAGCGCGGCGTCGCCCTCGGGGGCCGGCTCCTCGACAGGGAGGGCCTCCAGCAGCGGCAGCAGCGGCTCGCCCGAGTACCACGGCATCGCGTCGCTGGCGTGGACGATGTTGTCACCACGAAGCGCCGACACCGGCACATATCGCACATCCTTCAGGCCCAGTTGCGCGGCCAGTTCGGTGTACGCGGTACGGATCTCGTTGAAACGCTGCTCGTCGTACTCGATCAGATCCATCTTGTTGATGGCGACGATCACGTGCTGGATCTCCAGCAGCTTCAGGATGGCCGAGTGGCGCTTGGTCTGGGCCAGCAGTTCGGCACGGCCGCCCTGCACGGTCACGCGCGTGGCGTCCACCAGCACGATGGCGGCGTGCGCCGTGCTGGCGCCGGTCACCATGTTGCGGGTGTACTGCTCGTGCCCCGGCGTGTCGGCGATGATGAACTTGCGGCGCGCCGTGGAGAAGTAGCGGTAGGCCACGTCGATCGTGATGCCCTGCTCGCGCTCGGCTTCCAGGCCATCGGTCAGCAGCGAGAAGTCGATCTGTTCGCCGGCGGTGCGCTTGTTCTTGGCGTTGGCCAGCGCGGTCAGCTGGTCGGACAGCACGGCCTTGCTGTCATACAGCAGGCGSCCGATCAGCGTGCTCTTGCCGTCGTCCACGGAACCCGCGGTGATAAAGCGCAGCAGGCCCTGGTGAGATGCTTGTCTAGTCATGATGTGTGGTCCTTGGCTGCGGCTTAGAAGTAGCCTTCCTTCTTGCGGCGTTCCATCGACGCCTCGCTGGTCTGGTCGTCCATCCGGGTGGCGCCGCGCTCGGTGATCTCAGTCACCGCGGTCTCGGCGATGATGTCCACCGGGTTGGCGGCCGTGCTGGCCACCGGGCAGGTGCAGGAGATGTCGCCCACGGTCCGGAAGCGTACCGACAGCACCTCGCTCACATCGCCGTCCTGCTTGGGCGTGATCGGCGTCACTGGCACCAGCAGGCCGTTCTTGCGCACCACTTCGCGCTCGTGCGCATAGTAGATCGGCGGCAGGGCCAGGTTTTCCCGGGCGATGTACTGCCACACATCCAGCTCGGTCCAGTTCGAGATCGGGAACACGCGCATCTGCTCGCCCGAGGCCATGCGGGCGTTGTACAGGCTCCACAGCTCTGGGCGCTGGGCCTTGGGGTCCCACTGGCCGAACTCGTCGCGGAACGAGAAGATCCGTTCCTTGGCGCGGGCCTTCTCTTCGTCGCGGCGGGCGCCGCCCATCAGCGCGTCGTACTTGTGCGCCTCGATGGTTTCCAGCAGCGTCACGGCCTGCGCCGCGTTGCGCGAGTCGGTTTCCTTGCGCAGGCGCACCGTGCCGCGCTTGATCGAATCCTCGACATGGCCCACCACCAGGCGCGCGCCCAGTTCCGCCACGCGCTGGTCGCGGAAGGCGATCACTTCCGGGTAGTTATGGCCGGTGTCGATGTGCACCAGCGGGAACGGCAGTTCCACCTTGCGGTCGCCCAGGCGGAAGGCCTTCAGCGCCAGGTGCAGCATGACGATCGAATCCTTGCCGCCGGAGAACAGCAGCGCCGGGTTGCGGCACTCGGCCACCACTTCACGGATGATGTAGATCGACTCGGCTTCCAGCCGGTCGAGGTGGTCGTTCTGGACCTGGAGCAGGTGTTCAACCCCTGCTTCTGCGATGTCGTTCATGATGCCCATGTCGTTCTCGGCCTCGATTCAATACTTCAATGCTTGATGTTCTGCTCGTGGAGCCCGCACTCTTTCGAGTCCTTGCTCTCCCACCACCAACGTCCTGCGCGGACGTCTTCGCCAGCCTTCACAGCGCGCGTACACGGCTCGCAGCCGATGCTCGGGTAGCCCTTGGCATGCAGCGCGTTCACCGGCACGTTGTGGCGCACCAGATAGGCCCAGACCTCGGCCTCGGTCCAGTCGGCCAGCGGATTGAATTTGGGGATGTCGCGCGCTTCGTCCAGCTCCTCGAACGGCAGCTCGGCACGCGTGACGGCCTGCTCGCGGCGCTGGCCGGTCATCCAGGCATCGGCGTGGGACAGCGCGCGGTTCAGCGGCTCCACCTTGCGGATGCCGCAGCAGCTCTTGCGCAGGTCCACGCTGTCGTAGAACGCGTTCAGGCCGTGGTTCTTCAGGTAGTTCTCCACTGCTTCCGGGTCCGGCGTGAACTGCTCGATGGCGTAGCCGTAGTGCGTGTGCACCTGATCCAGCACGGCCAGCGTCTCGGCGTGCAGGCGGCCCGTGTTCAGCGTGAACACGCGGATGCCGGCGCGCACGGCGTCACCGCCACGCAGGATGGCATCGGTCAGGACCATATCCTCGGCAGCCAGGCTGGTGGCGAAGCGGGCGCGGAAGAAGCGGCCCGCAATCTCGGCCAGCCGCTCGGCCAGCGCGCGTTCCTTGGCTTCCAGCGCCTCCACCGTGCCCGTGTAGACCGGCTGGGTCCACAGCGCGGGCGGGCGCAGGCCGGACACCGGCGCGCCCAGCTCCACCACAGGGATGTCGGAGATCACTGCGCTCATGCGGCGCCCCGGGCGGTCACTTCCGCACGGTTGCGGCGGAACAGCGGCAGCGGCTCGTCCACCGATGCCTGATAGGCCACCGTGAACTCGGTGAAGCCCTTGATGGCGTCGTCGATGTTCTTGTCGGCGCGCACCGCGAAGGCGTCGAAGCCGCAGCGCTTCATGAAGTTGAGCTGGTCGCGCAGCACGTCGCCGATGGCGCGGAGCTGGCCGTCCCAGTGGTAACGGGTGCGCAGCAGGTAGGCCGACGAGAAACCGCGGCCATCGCGGAACACCGGGAAATCGACGGCGACCAGCGACACGCGGTCGAAGAGCGCCTCGGCATCGCCCGGCTCGTCTTCAGGAGCCAGCCACACGCCGGTGATGGCCTTGTCGCGGCCGGCCAGCAGCGCTGCGTGCGCCTTCCACACCGACAGCGGGAACAGCACGGCGTCCGTGCCCTGCGCGGCGGCGGCCACGCGGGCGTCGTCCAGCGGCTCGGTCTCGGTGGCGCGCAGCACGGTCCAGTCGTCCTCGACGATCACGGGGCGGAGGTCGGCGGCGTCGCGTTGCAGTTGAATAATCTTTGCCATGTTCAGTCTCTCCGGGGTCGTCAGGCTTCGGCGCGCTCTTCGCGCTGCTTGTCGGCGTACACACGTTCCTTGAACGGGGCGATGCCGATGCGGGCGAACGTGTCGATGAAGCGCTCGTCCTCGACGCGGTGCGCGACGAAGGTTTCGATGATGCGGCTCACCACGTCGGGCATTTCCTCGGCGCTGAACGACGGGCCGATGACCTTGCCCAGCGCGGTGTTGTTGCCCTGGGCGCCGCCGAGCGTCACCTGGTACCACTCGGAACCGTCCTTGTCCACGCCCAGCACGCCGATGTTGCCCACGTGGTGGTGACCGCAGGCGTTGATGCAGCCGGAGATGTTCAGCGAGATCTCGCCGAGGTCGTACACGAAGTCGAGGTTGTCGAAGCGCTCCTGGATGCCCAGCGCGATCGGGATCGACTTGGCATTCGCCAGCGAGCAGAAATCGCCGCCCGGGCAGGCGATGATGTCGGTCAGCAGGCCGATGTTGGCCGTCGCCAGGCCGGCCTGCTTCGCTTCCTGCCAGAGGGCGAAAAGGTCATGCTTCTTGACGTCCGGCAGCACCAGGTTCTGCTCGTGCGCCACGCGCAGCTCGCCAAACCCGTAGCGGTCGGCCAGGTCGGCCACGGCTTCCATCTGCTTGTCCGTGGCATCGCCCGGGGGCGAGACGGGGCCCGGCTTGGTGGAGAGCGTCACGGCGGCATAGCCCGGCACCTTGTGGGCGTGCACGCTGCGGCTGACCCAGCGCGCGAACGCCTTGTCCTCGAGCAGGTGCTTCTCGTAGCCGGCGTCGGTGTCGGCCAGCTTCTCGTAGGCCGGCGGGGCGAAGTACTGCGCCACGCGGGCGAACTCGTCCTGCGTGATGGTGCCCGGGCCGTCCTTGCTGTGCTGCCACTCTTCCTCGACCTCGGCGGCGAACTTCTCGGCGCCGATAGCCTTCACGAGGATCTTGATACGGGCCTTGTACTTGTTGTCGCGGCGGCCGTAGCGGTTGTACACGCGAATCGCGGACTCCACGTAGGTCAGCAGATGCTGCCACGGCAGGTCGTCCTTGATGATCGTGCCCAGGATCGGCGTGCGGCCCAGGCCGCCACCGGCCAGGATGCGCAGGCGCGTCTCGCCGGCGGCGTTCCGGTAGGCGTAGATGCCGATGTCGTGCATCTGCACCACGGCGCGGTCGTTGGCGGAGGCCGAGATCGCGATCTTGAACTTGCGCGGCAGGAAGGCGAATTCCGGCTGGAAGGTGCTCCACTGGCGCAGCAGTTCGGCCAGCACGCGCGGGTCCACGGTCTCGTCCGGCGTCACGCCGGCGAAGTGGTCGGTCGTGATGTTGCGCACGCAGTTGCCTGAGGTCTGGATGCCGTGCATCTCCACGCTGGCGAGGTCGGCCAGCACGTCCGGCACGCGCTCGAGGTCCATCCAGTTGTACTGGATGTTCTGGCGCGTGGAGAAGTGGCCGTAGCCACGGTCGTACTCGCGCGCGATATGTGCCAGCATGCGCATCTGCTTCGACGCCAGCAGGCCGTACGGAATGGCCACGCGCAGCATGTAGGCATGGCGCTGCATGTACAGGCCGTTCTGCAGCCGCAGCGGCAGGAATTCCTCTTCGGTCAGTTCGTCGGAGAGGCGGCGGCGCACCTGGTCACGGAACTGGGCAACGCGCTCTTGGACGATGCGCTGGTCGTATTGATCGTACTGATACATGGTGTGGGTCCGTTCAGTATTCGTTGAATGCTTAGGAAACGAGCTTGATGGCGACCAGCGTGAGCGTGGTGGCCAGGGCGGCGCGCACGAGCCGCTCGGGCAGCGCCCGGGACAGTTGCGCGCCCAGCCAGATGCCGGGGATCGAGCCCACCAGCAGCGCCAGCAACAAATTCCAGTCGACGGTGCCGAGCCACACGTGGCCCAGCCCGGCCACCGCCGTGAGCGGCACGGCGTAGGCGATATCGGTGCCAGCCACTTCGGCCGGCTTCATATGGGGGTACAGCAACAGGATCAGCGTGGCGCCAACCGCGCCGGCGCCGATCGACGACACCGTGACGAGCACGCCGATCACGGCGCCCACCACCACGGTCGCCACCACCTGGCGGCGGCCTTCCAGCTGGAAACGCGGGTTGCGTTCGAGCCAGGCCAGCATCTGCTTGCGGAACAGCAGCGACAATACGGTCAGCAGCACCGACACGCCGATCATCAGCCGAATGCCGTGCAGCCAGCGCGCGTCCAGCTCGCCGGCGCTCTTGAGTACGAGGATGGCGACCAGTGCGGCGGGCAGGCTGCCGATGCAGAGGCGGCGCACCACCTGCCATTGCACGTGGCCATGGGCGCGGTGCGCGATGGTGCCGAAGCCCTTGGTGATCGAAGCGAACGCGAGGTCGGTACCCACCGCCGTGGCCGGCGAGAAGCCGAACAGCAGGGTCAGCAGCGGCGTCATGAGCGAACCCCCGCCTACCCCGGTCAGGCCGACCAAGATACCTACCAGCAGACCGGAAGCGGTATACGCAAGGGACATTCGGGGGGTTCTCAACAATGCCTTTTCCGTCACTTCCGCGCTTCGCCGGGGTTCAGGCTGGGCGCGGACGCAATACGGGCAGGCCGTTATTTAACAAAGTTCGAAAATCGTAATAAACTGGCCTCATATCTCAAACTAATAAGAAGTTGTTTGTTTATACGCACCGAGTTATATGAACCTGCACCAGTTCCGCTTCGTGCGCGAGGCCGTCCGTCAGAACTACAACCTGACCGAAGCCGCAAAAGCGCTMTATACGTCACAACCTGGCGTCTCCAAGGCCATCATCGAGCTGGAGGAGGAGCTGGGCGTCGATATTTTCACGCGGCACGGCAAGCGCATCCGCAGCCTGACCGAGCCGGGGCGCCGCATCCTGACCTCCGTGGAGAAGATCCTGCAGGAGGTGKAGAGCCTGAAGCGGGTAGGCAAGGACTACGCTGCCCAGGATCAAGGCAACTTCACCATCGCCACCACGCACACCCAGGCGCGCTATGCCCTGCCGCGCGTGATCGGCGAGTTCACCAAGCGCTACCCCAAGGTGCGGCTGTCGATCCAGCAGGGCAACCCCTCGCAGATCGCGGACATGATCCTGCACGACCAGGCCGACATCGGTATCGCCACCGAGGGCATCTCGGGGGACAAGGGCCTGGTGTCGCTGCCCGGCTACCAGTGGTCGCATACGGTCATCACGCCGCCCGACCATCCCTTGCTGGAAAAGAAGCACATCGCGCTCGAGGACATCGCAAGTTATCCATTGATCACTTACGATCCGAATTTCGCGGGCCGCCCCAAGATTGACAAGGCATTCGCCTTGCGCCAGTTGGAGCCGGATATCATCCTCGAGGCCATCGACGCAGACGTGATCAAGACCTATGTCGAGATCGGCCTGGGCATCGGTATCGTGGCCGGTGTGGCGTTCGATGCCGAGCGCGACCGCAACCTGCGCGGCATCCCGGTCGGCCACCTGTTMGGCACCAATGTGACCCATCTGGCCGTCAAACAGGGCGCGTATCTGCGCAGCTTCGTCTATACCTTCATCGAATTGTTCTCGCCCACCCTGAACCGCAAGCTCGTGGAACAGGCGATGTCGGGCGATCACGAGGCCTATGAGCTGTAATCGGCACATTTAAGATTGCCTGCCGATGTGGCGCACGCCTCCCTCTATATAGATATGTCTGACTCCTCCTCCCTCCCCACCATCCACTGGACCGAAGACGGCGCCGAGCGCAGCGCGCTGTGGCGCTCCGAGGCCGGCCTGCCGCCGCCAAAGCGCGTGGTGATTGCCGATGACCAGATGCCTGCCGACACGGCGTTTCGGCTGGCCAGCGAAGGCGTGGCCCTGCTCTGGCGCGGCGACTTCCAGAACGCGCGCCAGCTGCTCCAGGCCATGGCCCGCCGCACCGACCGCAAGCCCAAGCGCGCGCCCAAGCCGCCGGCCAACATGACCGAGGCGTTCCACAAGCACCGGCTGGCGCAGTCGCAACGCGCGCGCACGCTGGGCATGCTGCTGCTGCCGTTCGACGCCGGCCACGTGGTGCCGCTGCGCCGCGCGCCCGAGGTGGCTGAGGCCTGCACGCAGGTCTACGGCCCGGCCACGGCGCCCTATGTGGCCTCGATGCGCGAACTGCTCGGCCTGATCGGCGCCTACGAGTGGCGCAAGAAGGGCGTCGAGATCCCGGTGCTGGGCGAACGGATCCACCCGTGGTACGGCGTGTTCTCGCCGGTGCGGGGCGAATACCTCGACCTCGTCGCCAAGGAAGCGCTGCCCTCGGACAAGCTCGCCTTCGACATCGGCACCGGCACCGGCGTGCTGGCGGCCCTGCTGGCGCAGCGCGGCGTGCGCCGCGTGGTGGCCACGGACCAGGACCCGCGCGCGCTGCAATGCGCCCGCGACAACCTCGGCCGGCTGGGTCTGACCCATCAGGTGGAAGTGGTCGAGGCCGACCTCTTCCCCGCCGGCCGCGCCCCGCTGGTGGTCTGCAACCCGCCCTGGGTGCCCGCGCGACCGAGTTCGCCGGTCGAGCATGCCGTGTTCGATCCCGAGAGCCGCATGCTGCGCGGCTTCCTCGCCGGCCTTGCCGAGCATCTGGAGCCGGCCGGCCAGGGCTGGCTGCTGCTCTCCGACTTCGCCGAGCATCTGGGCCTGCGCACGCGCGAGGAACTGCTGGGCTGGATCGAAGACGCCGGGCTGAAGGTGCTGGGCCGCTCCGACATCCGCCCGCGCCATCCCAAGGCGAGTGATCCGGACGATCCGCTGCACCAGGCCCGCAAGGCCGAGGTGACCTCGCTGTGGCGCCTCGCGGCCTCGCAAAAACTTTGATTATTCAAGTGCATCAAGAACAAGGAGATTGAGACGATTCGTTGCGTCCGTCGTCGCTAGAATCGGCCGCGCCTGATCCTGTCAGGCAGCCATTCCGACAACCACGACGACCGATGCACGCTTCCTGTCTCAAAACCCTTGTCCTGGCGGGCGGTCTGGCCGCCAGCTTCTCCGCAATGGCGCAGGGCACCCTGCGCGACGGCCGCGCCAACGCGCTCTGCCTGTACTCGCACACGCTGGCGGACGACCCCATCGTTCACCCGAAGCGGCCGGGCACGGCGATGCGGCATGACTTCTTCGGCAACACGGCGGCAGACGCCTACACCACGGGCGCCGACCTGCTGGCAAAGTCCGGCACCACCTGCGAGAACGCTGCGGACACCAGCTCGTACTGGGCCCCCTCGCTGAAGCTGCCCGACGGCACGATCGTGCCGCCCACCTACAAGAAGACCTACTACTCGAACGTGGCGGTGCCCAGTTCCAACCGCTACCCGGTCAGTGTCATGCCAACCGGCCTGCAAATGCTGGCCGGCAACCACGCCGGCACGCAGCCCAACCCGCGCATCTCGTTCCTGTGCACCGGCAGCCGCAGGGGCTACACCAACACCATCCCGACTKACTGCGTGCCCGATCCGGTGAAGGGGACGCAACTCAACATCGGCATCAGCTTCCCCACCTGCTGGGACGGCATCAACCTGAATCCGACGCTGCGCTCCCATCACGGCGGCTACAACAACATGGCCTATGCCGACCAGAGCGGCGCCTGCCCGGTCGGCTATCCGGTGCGCGTGCCGCACCTGAGCATCAATCTCGCCTATGCGCTGGGCCAGGTGCGCGATCTCACGCATGCGCAGCTCTCGAAGGACCCGACGCTGAACGCCCATGGCAAGGTGTCCCAGGAGAACTGGGGTCCCCTGTATTCGGGGCATGCCGACTTCTTCAATGGCTGGCAGCCCAAGGCCATGCACTATCTGACCGAACAATGCCTCAACAAGGAACGCGCCTGCGCCCGGGAAATTCCGTACGACTACAACGCGCCCGAGGCTGACGCGATGGTCAGCGGCGGCAATGATGTCCACACGACATTCGGCCGCGACGTGAAACTGGCCACCGAGGCGGCGCAAGGCGCCACGCCGCCGCTGAGCTTCTACATGAAGTTCCAGATCCCTGAAGGCGCGCAGGCCCTGCCCGCCCGCTTCAAGCCCGAGTACCGGATCATGCTCCATGGCGGCAACGTCACCGGCACGGCGGCCGATATCCTGCAGGTCTTCGTCACCGACACGGCGTGGAACGAAGACACCCTGACCATGGCCAACGCGCCAGCGTGCGGCGGCCGGTTCGTCGGACGGCTTCACCTCAACCATGTGCAGCAATCTCGGCAGATCGATGTCAGCGCGGCGGTGGCCAACGCACTCGCGGCTGGCCAAAAGACGATCTCGTTCTGCGTGAAGGCCGTGCGCCCCGGCCATGCGTTCGCCTTCAGCAGCAAGGAAGGGCCCAACAGCCCCCTGCTAATCCTGCGCGCCATCCAACAACTGCCGTTCTGAGCCCCTGCCCCGGAGCCCGCGCAGGCCCCTGCGTKGCGCCGCGCGGCATCCTCGGCTATCCTCGCCATGTGTCGCCCAAGCCGGCGGCACATGGCTTTTTTTACGATGGGGATAAGGAACCGCGGATGACCACCCTTGCATTTATTGGCCTTGGCGCGATGGGCGCGCCGATGGTCGGCCACCTGATTGCTGGCGGCCACACGGTACGGGCCTTCGTACGCCGCCCGGAGGCCGCCGACGCGGCCCGCCAGCTCGGCGCGGAACCGTGCTTCACGCCGGCTGACGCCGCACGCGGAGCGGCCGTGGTGTTCACCAACGTCACCTCGTCGGAAGACGTGCGCACGGTGCTGCTCGGCAAGGATGGCGTGATCGAGGGCGCCGCGCCCGGCACGATCTGCGTCGATCACAGCACAATCTCGCCGATCGTCACGCGCGAGATTGCCCAGTCGCTGGCGGCGCGCGGCATCCACGCGCTCGACTGCCCGGTGTCGGGCGGCACGACCGGCGCGCAGGCCGCCACGCTGACCATCATGGTCGGCGGCAAGGCCGAGCACCTGGAAACGGTGCGGCCGCTGCTGAACCTGATTGGCAAGTCGATCACGCATATCGGCGACCACGGCGCGGGCCAGGTCGCCAAGCTGTGCAACCAGATCGCCCAGGTGGTGAATATCGAGGGCATCGCCGAGGCCATGCGCTTTGCCGCCGCGCAGGATGTGGACACCGGCAAGGTGTTCCAGGCGATCTCCACGGGCTTTGCGGGCAGCCGCATGCTCGATCTGCTGGGGCCGAAGATGGTGGCGCGCGACTTCGCCGCCGGCATCGAATCGCGGCTGCATGCCAAGGATTTCGGCCTGGCGCAGGACATCGCCGAGCAGATCGGGCTGGACCTGCCCGCGATGCGCGTCACCTCGGCCCAGCTCGACCAGATGATGGCAAACGGCTGGGGACGCGACGACACCTCGTCGCTGCTGCGCCTGCTGGAACACAAGCAGGCGCCGGACTCGGACGCATCCTAAAKCCTGCCCTCCCCTACATCCCGCCGATCATCGCCAGCAGCGCGCGCAGCATCGGGCTGCCGTCGCGCGCCAGGTCGTCCATCGCGTTGAAATGATGGCGGCCCGGCAGCGGGATGTCCTCGCGCGCGTTGTCCGGCCAGGCGGCGCGGATMAGCGCGTTCTGGCGGTGATATTCGCTCGATTCGATCTCGCCCACCGCCGTCAGCAACGGCGCGCGCGTGGCGGGCGGCAGGAAGGCCGGCGAAAGGCGCACGACATCTGACTCGGTCAGACGCAGGTCCACCTGAAGGAAGTCGGCGCGGCGCAGCGGTTCGAGGTCGTACAGGCCGCTGATCGACAGACCGCCCCGGACCAGGCCCACCGGCAGGTCTGCGCCCACCTGCGGCCACAGCGCCGCCATCAGCATGGTCACCAGATGCCCGCCCACCGAATGCCCGGCCGCGAAGATGCGGTCGCGATCATGGCCGAGCGCATCGCCCTGCCGGTACAGCCACGCCACGCTCTGCACCACCTGCCGGACGATGGTTTCCACCGTGACCGCCGGGCACAGCGAATAGTTGATGATCGCCACCGACACGCCGCGCCGGGGCAGCAGGCTGGCCACGAAGCTGTGGTCGCGCTTGTCGAGCGCGCGGAAGTAGCCGCCGTGGACGAACACCAGCAGCGGCGGACGGGTGCCGGCGGGCACGCCCGTGGCGGGGAAATAGTCGAGGCGCTCGTCGTCGGCATGGGGCGACGCCGGGTCGCCATAGGGCAGGTTCTCGAGGTACGACGCCGCGGCAGCCCGCACCAGCGCCGAATCGGCAGCCCAGCGGGCCATGTGCGTGGCGTTGTCCGGCACCCGGGCGCGGTTGTTATAGGCGTGCGCGTAGAACGCGGGGTCCTGGGATGGCAACTCGGCAAGGCTGGCCAGGGACGGCTGGTCTGACATGTCACGGTGCTCCGATGGGGACGCCGCGACGAGGACGGGGGCGAAGCGGGCGGCGCTGCGCGCTATGCTACCGCAAGCCCGGGGCGGTTGTTCGGCGGGGCGATTTCCGGCATAATCCGCGGTTCATCGCCGCGCGATGCCCGTCCGGGTATCGCCGCCCAATGCCCGGGTGGTGAAACAGGTAGACGCAGGGGACTCAAAATCCCCCGCCGCAAGGCGTGTCGGTTCGAGTCCGACCCCGGGCACCATCCCCCGCACCGCGAGTGCATCCCGCACCACTCCCCTTTTTTGGCCCCCTCACGCCAAAATCATGATCACCACCATCCCCCAGATCGTCAGCAGCGTGTTGCCGACCGCGTAGGTCACCGTATAGCCCAGCCCCGGCACCTGGCTCTTGGCCGCTTCGCAGAGCATGCCGAGTGCCGCCGTGGTGGTGCGCGCCCCGGCGCAGACGCCGAGCAGCAGCGCCGGGTGGAAGTGGAACACGTACTTGGCGATGAACATGCCGATGAACAGCGGCACGGCGGTGGCGAAGATGCCCCACAGGAACAGGCTGATGCCGAGTTTCTGGAGCCCGGCGACGAAGCCCGGGCCGGCGGAGATGCCCACCACGGCGATGAACACGTTCAAGCCCACCGAGTTCATGAACCAGACTGTCGGTTCCGGAATGCGGCCGAAGGTCGGGTGGATGGCGCGATACCAGCCGAAGATGATCCCCGCGATCAGCGCGCCGCCGGCGGTGGACAGCGTCAGCGGAATGCCCCCCACGTTCAGCACGATGGCCCCGATCAGCGTGCCCACCGTGATCGCCAGCGACATGAAGGCCACGTCGGTCACCGTGGTCGGCCGGTCCACGTAGCCGAGGGTCTTGGCCGTGGCGTTGATGTCGCGCGTGCGGCCCACCAGCGTGACCACATCGCCGCGATACAGCTTGGTCTTCGGCAGCACCGGGATCACGGTCTCGGTCGGGCCACGTTTGATCTTCCTCAAGAAGACGCCGCGCGCGCCGGGCTCGTGCGCCAGTTCCTCGAGCGTCTTGTMATCCACGGCCTTGTTGGTGATGTAGATGTCCACGCCCTCGGTGGGTGTGTCCAGCAGCTCGCGGTCTTCCACCTCCGCGCCGCGCGGGCCAAGGAATTCGATCAGCTGGTTACGCTTGCCGCCAATCGCCACCACGTCGCCGGCCTGCAGCACCGTGGACGGGTCCGTCTCGATGATCTTGCCGTCGCGCCGGATGCGCTCGATGAACGCCCGGAAGCCCGCCTGCGTGTGGGACTCCACATCGCCCACGGTCTTGCCGATGTAGGGCGCGTCGGGCGCCAGCTTGTAGGCGCGCAGCTCGAAGTTGTGCCACTGCGTGCCGGCGGCATCGTCACTGGCGCCCAGCAGGTGCTCGTACTCCTTGCAGGCGTTCACGAGGTCGATGCCCAGCAGCTTCGGCCCGATCTGCGCCAGGATGATGGCCGAGCCGACCGTGCCGAAGATATACGTCACCGCGTAGGCAATCGGCATGGCGTCCAGCAACTCCTTGGTTTCCTCGGGCGAGCGGCCCAGCCGGTTGATGGCGTCCGTCGCCAGCCCCATCGACGCCGAAATGGTCTGCGAGCCGGCGAACAGCCCCGCCGACGAGCCGAGGTCATACCCGGCGATCATCGCCGCCCCCACCGACACCACCAGCGACAGCACCGCCAGGATCACCGCGAAAATCGCCTGGGGCACGCCGTCCTTGGCGATGCCCCGCACGAACTGCGGCCCCACGCCGTACCCCACCGCGAACAGGAACATCAGGAAGAAGACCGACTTCACGTTGGCCGAGATCTTGACGCCGAGGATGCCGATCACGATCGCCACCAGCAGTGTCGACGTCACCGCCCCGAGACTGAAGCCCTTGAAGCTCTTGCCGCCCACCCAGTACCCGATGCCCAGCGCCAGGAAGATCGAGATCTCCGGGTAGGCTTTCAGGGTCGTCACGAACCAGTTCATGAAGCACCTCCTTCGGGTTGTTCTTCTGGGTGCGGGCGGCTACTTGCCTGACTTGCCCTTGCCCGACTTGTCAGATTTTTCGGACTTGTCCGATTTATCCGCCTTGCCCACCTTGCCGCCCTGCGCCCGGTATTTCTCCAGGTACTCGTCGCGCAGCTTGCGCACCGAGCGGCCGATCTTCACGTAGTCCTCTTCGTTGAGGTTGGCCAGCGAGACCCGTCCGGACGGATGCTGGGTCCCAAATCCACCACCGGGCAGCAGCACCACGCCGGCCTCCTCGGCCAGCCGGAACAGCAGCTCGTGCGGCTTGATCGAGTCCAGCAGCCACTTCACGAACTCCGGCCCCACCTCGCGGCTCTCGCGCTCCACGTCGAGCAGCGTGTAGTAATCCACCACGTTCTCGTCCACGGCCTCGGCCTTCGCTCCCATGCCGCGGTACAGCGCGGCCTTGCGGCTGCGGATCAGCCGCTTCACGGTGTCCTTGTAGGTGTCTGCCGTGTCCATGAGCGAGAACAGCGAGAACAGCACCATCTGCACCTGCTGCGGCGTGGAGAGCCCCGCCGTATGGTTCAGGGCCACGGTGCGGCTGTCCGCCACGATGCGGTCGATGAACGGCAGCTTGGCCGGCTCGGTGGTGATGGACGAATAACGCTCGTTCAGCGCCTTCTTGTCGGCATCGGGCAGCGCGGCGATCTGCGCATCGAACAAGTTTGATTTATGCGTGGCGATGACCCCCAGCCGCCAGCCCGTAGCGCCGAAGTACTTCGAGTACGAGTACACCAGGATGGTGTTGCGCGGGCACATGGCGAACAGCGAGACGAAGTTGTCGGCGAAGGTGCCGTACACGTCGTCGGTCAGGATGATCAGGTCCGGGCGCTCCTTGACGATGTCCGCCAGGTATTCCAGGCTGGCATCGCTCACCCGCACCGAGGGCGGGTTGCTCGGGTTGACCAGGAAGAACGCCTTGACCTTGGGGTCGCGCAGCTTGTCCAGTTCCTCGTTCGGGTATTGCCAGCCGGCCGCCGGGTCGGCGTTGATATTCACCTCGTGGAGGTTGTATTCCTTCAGCTCGGGAATCTCGATGTACGGCGTGAAGATCGGCATGCCCAGCGCGATGGTGTCGCCCGCGCGCAGCAGCCCGTTCACGCGCATCGAGTTGAACAGGTAGGTCATGGCCGCCGTGCCGCCTTCCACGGCGTAGAGGTCGAAGTCGCCCTCGAACGGATGCGCGCCGATCATCTCCCGGCGGATGTACTGCTTGACGATCTTTTCGCTGAGCCGCAGCATCCGGTCCGGCACCGGGTAGTTGCAGGCCATGAAGCCCTCGCACATCTCGTAGAGAAAGTCGCCGCCGTCCAGCCCGAGCTGGTCGCGCACGTACGAGACCGCGCCGGTCAGGAAGGCCACGCCGGGCACGTCATGGTGCTGGCGCGAGAACTGGTCGAAGCGTTCCTCGATGCCGGCCCGGCGCGGGAATCCGCCCACGCCCACGGGCAGGTAGGAGAACGCCCGCTCCGACTCGATCATGGCGAAGTGCCCAAGCTGCAGGAAGCCATGGCGCGGCACGGTGGCCAGGAAATTGGGGTTGCCCCGCCCCGCGTTGAGCATCAGCCGGTTGGACACGCTCCCGGCCAGCTTGATCAGTTCATCCTTGAGTTCGAAGGGCGAAAGGCTCGCCAGCTTCGACGTATCGTGTCGGCTCATGGTGCATGCCTCGCAAGGGGGTAACGATGGTCAAAGCGTCCGCGCCGAGCGCGGACACTGCTTCCTGAACAAGATATTCAACCGGGGCACGCGCCGGTATTGGACCATGGTCCACCATGCGGAGCGCGCATCACCCAAGTGAGGGACGGCCCGGCTACTGCTTCATCTGCGTGCGCCGCCAGTCGCCGTCGCCCTTGCGGCAGTACCAGCCCGTCCATTTCTCGGACTTGCCGGCCTGCCGGAACTCCGACTTCACCTGACGGCAACGCTGATCCCCCTTTTGGGTGGTCTGGATCAGCGTCATGCTGCCTTCGGCGGCCTTCGCGTCCTTGTCCGCTGGCAGCTCAAACGGCGTACTGCTGCCATCGTCCTTCTCGGACAAGGCCTTGCGGTAGATGTCGGCAAGCGTCTCCGTCTGCGGGCGGCTCAGCCGGCCGACGATGGTGTTGTTCAGGAAATGGTCGAAGTACGCCTGGGCCGGCCAGGCCATCGCACAGAGGGCGAGGCCGGCGCAGACGCGGAGGTTGACAACAAGGCGGCGCGACATGGCAGTAGGTGCGATAGGTGCGACAGGGCTACTTCGTCGCCGCCTGCACGTTCACGGCCACGGCCTGCGTGTAGACGGCCTTGATGCGGTCGCCCTTCTTCACCTCGGCCAACTGGGCGGGGTCTTCCACCATCAGGTCCATGACATTGCCCTTGGGCCCCTTCACCGTCACGGTGTGCTTGGACGGGCTGACCGCCACCACATCGGCCACCACGGTCACCTCCTGCCCAATCACGCCGCCCGGCTTGGCACCCGGCGCCGAGCGCTCCTCGATGGGCTTGGTTTCCATCGACAGCGGCCCACTCCCCTTCTCCAGCTTCAGCGTCAGCGCCTCGCGGTATTCCACCGCCACCTTGTCGCCGACCTTGAGCTGGTCGAAGTTGCGCGCCTCGGGGCCCACGGCCAGGTCGACGACCTTGCCCGTCTGCGTCTTCAGGGTCACCGTGCGCGTGGGCGCGTCGATTTTCGTGATCGTCGCGTTCACCTTGGCGGTGCCCGTCATCGTGGCCGTCCCCTGTCCACGCGTGACATCCACCTTGGTATCCGGCTGGGCCTGCGCCGCGCCTGCCATGGCAATCATCGCCACCATCACCAGCACTCGTTTTTTCATGTCATCTCTCCGTTGTGGATGCCTGATCCCGGCGCTCCGCTTGCGGGATGCCGGCTGCGCGCAGCGGCCAGCCAGCACCGAGCGCCTTGTAAAGCTGCACGATCTGCCCGAACTCGGTACCGCGCAGGCTCGACTGGTCGATCTGGGCCGAGAACAGCGCGCGCTCCGAGTCGAGCACCTCCAGGTAGCTGGTGTAGCCGCCCTCGTAGCGGTCGCGCGCGAGCGCGGCATAGCGCGCCAGCGCATCGACCTGCGCGGTCTTGGCCGTGAGCTGATCGCGCGTGCGCTGCACGCCCACCAGTGCGTCCGCCACTTCGCGGAACGCGGTCTGGATGGCCTGCTGGTAGCCCTGCAGCGCCTGCCGCTGGCGTGCCTCGGCCTGCCGGACATCGCCCGCAATCCGCCCCGCGCTGAAGATCGGCATCGCCACCGACGCGCCATACGACCACGTCTGCGCCGCGCCCACCCAGAGCCCGGAAAGCGCCGTGCTGGCCGCGCCGAACAGCCCGGTCAGCGTGATGGTCGGGAAGTACTCGGCCCGTGCCGCGCCGATCTCGGCGTTGGCGGCCACCAGTTGCTGCTCGGCCTGCAACAGGTCCGGGCGCTGCTCCAGCAGGTCGGACGGCAGGCCGGATGGAATCGTCGGCGGGCGCAGTTCGCCAATCGGCAGGCCGCGCGGCATGGCGCGCGGGTTCTCACCGATCAGCACCGACAGCAGGTTCTCCTGCTGCGCCACCAGCTGGTCGTAGAGCGCCACCGAGGTCAGCGCCGACGCGTACTCGGACTGCGCCTGCGCCAGTTCCACCTCGGACACCACCCCGCCCTCGAAGCGCTGCCGGAACAGCTCCAACGCCCCGGCGCGGCTGTCGAGCGTGTCGCCGGCCACCAGCCGGCGGTTATCCAGATCGCGCAGCGTGACGTAGCCCGAGGCCACGGCCGCCACCACGCTGATCTCCACGGCCCGGCGCGCCTCGTCGGAGGCTGCCCATTGCGCGCGGGCCGACTCGGTCAGGCGCCGCAGCCGGCCGAACAGGTCGATCTCCCACGAGGCGAACACATCGGCCTGCACCTGGTTGAACGGATTGCCCACCGGCGACAGCGTGCCACTGCTGTTGCTCAGGCGCTGACGGCTTGCCAACGTCTCCACGCCGACCTGCGGGAACATCAGGCCGCGCGTGGACATCACGCGCCCGTAGTACTCGTCCACACGGGCGGCGGCAATCAGGATGTCGCGATTGCGCTCCAGCGCCTGGGCGATCATCGCGTCGAGCACCGGGTCGCCGAACTGGCCCCACCATTGCGGATCGATGGCGGGCGTGGCGGGCGTGGTGGGCGTGGCGGCCGTAGGCGTGGCCGTGGCCGGCGGGGTCTCCGCGAAGCGATAGGTCTCGGGCACGTCCACGGCGGGCCGTTCGTAGTCCGGCCCCACCGCGCAGCCGCCTGCCATCAGGGCGCCGGCACCAACCAGCGCCTGCCAGTGCACGTGGCTCATGGCGGGTCTCCCCGGCGCACCGGCGCGGCCGGCGCATCGGCGGGCGGCTCCAGCCCCGGCTCGGGCGGATGACCCGAAGGCGGATGGCCCGGCGTCGGCTGGTCCGGCACCTTGCCGGCGGTGCGGCGCTCCAGCGCCCAGAAGAACATCGGGATGAAGAACACCGCGATCACCGTGGCGCCGAGCATGCCGCCGATCACCCCCGTGCCGAGCGACTGCCGGCTCGCCGCGGAAGCTCCGCTGGCGATGGCCAACGGAATGCAGCCCAGGATGAAGGCCAGCGAGGTCATGATGATCGGCCGCAGCCGCAGCTTGGACGCCTTGACCGCCGCGTCGTAGGCGTTCAGCCCCTCCTTGATGCGCATCTCCACCGCGAACTCGAAGATCAGGATGGCGTTCTTGGCCGCCAGCGCAATCAGCACCGTCAGGCCGATCTGGAAGTACACGTCGTTCTGCATGCCGCGTATCAGGATGGCGACCAGCGCGCCGAACAGCGCGAACGGCACCGCCAGCAGCACGCCGATCGGCAGCGACCATTTCTCGTACTGGGCGGCCAGGATCAGGAACACCATCAGCAGCGCGAAGGCGAACACCATGGCGGCGGTCGAGCCGGCCTTCTTCTCCTCATACGCCTGCCCGCTCCACGCAAAGCTGTAGCCCTCGCCCAGCACCTCGGCGGCCACTTCCTCCATGGCGGTCAGCGCCTGCCCGGAGCTGTAGCCGGGCGCGGCGTCCCCGGTGATCTTGGCGGCCGGGAAGTTGTTGAAGCGCGTGACGAGGTCCGCGCCGGCCACGTAGCGCGAGGTGGTCACGGCCTTGATCGGCACCATGTCGCCATGGGTGTTGCGCACATAGACCTTGTCGAGGTCTTCCGGGCGCGAACGGAACTGCGGCTCGGCCTGCAGGATGACCTGGAACAGCCGGCTGTTCTTCGGGAACTGGCTCACGTAGAGCGAGCCGAACATGGTCTGCAGGGCCGAGTAGACCTGATCGACCGGCACGCCCTGGGTCTCGGCGCGCTCGCGGTCCAGGTCCACCAGCAACTGGCGCGAGCGCGTGTTGATCGTCGTGCTCACGCTGCGCAGCTCGGGCCGCTGGCGCGCCTTGGCGATGAAGGCCCGCGCGCGCGCCTCCAGCTGTTGGTAGGTGCCGTCGCCGGTGCTTTGCAGCCAGAACTCGAAACCGCCCGTGGTGCCAAGTCCCGGGATGGACGGCGGATTGACCGGGATCACCAGCCCCTCGCGCCAGGTGGAGAACTCGCGATTGGCCTTGGTGATCAGGTCCTCGGCGCTCTCGCCCTTGCCGCGATCGTGGAAGCTCTTCAGCGTGATGAACAGCGTGCCGGCGTTGGACTTGTTCTGGGAGTCGATCAGGCTATAGCCGTCCGGCGTGGCCACCGACTTCACGCCCGGCTGCGCCGCGAACCATTGCTCGGCGCGCTTGGACAAGTCGCCGGTGCGGTCCAGGCTCGCCGCGTCCGGCAGCACCACCGCGCCGAACAGGTAGCCCTGGTCCTCCACGGGCAGGAACGACGACGGAATGCGCATGAACAGCAGCACGCTCGCCACGATCAGCGCCAGCACCAGCGCCACGGAGATGAACACGCGGCGGATCACCAGCTGGATGCTGCTGCCGTAGCCTTCCACCATGCGGTCGAAGCTGCGGTTGAACCACTGGAAGAATCGGTTCTTCTTGTGCGTGCCGGGCTTGAGGAGGATGGCCGCCAGCGCGGGCGACAGCGTCAGCGCCACAATGCCAGACAGGAACACCGACACCGCCAGCGTGATGGCGAACTGCTTGTACAGCTGCCCGGTGATGCCGGAGAGGAAGGCCACCGGGATGAACACGGCCAGCAGCACCAGCACGATGGCCACCACCGGCCCGCCCACCTCGTCCATGGCGTGCTTGGCGGCGATCTTGGGCGGCATGTTGAACTCGACCATATTCCGCTCGACGTTCTCGATCACCACGATGGCGTCATCCACCACGATGCCGATGGCCAGCACCATCCCGAACAACGTCAGCATGTTCACCGAAAAGCCRAACGCCGACATCGCCATGAAGGTGCCGATGATCGACACCGGMACGGCCAGGATCGGCACCAGCGTGGCGCGGAAACTCTGCAGGAACAGGTAGACCACCAAAATCACCAGGATCACGGCGTCGCGCAGCGTATGCACCACCTMGTTGATCGACTCCTGCACKAACTCCGTGGTGTCCAGCGCCACCTCGTACTCCAGCCCGGGCGGGAACGACTTCTTCATGGTCTCCAGCGTGGTGCGCACCTGCTTGGCCACGTCCAGCGCGTTGGCGCCCGGCTGCTGGTAGACGGCCATCAGCGTGGCGGTCTTGCCCTTGAAGCGGCTGCGCAGCGAGTAGTCCTTCGAACCCAGCTCGGCCCGGCCGATGTCCTTCAGCCGCACGATGGCCGCATCGCCCGAGGCAGCACGGAGGATGATGTTGTCGAACTCGGCCGGCTCGGTCATGCGGCCCTTGGTGGCCACCGGGAAAGTCTGCTTGACTGGCCCGTCGGTCGGCGAGGAGCCGATGCGCCCGGCCGAGAACTGCTCGTTCTGCGCCGCCACCGCGTTCTTCACGTCCTCCACGGTGATGCCGAGCCGCGCCATGCGGTCCGGCCGCAGCCAGACGCGCATCGCGTAGTCCGGCGTGCCGAAGATCGCGGCCTGATTGGCGCCGGGAATCCGCTTCAGCGCGTCAAGGATGTAGATGTTGGTGTAGTTGTCGACGAAGGTCTGCGGATAGCTGTTGTCCGGCGAGTAGACCGCGATCACCATCATGAACGCCGACGACCGCTTCTGGACCGAGACCCCCTGCTTGGTCACCGCATCCGGCAGCGTGGGCAGCGCCAGGTTCACGCGGTTCTGCACGTCCACCTGGGCCAGCGACGGGTCGGTGCCGATCTCGAAGTACACCGTCAGCGTCATGTTGCCGGTGGACGAGCTGGTGGACGACATATAGAGCATGTTGTCCGCGCCGTTCACCTKCTGCTCGATCGGCGCGGCCACGTTCTGCGCCACCACCTCGGAACTCGCCCCGGGGTATGTGGTGGTCACAGTGATGCTCGGCGGCGTGATGTCCGGGAACTGCGCCACCGGCAGGTTGAACATCGCCACCAGCCCGCCCACMACGATGATGATGGACAGCACCGATGCAAAGATCGGCCGGTCGATGAAGAAGTGCGACAGCGTCATGGCGCGGCCTTCTCACCGGGCGCGGGCTGGGCCGCCGATTTCTGGTCAGCCGATTTCTGTGCGCCCTGGGCTGCCGGCGCGGAGGCCGGCTTCGCCCCTACCGGTGTGGGCCGCACCGGCGCGCCGGGCGCGAGCCGCACCGTGCCGTCCACGATCACCACGTCGCCTTCGCGCAGGCCGGAGCGCACCACCCAGTTGCCCTCGGTCCATTCGGCCACCTCGATGGCGCGCGACTGCGCCTTGTTGTCCTTGTCCACGGTCCAGACCGATTCGCCGCGCTGGCCCTGGATCACCGCCTCCTGCGGCACGGTGATGGCGCGCGTGCGCTGGGCGCCGATCACCCGCACCCGCACGAACTGGCCCGGCCGTAGCTGGCCATCGCGGTTGGCCACCTCGGCCCGCACGAGGTAGGTGCCGGTCTCGGCACTGAAGGAGGCGTCCTGGAAGGCGATGCGGCCCCGGCTCGGATAGACGCTGCCGTCGGCCATGATCACTTCCACCTCCAGCGCGCCGCGCTCAGGCATGCGCAGCGCGCCCGATGCCGTCTGGGAGCGTGTTTGCAGCACTTCGTTCTCAGAGAGGCTGAAGTTGACCCACATCGGGTCCAGTTTGGCCACGTAGGTCAGCAGGCTGTTGGTGGGGTCGATATAGGAGCCCACCTGCTTCTTGGCGAAGCTGGACAGCCCGTTCACGGGCGAGGTGATGGTGGTATAGCCGAGGTTCAGCTTCGCGTTGACGACGTTGGCCTTGGCCTGCTCGACAGCCGCCGCCGCGGCCTGTTCCTGGCCGGTGGAGTCGTCGAGGTCCTTCTGGCTCAAGGCGTTCTTGGCGGCCAGCGGACGCACGCGGTTCAGGTTGGCGCGCGCCGTGGTCAGCCGCGCCTGCTGTTGCGCCAGCTCCGCGTTGGCGGCGGACAGCGCGGCCTGGAATGGCTTCTGGTCCATACGGAACAGCACGTCGCCGGCCTTGACCAGCGAGCCCTCCGTGTAGGTGCGCTGCTCCAGGAAGCCGTTCACGCGGGCCCGGATCTCCACCTGCTGGGAACTCTGCGTCTCGCCCACGAACTCGAAGTTCAGCGGCACGTCACGCAACGACACGGTGATAACGCCGACGTCGGTCACCGGCGGCGCCGCGGCCTTGCGCTCCTCCTTCCCGCAGCCCGCGCCCAGCACCAGCACCAGCGCCGCCAGCAGCGTCACTCCCCCTCGGCCGATCCTGCTGCGCATTGCGGTCTCCCATCCACACATGCCACGCCCACGCCATGCAAAGGGCGCTTCTCGACCTAGCTTGTGCCGCGCCGCAATCCATGGCAATTGGACCAAGGGCCACCCCGCGTCAGGACCGGGGGGGCGGGATCAGGGCGAGCAGCTGGGACGCGTTGAACGGCTTGCGCAGATAGCCCAGCGCGCCGTTGGCCAGCGCGCGGGTGCGCGCCTCGGGCACGTCATAGGCGGTGATGAACAGCACGGGCAGGCCGATGGGCATCAGCCGCTGCTGCACTTCCAGGCCGTCAATATCGGACATGCAGACATCGAGGATCACGCAGTCGGGGCGGTAGCCGGGGTCGGCGTGGAGGCGGTCCAGCAGCGCCAGGCCGCTGGCGTAGGTATCCACGACGACGCCGGCGGCGCGCAGCAGCCGCGCAATCGCGCGGGCTACGGCGTCGTCGTCATCGACGATGACGACAAAGGTCTCGGTAGGCCCCATAGATTGACCACAGGTTGACCATCGGCAGGATCGGCAATCGCGCAAGCATCGCTGATGCTCGTAGCCTACGAGATGCCCCGCCCCCGCGATATTGGGCCATGGTCCCGCCCAGGCGGCGCGCCATGCCGGGGTGTGCACCCCGGCCCTTCACCCGTCTGCGTGGGGAGCGCTCAGGCCCCGGCGCCCGCACCCGCGCGGTGGGGTGTCCGTGCGGCGGCCACGGCGGGCAGGCCKAGCTTGTCGGCCATGCGCACCAGCTCGGCCAGCGAACCGACCTCCAGCTTGCGCATGACGCTGGCGCGATGGGCCTTGATGGTCTTCTCCACCGTGCCCAGTTCGCTGGCCACCTGCTTGTTCAGGCGGCCGGTGACCACCCATGCCATCACCTCGCGCTCGCGCGGGGTCAGGCGGTCGAGCCGCTCGCGCAGGTCGGCCATTTCCTCGTGTTCCATGTGCCGCGCCACGGCGCAGCGGCAGGCCCGTTCGAGCGACGCCAGCAGCGCGTCTTCCTGCACCGGCTTGAGCAGGAAGTCCGTGGCGCCGGCCAGCATGGCCAGGATCGTGGAGGGGACATCGGCATGGCCCGTGACGAAGATCACCGGCAGCTCGCCGTCGAGCCGGCGCTGGAGCGTGATGCCGTCCATGCCCGGCATCTGGAGGTCCAGCATCACGCAGGCCGGACCGGGGTCCGCCGCGCGCGCATCGAGGAAGGCCCAGGCATCGTTGAAGCCCACCGCCTGGTAGCCGTGCGCCTTGACCAGCCGCACCAGCGCGCGCACGACACCGGGGTCATCGTCGACGATATACACCGTCGGAACGTGTTCGCTCATGGCGCTATCCTTTGAAAGACGATTCGGCCATGGCAAGCCCGCGCGGCATGCGGACGCCGCGTCGTGTGGGCATGCCTTCCTGGGGCAGCGAAAACTGGAATGTCATGCCACGGTCCGCGTTGTTCCACGCGTCCAGCGTGCCGCCGTGGCGCGCGGCGATGGCACGGCTGATTGACAGCCCGAGCCCCATGCCCTGCGGCTTCGAGGTGACGAACGGTTCGAAGATGTGCTCGAGGTCGCCGGGGTCCACGCCGGCGCCGCTGTCGCGCACCGCGATCTGCACCATCCCCTCCGCCACGTGCGCCATCACCGTGACCTCGCGCGGGGTGCCACTGCCGGGCACGCCCCGGTCCACGGCATCGCAGGCGTTGAGCAGCACGTTGAGCAGCAGTTGCTGGATCTGCACCGCATCGCCATTGACGCGCGGCAGCGGCGACGCCACCTGCCGGGTCAGCACGATGCCGCGCCCGAGCGCGTTGCCACGCACCAGCGCCAGGGCCTCGTCGATGGCGGCGCCGATGTCCAGCGGCCCCAGCACGCGGGACTCGCCCTTGATCAGCGCGCGGATCTGCCGCACCGTGGCGCTGGCTCGGCACGCTTCGTCGTTCACGTCCTTGAGAATCTCGCGCACCTCGTCCATGTCGATGACATCGGACTCCAGGTACTGGCGCGCGGCCTGGGCATTGCTGACGATGGCGGTCAGCGGCTGGTCGAGTTCATGGGCCAGCGAGCCGGCCAGCTCGCCCATGCTGGAGAGCCGGGACGAGCGCATCAGCGAGGCATAGTCGGCATCGGCGCCGTTCTCGCCGCGCCGCCGCAGCCGCCCGGTGCGCGGCGCCGGCG
>NZ_JBFTLH010000038.1:0-21764 GCF_056396345.1 Cupriavidus sp. 05T42
TGTCTATTTCATGGCGTTTGGCGATCTCACCATAGCCTGCCTGACCGTCCAGGTAGCTCTGGATAACTGTCAGCCTGAACTGCTCCGAGTACCGATACATGAAAACACCCCAAAAGTTGGTGTCCAACTTTTGGGGTGCAGTTCATTGCAGCGGGCGTCTTTTTTTGCCTTACGGCTTCAGCCCGAGGCGGTAGGCCACTGCGTACGGCAGCTTGCCGGGCTTGGTCGAACCCACCGGCTGCGAGAGCGCCGTGAACTCGGTTTCGTTCAGCGTGGTCAGGCCGCCCAGTTGCGCGGCGGTCTTGCCGTTGCTGACCACGGCGTCCGGCGCCAGCGCCACCATGGCGGCCGAGGCGCGGTGCACGGCGTCGAGGTAGCTGGCGGTGTCGTCCAGGTTGACCGTCTTCAGGTCCACCACGCCGCGCAGCCAATCGCCCCAATAGAACTCCGTGAACTCGGTGGCATCGGTCGGCTGGCTGTAGCCGATGTCGCGCGTGAAGTAGACCAGCGCGCGGTACGGGTCGTTGCCGAGGCCGTTCTTCAGGCCCAGCGCGCGCGGCAGGTCAGCCGGGTAGGTCGGCTGGTTGGCGCCGTCCTTCGACCAGATCAGCTTGCGCTCGCGCAGCGTGCGGAAGAACGTGGCGCGGTTCAGCGTGGACAGGTTGTCCTGCACGCGGATCCACATCTTCGACTGCGCGCCGCCGGTGTCGGCGTCCCAGATCGACGTGAACGAGTGGTGTCCATCGGTCAGGAACGGCTCGCCGTACGGCCCCACCACCAGCGTCTTCATGTCGGCCGGCTTGTTGCCGACCGCCTTGGTGCAGGTGAAGGAGGCGAGGTCGCCGAGGCGGGACGTGGCTGCATCCCAGGTGCTGGTCTTGTTCTGGCCGTTGGTCTCGCAGGCGTMGTCGAACTTCTTGATCGGGTCCGCGKCGTAGCGGCCGAGCTTGTAGTAGATCTGGTCGCGGCCGATGGCCGGCTGGGTGGGGCGCAGATCGGCCAGCGTGACGAGGATGTTCTGCCCTGCAGTGGCCGTCAGGTAGGTCGAGACCGGCGTCGGCGCGGCCATCGGGGCGCACACGGCGGGAAGCTGTCGCGTGCTGCCCGGCACCTGCCGGAGCTGGTACGCGAGGTTCTTGCTCACCGGCAGCCAGGTCAGGCCGAGCGATTGCGCCTGGCCGGCCACGGTGGCCTGCCACGTGCCCGAGACCAGCCCGTTGGCGGCGGCCCCGCCGGCGCGGTTGTAGGCCAGCGTCACGTCCACGGGGATGTTGTCCGCGGCGAGCGTGGTGCCCGCCACCGAGACGATGTTGCGGCGCGTACGGCCCGTGGCGGCGTTCTTGTCGTCGAGTTCCGGCTCGGCGCAGACCCAGTCGCCATCGATGCCATTGGCGGCGACGGCCGTGGCCGTGCGCACGACCCAGCTACCGGTGGGCGCCGTGGCGCTGGCGCCGGTTTCGTCGACGAAGAGCGCCACCTGGCCCTGCTGGCGGCCTACGAACAGGCGGCCGACCGTGCTGCCGCCCAGCGTCAGCGCGAAGGCGCCCGGATAGCGCGACTGGTCGGCATCGGCCGCCAGCTTGCCCGACTGGCCGCCGGCGCAGTCGGCGCTGTAGCCCAGCCCGGCGCAGACGCGCACGTTGCCATCCGCGCCGATATTGAGCTGGCCCGCGCTGGCGGCGTCGCCGGCCTGGCGCAGGTAGCTGTAGGTGCCGGCGATGTCGGCCAGCTGCGCGCCACGGTTGCCGGCCGAGATATAGCCCTGGAGCAGGGCGCCGTTGCCGGCCTTGACGTTGGGCACCTGGCCCAGCGCGCCGGAGAGCACGCCGTCATCGAGCGTGAAGCGGAAGGTGATGGCGGCGGCGGCGGCAGCCAGTGCTGCCGGTACGTCGGTGCCGCTGGCGGCGAGGCCGGTCACGCGGTAGGTGCCGTCTTCCAGCACGTACTGGCCCACCAGTGCCCCGGCCAGGCCGAAGCGGGAATCGAGGAAGCGCAGGGTGAGCTGGCCGGCGGCGGGTTTGTCGAGTTCGACGGATACCGTGTCGCCAAAGCTGACCGCGCCGACGTACAGCGATCCGCCCGACAGCGGCTGCACCGATGCCGGCTGCGTGGTGCCGCCATTGCCGCCGTTGCCACCATTGCCACCGGTACCGCCATTCGCGGCGCTGCCGTTGTCATCGTCGCCGCCGCAGGCGCCGAGCGCGAGCGTGGCCGAGATCAGCGCGGCAAAGGCTGCCTGCCTGGTCCTCTTTCCCATGATTTCCCCTGTTCGTTGTTGTAATCGATAAGTGCCGAAGACGGCACGTGGTCGCGCGTCAGTCTAGGCAGCGGCGATGACACTCCCATGACAGCGCCGGTGGCGTGGATTTCGCCTAGAGTGGCTAGATCGGAACTGCTGGAGCGAGGCCATGGGGCACGAATCGACACACATGCACCGGGGCCGGCGCAGGGTGCTGGGGGCGATGGGGCTTGTGGTCGTGGCGGGCGCGCTGCCGGCCATGGCGCAGACGCCAGCCAAATCGAAGATCGGCGTGATCGGCTCGGGGCGCATCGGCGGCACCGTGGGCGGCCTGTTCGTGAAGGCTGGGCACCCCGTGATGTTCTCCTCGCGTCACCCGGAGTCCCTGAAGAGCCTGACCGATTCGCTCGGCCCGCTGGCACAGGCCGGCACGGTGGCGCAGGCGGTGGCCTTTGCCGATGTGCTGCTACTGGCCGTGCCCTACGGCGCCGTGCCCGAGGTGGGCCAGCAGAACAAATGGCAGGGCAAGATCGTGCTCGATGCCACCAATGCGGTCTCGCCGCGCGACGGGGCGATCGTGGAGGAGGTGAAAGCCAACGGCATCGGCGCCACCACGGCCAAGTACCTGGCCGGCGCGCGGATCGTGCGCGTGTTCAACTTCACGGGCGCGGCGGAGTTTGCCCGCGAGAGCCATCGCCAGGGCGCGCTGATGGCGGTGCCGATGGCTGGCGACGACGCGGCTGCGCTAGCCGTGGCCGCGCAACTGGTGCGTGAGGTGGGGTTCGAACCGGTGGTGGTAGGCGGCCTGTCGACGGCGGACCGCTTCGCGCCGGGTGGCAAGCTGTTCCGCCAGATGGGCTCGGCGGACGCTTTCCGGCGCGCGATGGCGGAGTAACAGCGGCGGAGTAACAGCGCCGGAAAATCAGCGCCGCCGCCACTCCATGGCGACCATCGACGGCGCAAAGCCGAGTTGGCCGAAGAAGGCGGCTTCCGAGGAGCGTGCCGCGCGCAACACCCAGACGATGTCGGGATCGTTGCCCATGACCTGGCGCACCAGCGCCCGGCCGATGCCGCGCCGGCGATGCTGCGGCGCCACGGCCACCATCGAGATGTAGCCGTTGGCGATGTCGTCGCAGAGGGCGCGGGCGAAGCCGATCACCTCGCCCTTCTCCACGGCCACGGCTACGCGTTGGGAATTGGCGATCAGTTGCGCGAAGCGTTCCGCATTGCCGACCTGTTGCTCCCAACCGTTGGCGGCCAACAGACGCCTGGCCGCCTCGATCTCTGCGGGCAACGGGTTACGGATTTCCATCGACGGCTCCTCCTGCCAGATACCATGTCGCGTGCCACACCCCCAACCAAAGTGGGGAGCGCAGCGGCGTTTGCGCCACGAAGCTGCGATGTGCGGCGCGAATGGCGACAGAGTGTAGCGAAGCGGATATGGATGCGTCAAACAATGCACGGTGCAAAGCGCACAAGCGTTCGTATTCCCACGCAACGCCATCGATTGCCGCCACGGCGCGATGCCGCGCGGTATGATGGTCGCCATGAACGCCTCGATCTTCTCTTCCGCCCATCCGGCCGATCAGTTGGCCGAGTTCTCTGACGCGGACAGCGCGCTGGCGCGCATTCGCGAGATCTACGACGGCTCGGTCGCCGCCGTGCGCGCGCGCTTCGACGCCTTCGCGCAGGGCAAGCCCCTCCCATCGGCGGCGCACGCGTGCTACCCGTACCTCGGCATCTCGGTCAACCTCGAAACCATGGTGACCGACAGCCGCCCTTCGTGGGGTACGGTCGCCTACCCCGGCGTGTACGGCACCACGGTCACGCGACCGGACCTGCTGTGCGACTACTACCGCGACCAGATCGAGCGCCTGATGCGCTATCACCGCGTGCCGGTGGTCGTCGGCCTGTCGCGCCGGCCGATCCCGCTGCCGTTCGTCATCGAAGCTTCGACCACCGACATCAGCTACACCCAGGCGCGCGAGCTGGAGGCGTCGTTCGTGCTGCCCGAGCTGAGCCGCATCGACGACTCCATCGCCAATGGCACCTACGAGCCCACGCCCGGCGAAGCCTGGCCGCTCTCGCTGTTCTCGGCGGAGCGCGTGGACCTGGCCCTGCAGCGGCTCTACCACTACACCGGCACGGCGCCGCACCACTTCCAGCGTTTTGTCCTGTTCACGAACTATCAGCGTTATGTCGATGAGTTCGTCGCGCTGGGCCGCTCGCTGATGTCTGGGGATGGCGGCGACGGCTACGTGCGCTTCATCGAACCGGGGGACGTGACCCAGAACCTCGGCGAAAGCGAACCCGACGACGCCACCCGCCCGCGCGCGCTGCCGCAGATGCCGGCCTACCACCTTGTGCGCGAGGACAAGCTCGGCGTCACGCTGGTCAATATCGGCGTCGGGCCGTCGAACGCKAAGACGATGACCGATCACCTCGCCGTGCTGCGTCCGCATTGCTGGCTGATGGTGGGTCACTGCGGCGGCCTGCGCCGCTCGCAGCAGCTTGGCGACTACGTGCTGGCGCACGCCTATGTGCGGGACGACCACGTGCTCGATCACGACCTGCCGCCATGGGTGCCGGTGCCGCCGATCGCCGAGATCCAGGTGGCGCTGCAGGAGGCCGTCGCCCGCATCACCGGCCTGTCCGGCAACGAGATGAAGACGCGCATGCGGACCGGGACGGTGGTGTCCACCGATGACCGCAACTGGGAGTTGAAGTCGAAATCGCTCTATGCGCGCTTTAACCAGTCCCGCGCKATTGCCATCGACATGGAAAGTGCGACGGTCGCCGCCAATGGCTTCCGGCTGCGCGTGCCCTACGGCACGCTGCTATGCGTGTCCGACAAGCCCTTGCATGGGGAGTTGAAGCTGCGCGGCATGGCCAATACCTTCTATCGGCAGCGCGTGAGCCAGCATATGACGATCGGCCTCGAGGCGATCCGTATCCTGCGGGAGAACGGCGTGGAAGAACTCCACTCGCGGAAGTTGCGCAGCTTCGACGAGCCGGCCTTCCGCTGAGCATTGCCCCCCGCTCCGGGCGGAGCGGGGCGTCCGACATCAACACATCAGAACCGGTAACCCACGCCGGCGCTGAACAGCCACGGGTCGAGCTTGACCGTGGAAACCTTCACACCGCCCGCATACACGTTGCTGGAGATCCAGACCTTCTTGGCGTCCACGTTCAGGAACCAGTTCTTGGTGAGCTTGTAGTCCATGCCGATCTGCAGGGCAGGCCCCACGCTCCAGCGGTCCAGGTTCAGCGTGTTGCCCGCGATGTCCGCGCCGTAGACGCGCGTCGCGTTCACGCCCGCGCCGATGTACGGCCGGAACGTGCCGTTCGGGATGAAGTGGTACTGGAGCAGCAGGCTGGGCGGCAGGTGCTTGAACGTGCCGATCTTCTGGCCATCGAGCGAGACGTCCTGCTTCTGCGGAATCGTCAGCACCAGTTCGGCAGCGATGTGCGGCACGATGAAATACGTGATGTCGACTTCCGGAATCCACTTGTTGTTGACGTGGATGCGGTCCGACGCGCCCACGCCGCCCACCGGATCGGACTTGTTGGACATGTCGAGGAAGGTGCCGCGCATGCGCACCATCCAGTTGCCCTGGGCTTCCTCGGCAGCCATGGCCGGGGCCGCGAACGCGGCGGAGGCCGCCAGCGCGGCCAGGGTGGAGCAGAGTGTCTTGCGAGTGAGAGAGATGTTGGTCATGTTGGTATGCACAGGCGAGGAATAACTGTGCGACCAGTGTGGCCTTTGCCTCTCATCCCCACCTTGACCCAGCGCAAGCCGCGCGGCCTCGCGTGGCGGCCGCGCGACAGCCGATGATTCCGGGCGTGCGCCCGCTCCCTTCTATTTACATGCGGATTTATTCGTGGCGCCCGCGCGATGCGGCCCGTACGCTGTGCGCACGTGGTGAATGCATCGCGCATGTCGTGGGCGTCCGCAAGGACGTCTTTCCGGGTGTGCCCCGTGGGGGCGGGGCACACCGGTTTTCTCCACGGCGGCGGGACTCAATCCGCCGTAATCCGCCTCAGGCCGCCTGTGCTTCCTGGCTGGCGCGCCCGATGTGCCGGTTCACGCCGCACACCACCGCGCGCAGGGACGCCGTGACGATGTTCGCATCCACGCCCGCGCCGAAGCCCGTCGGCGAATCGCCGACGCGCACTTCCACATAGCAGGCCGCACGCGCATCGGCGCCGGCGGTCAGCGCATGTTCGTGATAGTCCATCACCCGCACCGGCAGGCCCAGGCCGCGCACGAAGGCGTCGACCACGGCGTCGATCGGGCCATTGCCCGCGCCGCGCGCCCGCACCGGCTGGCCATCGCGTACCAGTTCCACCTCGATCTCCACGCTGGCGTCGCTGGCCTCGCTCGTCGACACCATGCGATGCGAGACATAGCGCAGCGGCGCGTCCACGTCGAGGTACTCACGGCGGAACAGCGCGTAGAGGTCGTCGGCGCTCGCTTCCAGGCCCGTTTCGTCGGTCATCGCCTGCACCGCGCGGCTGAATTCGATCTGCAGGCGGCGCGGCATGAAGATGCCATGCGCCTGTTCGAGCAGGTAGGCCATGCCGCCCTTGCCGGACTGGCTGTTCACGCGGATCACGGCGTCGTAGCTGCGGCCGAGGTCGGCCGGGTCGATCGGCAGGTAGGGCACTTCCCAGATCGCGTCCGGCTTCTGCTGGGCGAAGCCCTTGCGGATGGCGTCCTGGTGCGAGCCGGAAAACGCCGTGAAGACGAGATCGCCGACGTATGGATGGCGCGGATGCACGGGCAGCTGGTTGCAGTGCTCCACGCACTGGCGCACCTCGTCGATATCCGAGAAATCGAGTTCCGGGGCCACGCCCTGGGTGTAGAGGTTCAGCGCCAGCGTGACGAGATCGACGTTGCCGGTACGCTCGCCGTTGCCGAACAGGCAGCCTTCCACGCGGTCCGCGCCGGCCATCACGGCCAGCTCGGCGGCGGCCACGGCGGTGCCGCGGTCATTGTGCGGATGGACGGACAGCGCGATATGCTCGCGCCGCGCCAGATGGCGATGCATCCATTCCACCTGGTCCGCGAACACGTTAGGCGTGCTGCATTCCACGGTGGTCGGCAGGTTCAGCACCATCGGGCGGGTGGCGGACGGCTCCCATACAGCCGATACCGCATCGGAAACCTCAAGCGAGAAATCGAGTTCGGCCAGGCTGAAGGTCTCGGGCGAATACTCGTAGGTCCAGGCCGTTTCCGGCATCGCATCGGTCAGTTCGCGGATCAGGCGCGTGCCACTCACGGCCACCTCGCGGATTTCCTCGCGCGAGGCATTGAAGACGATGCGGCGCCACGCCGGCGCGATCGGGTTGTACAGGTGGATGGTGGCCTGGCGCGCGCCACGTACCGACTCCACGGTGCGCCGGATCAGGTCCTCGCGCGACTGGGTCAGCACCACGATGTTCACGTCGGCGGGAATCCGGTCTTCTTCGATCAGCATGCGGACGAAGTCGAAATCGGTCTGCGAGGCCGACGGGAAGGCCACCTCGATCTCCTTCAGCCCCACCTTCACCAACTGCTCGAAGAAGCGCAGCTTGCGCGCGGGGTTCATCGGCTCGATCAGGGCCTGGTTGCCGTCGCGCAGGTCGGTGCTCATCCAGCGCGGGGCGCGCGTGATCTGGCGCGACGGCCAGGTGCGGTCAGGCAGGTTGACGGTGGTGGCGGGGCGGTACTTGGCGGCGGGATTGCGCAACATGGGTGTTCTCCTTCCTCGCGGGAAGATGCGACAGGCAAAAATCAAAAATTCGGGGAAAAAACGGGAAAACGGTGGCGATAGACGGCTGCCGAACTGCCACGGGGCGCTAGGCCCGGCAACCGGTCGTTAGGTCTAGTAGTAGCGAGGAGGGGGATGCGGCCAGGCCGCCGCGCGACAGCCGGCCAGCCCGCGCCACGCACGCGCGCACGGCGGCATCGATGCGCGGGGCATCAACGGCGTGGCGGAGGAGGAGGGCGGAGGCGTGCATCGTGCGCGAAAGGGTTAAGCCGCCAGCGTAGTCGAAATCCGCACTTGGCGTCAACCGCTTGCCGTAGACCGGGGATGACCTCATCCCGATATGTGGGGTGGCGCTCAGTCCTCTGGCCAGTACATCGCCTGGCGGATCGCGCCTAGTCTCGTAGCACGGGAACGGGACATTACAACAGAAGGGGACAAACCATGACGACACGTCGATGGATATCCTGGCTCGCCTGCGCGGCGACCGTGGCGCTGATGGCAGCCTGCGGCGGCGGCGGCGGGTCCAGCGGGGGAGGTACCTCGCCGACGGGCAGCGCCGGCAATGGCGGGAGCGGTGGCAACGGCGGCAATGGCGGGAATGGCGCGACGGCTGCCAAGTCGTACACCGTGGTGATGAGCCAGACCTCCGGCCAGGTCTCCGTCGGCAGCTCGATTTCGCTGACTGCGTCAGTGGTGGACAACAACGGCAACGACGTCACCGGCAACACCAGCTTCGTCTGGACCTCTTCGAACAGTTCCGTAGCGGCCGTGGGCAATGGCACGGTGCCGGGCAGCGGCGTGGTGACCGGCGTCGGTACCGGCACCGCCACGATCAGCCTGCTGGCCACCGTCACCGGCGCCAGCAACGCCACCACGGCGTTGCCGCAGGTCTCGGCCGTCATCACGGTGGTGGCGCCCGGCACGCGTACCTACAGCCTTGCGCTGCCTTATCCGGTGTTGTCGATGACTGACGGCCAGGTGCTGCCCGTCACGGCGTCCCTGATCGACAGTGATGGCGCGGACCGCTCCACGGCCGGCAGCGGCTGGAACTGGAGCAGCAGCACGGCGGCCGTGCAGGTCACCGGCGCGATCAACTTAGGCATGCTGCGCGGCGTGAATGCGTCCGACACGGTGGCCCAGTCGGTGGTCTCGGTCTCGGTCACGGCGCCAGACAACTCCGTGCTGACAGGCGCGTTCCTGGTGTCGGTGGTCAAGACGGGCGTGGCGAGCTTCCGGCTGGTGCTGTCGCAGAACGGCGCCCAGATCAATGCGCTGAACGTGCTGAACGGCTATCCGCAGGTCTATGCGTCGAAGGTGGTGCGTAATGACGAGAGCGATGTCACACCGGACTTCAACGGCCTTTGGACCTTCACCACGACCTCGCCGTCGCTAGCCGTGCTGCCGGATGGCGCCACGCGCCTGACCACGGTCAGTACAAGCCGGCCGAATGGCGCGTCACCGCTGCAAAGCGTGCTCGCCGAGTTCGCCAGCAGCCTGTCGCTAACCGCGACGCCGCGCGCCAACCTGCTCGTCACCGAGCAGCCGACCTGGGCGCTGGTCTACAACGGTCCGCAGCCGCTGGTGGTGCCGCCGGGTATCGGGGCGACGATCGCGGTGCATCTGCTCCATCGCGGCATCGACGAAGGCATCTCGCCGTGCTTTGGCAGCTGGGCGTGGTCTACTGCCAGCAGCAACATCATCCTGAACCAGGTGGTGATCGCGCCGAACTCGGCATCGATCACGCCGCTCGCCAACGGGCCGTTCACGGTGACCGCGCGCTGCACGGCCGGACCCGAGGCAATGCCTGTGTCGATCACGCTGGCCGGCGTGGTGCAGTAAATCGGCTGGACGATGAAACCCGCCGCGCTTTCCGCGCGGCGGGTTTTTCTTTGCTCGTTGCCGATGCAGGATGGCGGCGGGCGTACCCGTTTCTGCGGGCGTCGGGCGGGTCTGGCAGGACGGGCGTACCCGTTTCTGCGTGCAGCGATCCGGGGTCAGAATGCAAAAACGGCGGTCGCAAGGACCGCCGTTCTTTGTCGGGATGGGCTCTGCGCCGTCAGGATTTGCGCACGAACCGGATKATCTGCTCGTTCTCCGGCGGGGCCGAGGCCGAGGCCGCAGGGGACGTATTCGACCCGCACGTGCCGCAGCCGCTATTCGTCTCGCACCCGGAGGCGCAACCGGCGGCGGCCTGCGGCGCCAGACGCCGCGCCAGCCATGCGCGCCAGCCGGTGGCGCCGGCGCCACCCAGGCGCACGGCCAGGGACGCCTTCACGCGTTCCCGCGTGCGCGGCATGTAGCGGCCCGTCACGTGGACCGCGCAAGCCGCCACGATCAGCGCGACCACCAGGATTTCGAAGGCGTGATAGAGCGTCATGGCCGTTGGACCCAAGTCGGTGTCGCCAGTTTCAACCTCGTCTCAACCAAATGCCAGCGCCGCACGATACGTGATGAACGACGCGAGGTAGGCCAGCCCCGTCAGGTAGGCCGCCGAAGCCGCCATCACCGCCCAGGAGTTGGTCTCGCGCCGGATCACCGCCAGCGTGGAAATGCACTGCGGCGCAAACACGTACCACGCCAGCAGGGACAGCGCCGTGGCCAGCGACCACTGCGCGGCAATCATCGGCGCCAGTTGCACGGCCACCGCGTCGTCGCTGCCCGAGAGCGCATAGACCGTGGCGAGTGCGCCAACCGCCACTTCGCGTGCGGCCAGACCCGGCACCAGTGCGATACAGATCTGCCAGTTGAAGCCGATCGGCGCGAATACATGTTGCAGCGCCCGGCCGAGCATGCCGGCGAAGCTGTAGTCGATGGCCGGCAGCGTGGCGCCTTCCGGCGGCGACGGGAACGTGGCCAGGAACCACAGCAGCACGGTCAGTGTCAGGATCACCTTGCCCACGCGCGACAGGAAGATCCGGGCACGCTCCCACAGGCCGATGGCGATGTCGCGCGGATTCGGAATCCGGTACGACGGCAGTTCCATCAGCAGCGGATGGTCGGTACGGTCACGGCGGAAGAACTTGAGCACATAGGCCACCACMAGGGCGCTGACGATGCCGGCCACGTACAGCGCGAACAGCACCAGGCCCTGCAGGTTGAACAGGCCGGCCACGGTGCGTTCGGGGATGAACGCGCCGATCAGCAGCGCATACACCGGCAGCCGCGCCGAGCAGGTCATCAGCGGCGCCACCAGGATGGTGGTCAGCCGGTCGCGCGGGTCCTGGATGGTCCGCGTGGCCATGATCCCTGGAATCGCGCAGGCGAAGCTCGACAGCAGCGGGATGAACGAGCGCCCCGAGAGCCCCGCGCCCATCATCAGGCGGTCCAGCAGGAAGGCGGCGCGCGGCAGGTAGCCCGACTCCTCCAGCGTGAGAATGAAGAGGAACAGGATCAGGATCTGCGGCAGGAACACGATCACGCTGCCCAGGCCGGCGATCAGTCCATCGACKATCAGGCTGTGCAGCAGGCCAGCGGGCAGCCAGCCGCCCACGACCTCGCCGGCCAGGTGCACGGCGCCTTCGATGCCGTMCATGAGCGGCTCGGCCCACGAGAACACGGCCTGGAACATGAAGAACAGCAGCACGGCCAGGATGACCAGGCCGAACACCGGGTGCAGGATCACGCGGTCGAGCGCGTCATCGAGCCTTGCGGTGCGCGTCGGCATGGTCACGGCGGTGTCCAGCAGGCGCTTGACCTCGGCGTGCGTGTCCAGCTCGGACATCGCCTCCACGGACTGCGGCGGCACCGGCGGGGCCGGCGGCAGCACGCCGTCGAGCAGGTCGATCAGCGCCGCGGCGCCATCGCGCTTGACCGCCACGGTCTGCACCACGGGTACGCCGAGCGCCTGCGACAGCGCGTCGCGGTCGATCAGGATGCCGCGTTTTGCCGCGGCATCGCTCATATTGAGCACCACCACCATCGGCACGCCCAGCCGGCGCAGTTCCAGCACGAAGCGCAGGTGCAGGCGCAGGTTGGTGGCATCGACCACCGAGACGATCAGGTCCGGACGCGGCTCGCCGGGGCGCTGGCCCATGCAGACCTCGCGCGTGATCGCCTCGTCCAGGCTGGCCGCGTGCAGGCTGTACGCGCCCGGCAGGTCCAGGATGCGCACGCTGCGGCCGGCTGGCGAGACGAACTGGCCTTCCTTGCGCTCGACGGTCACGCCGGCGTAGTTGGCCACCTTCTGGCGGCTGCCGGTCAGGCGGTTGAACAGTGCGGTCTTGCCGCAATTGGGATTGCCCACCAGCGCAATGCGCAGGGCGGATGGAGGTTGTGCGACGGACATGTTGGCAGGGGGTCCTGATCGGCCTGTGGCAACGCCCTCAGGCGATGCGCTGGGCGGCGGAGGCGTCGGGCTGGGTAGCCGGGGCGATGCTGGAAACGGTGGCGCTTACCACTTCCACGGTGATGCGGGCCGCTTCGGCGCGGCGCAGCGCAAAGCGCGTGAAGCCGACCTGCGCCACCAGCGGGTCTTTGCCGAAGGGGCCGAACGCGATGATCTGCACCGCTTCGCCCGGCACAAAACCGAGATCGCGCAGGCGGCGCGAGATGGGATCGTTCGCGGTGGCATCGTCCACCGATTTCACAACGGCGGCCGTGCGCCGGGGCAGTTCAGACAACCGCATAGGTTTCCAGTGCGCAGGCAGGATCGCCGCCCCGCGAAGGTAAATAAAAATCGTTCTCGATTGTATAGCATTCGTGCGGCTTCGGCGCCGAAGCCATACCGGATCGCGGCAGAAGCCGTCCGTTTTCGTACGCGGGGGCGTTTCCTCCACGTCCGCGCGCGGGCTAGGGATTACGCCAGTATTCGCACTAATCTGGGGCCCGGGCGCCGGCATTCCATCGAATACCGCATTTGTGGTATTGGTCCGCCGGGAGGGGGGCGCTATGCTCCAGACACGCTGAACACCCCGTTCCACGCGTACTTCAGAGCCACTGGTCCTTGGACCGGTGGCTTTTTCTTTGGCGCACATTGCGCACCGGATTCTAAACGCCGGCCTGCGCGGCGGCCAGCCGGATGGTGTCGACGAAGTGGTCGCGCGCCGGATGATCAGGCGCCCGCTTCCACACGCAATAGACCTCGGACGGCACCGTGGCATCGGCCAGCGGCCGGAAGGTCGCCCCCGCCATGCCCGAGCGCGCAAGTGCCGCCGGCACCACAGCCACGCCCATCCCCTGCGACACCAGCGACACCACGGACAGCCAGTGCCGCATCTCGTGCCGCACCTGCGGATAGAAGCCCTGCGCGGCGCACATCTCGAAGATCCGGTTGTAATAGTCGGGCGACGCCTTGCGCGAAAACAGCACGAAGGGCTCGCCGCGCAGGTCGGTCAGCGCCACCTCGGCCCGTGGGGCCAGCGGGTGGCCTGCCGGCATGCAGCAGACAAAGGGCTCGCGATGGGCCAGCTCGGTGGCCAGTTCATCGGGCACCCGGCTGGTGTGGATGAAGCCCGCGTCGAGTTCGCCGTGTAGCAGGGCGTCGATCTGCTCCTGCGAGTTGAGTTCCGTCAACGCCACCTGGATGCCGGGGTAGCGGTGCTGGAACTCGTGCAGGCGCTGGGGCAGGCCCCGGTACAGCATCGAGCCGACAAAGCCGACGCGCAGCCGGCCCACCGCGCCCGCCTCGATCTCCCGGGCCAGCTGGCGCGCCGACTCGGCCTGCGCCAGCAGCGCCGTGGCCGACTCCTTGAACGCGCGCCCCGCCGCCGTCAGCCGCACGCCGCGGCTGTCGCGCTCGAACAGCCGCGCCCCCACCGATGCCTCCAGTTGCTGGATGTTGAGCGAAAGCGGCGGCTGGGAGATCGACAGCCGCCGCGCGGCGCGGCCGAAGTGCAGTTCCTCGGCCAGCACGAGGAAATAGCGCAGATGACGGAATTCCATGGCGATATAAATTTTGTATGGATCAAGCCAATTTTAGAATTAGACACGAATCGTTKGCGTTCGAATAATGAATCCCAAACAAGGAGACAGCCATGCCGACCAGCGCCGCCCGGATWCCGTCCGCTTCTTTGACCGATTCGCGAGATTCGTCTCAAGATATCGCCCATCCGGTACCGGACCGGCACGGCACGAGCCTGTTCACGGCCGACCCGGACCTGCGCGCGCTGCTGCCGCTCTACCTGCCGGCCGACCTGTTCAATCACCTGCTGCCGCATCTTGAGCGCATGGGCGCGCTGGCGGGTGGCGTGCTCGATACCCTCGCCAATGTGGCGGATCATGCACCACCCACGCTCTCCCATCGCACTCGCACCGGCCTCGACGCGCAGGCCATCCACAAGGATCCTGCCTATATAGAACTGGAGAAAGTGGCGTTCGCCGAATTCGGCCTCGCCGCGGCCTCCCATCGCGGCGGCGTGCTCGGCTGGGACAAGCCCATGCCGCCTGCGGCGAAGTACGCACTGACTTATCTGTTCGTCCAGGCCGAGTTCGGGCTGTGCTGCCCGCTGTCGATGACGGACTCGCTGACCCGCACGCTGCGCAAGTTCGGCGACCCGGCGCTGGTGGAACGCTATCTGCCCAACCTGACCACGCAGGTCTTCGACGACCTGTACCAGGGCGCGATGTTMATGACCGAGCAGGGCGCCGGCTCCGACGTGGCGGCCACCGCCACGCGCGCGATTCGGGACGACAGCGTGGAAGGCGGCTGGCGGCTGGTAGGCGACAAGTGGTTCTGCTCCAACCCGGACGCCGCCCTGGCCATGGTGCTGGCCCGCATGGAGGAGCCGGACGGCACGGCCACGCCGGGCATCAAGGGTGTCTCGCTGTTCCTGCTGCCGCGCACGCTGGCCGATGGCAGCGCCAACCACTATCGGATCATCCGTCTCAAGGACAAGCTCGGCACGCGCTCGATGGCCAGCGGCGAGATCCGGCTCGAAGGCGCGCACGCGTGGCTGGTGGGCGAGCCGGGCCGGGGCTTCGTGCAGATGGCGGACATGATCAACAACTCGCGGCTCTCCAACGGCGTGCGGGCGGCCGGGCTGATGCGCCGCGCGCTGACCGAGGGGCAGTTCATCGCCCGGGAACGGCGCGCGTTCGGCAAGCGGCTGGTGGACATGCCGCTGATGCGTCGGCAGCTGCTCAAGCTCACGCTGCCCACCKAGCAGGCCCGCACGATGGTGTTCCAGACCGCCGAGGCGCTGCGCCGCGCCGACGCCGGCGAGGCCGATGCCTACCCGCTGATGCGCGTGCTGACGCCGCTGATCAAGTTCCGCGCCTGCCGTGACGCGCGCAAGGTCACCGGCGACGCCATGGAGATCCGCGGCGGCTGCGGCTATATCGAGGAATGGAGCGACCCGCGCCTCGTCCGCGATGCGCACCTGGGGTCGATCTGGGAGGGTACGAGCAATATCGTCGCGCTGGATGTGCTGCGCGCCATCCGCCGCGAGGGCTCGCTGCCCGTGCTCCAGACGTATCTGGCTGGCCTGCTGGCCGATACGCCGATGCATGCCACGGCTCGGGCCACCTTCGCGCAGGCCATCGCCAACGCCGCCGCGCTGGCTGCACGCGCCGCCGAGGCCGGTGCCGAAGGCGATGTGCTGGCCCGCCAGGCCGCCTCCGCGCTGTACCACGTGACCAGCGCCGTGGCGATGGCGTGGGAAGCGGGCCGCATCGGCTCGGTCCGTCGCATGCGGCTGGCGCAACTGGTGCTGGTGTACCGCGTGCTGCCGCAGGACCCGCTGGCCGGCGGCGCCGAGCCGGCATGGCTGGCCGAGACTGTCGCGCCGCCCGAGGACGGCGCGCTGCGCCCCGCCGGCCAACTCGACGAGATCAACGTGTTTTGACCTGTTTTGACGTGTTCCTGCGTTCCAAATAGACAAAAAAGCCTCACCCGGAGACAAACCATGCCCCCCAAGCTTCATTGGCACCGCCGCGCGGCCCTGGCGGCCTTCACCGCGCTCGCCGCCGCCACGCTCGGCCTTGCCGCCGCGCCCGCCTTCGCCCAGAAGGACTTTCCGACCAAGCCGATCATGATGGTGGTGACCTACCCGCCGGGCGGCCCCACCGATGCGATGGCCCGCACACTGGCCGCCGCGCTCAAGAGCAGCCTGGGCCAGCCCGTGGTGGTGGAGAACCGCGCCGGCGCCGGCGGCAATATCGGCGCGGAGGCGGTGGCGCGCGCCGAGCCGGACGGCTACACGCTGATGTTCGGCACCTCGGCGCCGCTGGCCATCAACGTGAGCCTGTATCGGAAGATCAACTACGACCCGGTGAAGAGCTTCGCGCCGGTGATCCAGATCGGCCATCTGCCGAACGTGCTGGTGGTGAACGCCAACGTGCCGGCGAAGAACGTACAGGAGCTGATTGCCTACGGCAAGGCGCATCCGGGCAAGCTGACCTATGCGTCGTCGGGCAACGGCGCGTCGTCGCATCTGGCCGGCGTGCTGTTCAACAACCTCGCCGGCACCGACTTCCAGCACATTCCGTACAAGGGCACCGGCCCGGCGCTCAATGACCTGCTCGGCGGGCAGGTCAGCATGACGTTCACCGACGTGCTGACCGCGCTGCCATTCATCAAGAGCGGCAAGGTGCGCGCGCTGGGCGTGACCACGCGCGGCCGCTCGCAAGCGCTGCCTGACGTGCCGACCGTGGCCGAGCAGGGCGTGCCCGGCTTCGACGTGTCCGTGTTCTTCGGCGTGGTGGCGCCCGCCGGCACGCCGGCGGAGGTGATCCGCAAGCTCAACGGCGCCTTCGCCGAGGCGCTCAAGCAGCCCGAAGTCCGTCAGACGCTGGTGGCGCAGGGGCTGGAGTTCGCGCCGTCCACCTCGCCCGAGCAGCTTGGCGGCTTTGTGAAGTCGGAAGTCACCAAGTGGCGCGCCGTGGTACAAAAGTCGGGTGCGCAGCTCGACTGACGCGCGCCAGCCATCCAAAAAAACGATAGCGAGGTAGACACCATCATGACGACGCCCCCCACTCCCGGCGCGCTGGCCGGCATCCGCGTGGTTGATTTGTCGCGCATCCTGGGCGGGCCGTTCTGCGGCCAGATCCTGGGCGACCACGGCGCCGACGTGCTCAAGATCGAGCCACCGCAGGGCGACGACACGCGCACCTGGGGCCCGCCGTTCCGCGACGGCGTGGCGTCGTACTACTTCGGCCTGAACCGCAACAAGCGGGTGATGCGGCTGGACCTCACCGCCGATGCGGACCGCGAGGTGCTGCTGTCGCTGCTGGCCGAGGCCGATGTGATGGTCGAGAACTTCAAGACCGGCACGCTCGAGAAATGGGGGCTGGGCTACGACGTGCTGTCGCAGCGCTTTCCGCGCCTGGTGCACTGCCGGGTGTCCGGGTTTGGCGCCGATGGCCCGCTGGGCGGGCTGCCCGGCTACGACGCGGCGATCCAGGCCATGGCCGGCATCATGAGCATCAATGGCGAGGCCGATCGTGACCCGCTGCGCGCCGGCCTGCCCGTGGTGGACATGGTCACCGGCCTGAACGCGGCGCTGGGCGTGCTGCTGGCGCTGCAGGAGCGCGCGCGCAGCGGGCGCGGCCAGTTCGTCGAGGCGGCGCTGTACGACTCGGGGCTCTCGCTGCTGCATCCGCACGCGGCCAACTGGTTCATGAGTGGCAAGACACCGACACGCACCGGTAACGCCCATCCCAATATCTATCCGTACGACACGGTGGCCACGGCCACGGACCCGATCTTCCTGGCCGTGGGCAACGATCGCCAGTTCCGTATCCTGTGCGAGCACCTCGGCGTGCCCGCGCTGGCCGATGACGAACGCTACGCCACCGCCGGCGCGCGCTCGGTCAATCGCGATTCGCTGAAAGTGGAACTGGAAGCGCGCATGGGCACGCATGATGGCAAGGCGCTGGCCGATGCCCTGGCGGCGGCCGGGGTGCCGTGCGCGCCGGTGCTGTCGGTGCCGGACGCCCTCCAGCATCCGCACACCGCGCACCGCGAGATGGTGGTGGAGATGCCCGGCGGCTACAAGGGCCTCGGCGCGCCGGTCAAGCTGAGCCGCACGCCGGCCACGTACCGCTACGCGCCCTTGGCGGAGGGCAACCAGTTCCTGCCGCGCGAGGCCGCGAACGAGGGCTGATCCGTCGCAATCTCATCGCGCGGCAACGGGAGCGTACCCGTTGCTGCGCATTGAATGCCAATGCATTCAACGAGTTAACAATCGCCTACACCAGCGCCGCCGTGGACAGTTCGCGCTTCACGTAGGCATAGAAGATCGGTCCCGCAATCACGCCGGGTATACCGTAGAGCGTTTCCATCACCAGCATCACCGTCAGCAGCTCCCAAGCGGCCGCCTGTATACGCGCGCCGATGATGCGCGCGTTCAGGAAGTACTCGAGCTTGTGGATCACCACGAGGTATACCAGCGACACCACGGCAATCGGCAGGGACACCGACAGCGACGCCACGAAGATCGCCGTGTTCGAGATCAGGTTGCCGAGCACCGGCAGCAGCCCCGCGATGAACGTGATGGCCACCAGCGTCTTCGAGAGCGGCAGGTGCTGGCCGAACAACGGCATCACCACCAGCAGGTAGATCGCCGTCAGGATGGTGTTGATCAGCGAGATCTGCACCTGCGCGAAGATGAACTGCGAGAAGGCCACTTGCAGCGTGCTCGCACGGGCGATCAGTGCGCTGGCCAACGGACGGCGATTGGGGCGCGAGATGGCGCGGTACAGCGCTACCATCGCCCCGATCACGAAGCCGATCAGGATATGCAGCAGCGTGCGCAGGATGTCCGCGCCGAGCCGCTGCGCCATCTGGGCGTGCTCGCGCAGGGTGGTGATCAGCGTGGTGGCGAGTTCTTCCACGCCGCGCGGCAGGGAGTCGCTCACCCAGGGCGGCATCTGATTGCGGGAGCGGTCGATGATGTCGGCGGCGTGGTCCATCAGCCGTTCGAGCGTGTTGCCGTCGCCGCTGATAAAGCGCACGAGCGCCCAGATGCCGCCGCTMAGGGCGAAGAGGATGATCGCGGACAGGATCAGCACGGCCAGCGCGTCCCGCCGGGAATGCCGTGTGAGGCGCGGGGCCAGCACTTCGACCAGCGAATACAGCAGCAGCCCGGACAGCAGGGCCGCCACGAGGTTGGCCTGCATCACCAGCAGGAGCGCGCCGGCGGTCAGCGCATATGACGCCGCCGTGACACTGAACCAGCTGCCCGGCGTCAGGCGCCGGACGGGGTGGAGCGGATCGGGGTTGGGCGTGCCGTCTCCGGTCTGGGGGCGGCCTGGCGTGCGGTCTTGTTCCACCTGCGGCATGTCTCGGCTGTCGCGTTCGCGTTGGGTTGAAGGGTTGGGCGCATCGATTGTCGGCGCGCGGCGCGCCAATAGCAAGTCACATCGGGCGTGAAACTTGCGTGCCAGCTCGCGTATATTGAAGTCACGCAGCGCACGCTTTCCTCCCGGAGATCTGACGCCATGCCCTTCACCCATACCGTCGGCACGCGCCGGCATGTCTTTGCCGACTTGCGCACGCTGCTGGCCCGGGCCAGCCCGGCGCGCTCGGGCGACGCGCTGGCCGGCATCGCCGCCGGGGACGAGGAGGAGCGCATGGCCGCGCGCATGGCGCTGGCGGATGTGCCGCTCGGACACTTCCTCTCCGAAGCGCTGATTCCCTATGAGGACGACGAGGTCACGCGGTTGATCGTCGATCGCCACGATGCCGCCGCCTTCGCCGAGATCGGCGCGCTGACCGTGGGCGGTTTCCGGGACTGGCTGCTGCGCCACGAGACCGACGAGGCCACGCTGCGCCGCGTGGCGCCCGGCATCACGCCCGAGATGGCGGCGGCGGTCAGCAAGCTCATGCGCAATCAGGATTTGATCGCCGTGGCGCGCAAGTGCCGCGTGGTCACGCGGCTGCGCAGCACCATCGGCCTGCCAGGCAGGCTGGCCGTGCGCCTGCAGCCCAATCATCCCACCGACGACCCGCGCGGCATCGCCGCGTCCATCATCGACGGCCTGCTCTACGGCTGCGGGGACGCCACCATCGGCGTGAACCCGGCTGGCGACAACCTCGCCGCCATCGTCAAGCTGCTGCGGCTGATCGACGACGCCCGCACGCGCTACGACGTGCCGACCCAGTCCTGCGTGCTGACCCACGTGACCAATACACTGCGGGCGATGGAACTGGGCGCGCCGGTGGACCTCGTGTTCCAGTCCGTGGCCGGCAGCCAGCGCGCCAACGAGGCGTTCGGCATCTCGCTGGCCCTGCTCGACGAAGCCCGGCAGGCGGCGCTGGCGCTGCAGCGCGGCACGGTGGGGGACAACGTCATGTACTTCGAGACCGGCCAGGGCAGCGCGCTGTCCGCCAACGCGCACCATGGCGTGGACCAGCAGACCATGGAGGCGCGCGCCTACGCCGTGGCGCGTGCGTTCGAGCCGCTGCTGGTGAATACCGTGGTCGGCTTCATCGGCCCCGAGTACCTGTACGACGGGAAGCAGATCATCCGCGCCGGGCTCGAAGACCATTTTTGCGGGAAGCTGCTGGGCGTGCCGATGGGCTGCGACGTCTGCTACACCAACCACGCCGAGGCCGACCAGGACGACATGGACACGCTGCTGACGCTGTTCGGCGTGGCCGGCATCAACTTCATCATGGGCGTGCCGGGCGCGGACGACATCATGCTCAACTACCAGAGCACGTCGTTCCACGATGCGCTGTACCTGCGCGAGGTGCTCGGCCTGCGCCCCGCGCCGGAGTTCGAAGCGTGGCTGCAACGGATGGGCATCCTCGACGATGCCGGCCGGGTGCTGGAGCCGGCCGCGCGCGCGCCCCTGCTGGACCTGGCGCGCACGCTGTAACGCACGATGGAGCCGATCATGCCCAAGCCGCCCGCCGACATCGATCCCTGGACCCAGTTGCGCCAGTACACCCGGGCGCGCGTGGCGCTGGGCCGCACCGGCCACGCGCAGAAGACGGGGGATGTGCTCGCCTTCGGCCTCGCCCACGCGCAGGCGCGTGACGCGGTGCACCTGCCGCTCGACGTCACGGCCCTCGACATGGCCTTGCAGGAGGCGGGACTTACCGCGCAGCACGTCCACAGCGCGGCACCGGACCGCGACCAATACCTCCGCCGCCCCGACCTCGGCCGCCGGCTGGACGCCGAAAGCTACGAAGCGCTGGCCAACGAGCGGCCCGGCCAGACCCCCGACGCCGTGTTCGTGATTGCTGACGGCCTCTCCGCGCTGGCCGCGCAACGCCACGCCGTGCCGCTGCTGCGCGCCGTGCTGGCGCGGCTGGCCGACTGGCACATCGGCCCGGTCGTGGTGGCCCGCCAGTCCCGCGTGGCCCTCGGCGACGAAATCGGAGATCTCCTAGGCGCCCGCCAGATCGTGATGTTGATCGGCGAACGGCCCGGCCTCAGCTCGCCGGATAGTCTTGGGATTTATCTGACCTACGACCCGAAGCCCGGACGGACCGACGCGCAGCGGAACTGCATCTCGAATGTCAGGCCGGAGGGATTGCCATACGCGACAGCGGCGGAAAGGCTGGTGTTCTTGATGCGCGGCGCGGTGGCGCTGGGAAGGTCGGGGGTGGAGTTGAAGGACGATAGTGAGGGGGGCGACCCCGTCGGGCTGCCGGGCTAGCGGGAAAACGCCCTGCCGGCGTATTTCAGGGTTTTACGATTGTAGTGGTTCGCTCGTCGCTTTTAGTATGCCGCATGTGCAGTGCCAGACACTGCGGCGGCTACGGAGCGATGACTGATGGCAGAGGGTTTCGACGCGCTCGGCGCAACGTTGAGCGGGCAGCAGCAGTACTTCCTTAAGGTTCCCGGCGCGGCCAGCGCCGGGGCATTGTCGGTGGTGTCGTTCGA
>NZ_JBFTLH010000039.1:0-11513 GCF_056396345.1 Cupriavidus sp. 05T42
AACTGCAGGATGGACTGCGCCAATACATTCACTACTACAATCATGACCGCATCAAGCTCAAACTAAAAGGGCTGAGTCCCGTGCAATACAGGACTCAGCCCTTTCCGGCCTAGCCATCAACCGTCCAACTTCTGGGGGTCAGTTCACAATAGCGGGCGTCTTTTCATAGCAGCGGGCGTACCCGTTTCTGCGTGGGCGGATTACTCCGGCTGGATGTTCGCCGACTTGATGATCCGGCCCCATTTGGCCGATTCCTGACCCTGGAACTTGGCCAGCTCGGCCGGCGTGCTCGTGAACACCTCGGTCCCGGTTGACTGATAGAACGTGGACGCGGTGTCGCTCTTCGCCGCCTTCACCAGCAGCTGGTTGAGCTTGGTCACCACCGCCGGTGGCGTGCCGGCCGGTGCGTAGGCCGCGAACCAGTAGCTCATCTCGTAGCCCTTCACCCCTGCCTCGTCGATGGTCGGCACGTCCGGCGCCAGCGGCGAGCGCGCCTTGCCCGACACGCCCAGCGCGCGCAGCTTGCCCGACTTCACCTGCGGCAGGCCGGTAGCGGTGTCCGTGATCATCATCTGGATCTGGTTGCCGAGCAGGTCGGTAATCGCCAGCGGATTACTCTTGTAGGGCACGTGCAGCAACTGCACGTGTGCCATCTGCTGGAACAGCTCGCCCGCGATGCGCGACGACGAACTGCCGCTGCCGAAGCTCAGCTTGCCCGGCTCCTTCTTGGCCAGCGCGATGAACTCGCCCACGGTCTTGGCCGGCACCTGCGGGTTCACCACCATGATCTGGCCGCCCCGGCCCAGCGCCGTCACAGGCGCGTAGTCCTTCACGGGGTCGTAGGGCAGCTTCTTGAACAGGTGCTCGTTGGCCGCGTGGGTGGTGTTGGTGGTGATCAGCACCGTGTAGCCGTCCGGGCTGGCCTTGGCGACGTCGCTGGCGGCGATGAAGCCGTTGGCGCCGGGCTTGTTGTCCACCACCACGGTGACCTTGCTGTCCACGGTAATGGCCTGGCCCACGGCGCGCGCGAGCTGGTCCGTGGCGCTGCCGGCCGCGAACGGCACGACGAAGCGGATCGGCTTGTCGGGGTATTCGGCCCAGGCGCTGCCGGCCGGCAGGGCCAGGCAGGCGAGCGCGACCAGGGTAAGCGGGCTGCGGAATCCGTACATCGTTGTCTCCTCGAYTTGTTGTAAGAGGTCGCTAAATCAGAAAAAGCGAAGAATCGATCAGGAAGTGCCGGCGGCAAGGCGCGGCGGCACGGGAATCGGCAGGCCCAGCAGCAGGAACGCGAGCGCCTTGCCGTGCGTGTCGAGATTGAGGGCGTCGTTGACGCCGCCGTCGAGCACGCCATCGATGACGAAATTCATCGCCTGGATGGACGGCACGACGTAGCGCTTCACCGCCGTGGGCTGGCGGTGGGCGAACAGGGCCCGCACGGCGTCTTCGGTCACATGGGTCACGAGGTGATCGAAGTCGCGCGCGTCGTAGGCGATGACGCTGATATTGGAGCGGTCGCCCTTGTCGCCGGTGCGGCCGTGGGCAAACTGGTAGAGCGGGGCGGTGGCGGCGGTGGTGGCAGTCATGGCGGTCTCCGGTCAGGCAACGAGGACGTGGGTGGGCGACACCGCATCGCGCGGCACCAGGCACGACATCGCATTGAGCCGCGCGCGCAGCGCGGTGCGCACGCCGCCGCCGCCGGCCGGGCCGCAGGTGTAGAGCGCGTTGACCTCGCGCAGCAGCGTCTGGGCCACCGCMTTGTCCTCGTGGGCGAGCGCGGCGCGCAGGCGCACATCCTGCGCGGCGGCCTCGCCCGGCTGGGGCGCCGCCAGCATGGCGCCGCCATCGTCGGCAAACACGCTCAGCACGCCAATCAGGTCGAAGCGAATCGGCACATCGTGGCCGAGGCCCTGCATCCGCTTGCGCAGGATGTCGGCCGCCAGCCGGGCGCGCGCCGCCGCGTTGGGCCCCGCATAGGAAATCTCGCCCTCCGCGAACCATCCGCCCTGATAGAACAGGTTGGCCTTGAGTTGCTCGGGCCGGGGGTGGCCGTGGATGTTGCGCACCGCCACGCGGTCCGGGCCGATCTGGGACACGGTCACGGCGCCGATGTCCGCCACAACGTCCGGGGTCAGGTAGGCGCTCGGATCGTGGACTTCGTACAGCAGCTGCTCCTTCACCGTGCGGAGGTCCACGCAGCCGCCAGTGTTGGCCGCCTTGAAGATCTCGATGCGGCCGTCGGCGTCGAGCTGGGCGATGGGGAAGCCCACCGCGTGCACGTCCGGCACATCCTTCATGCCCGGATCGGCAAAGTAGCCACCGCTGACCTGGGCGCCGCATTCGAGCAGGTGGCCGGCCATGGTGGCGGCGGCCAGGCGGTCCCAGTCGTCCCAGGCCCAGCCGAAGTGCGCCATGGCCGGCCCCACGGCCAGGGCGGGGTCGGCCACGCGGCCGCAGACCACGACCTGCGCGCCGTCGCGCAGGGCATCGGCAATGCCGCGCGCGCCGATATAGGCGTTGGCGCAGACGAAGCGCGCTTCCGGGAAGGACAGGCCCACGATGCCGCGCAGCACGGCGCGGCCGGCGTCGTGCGAGAGGTCGTCGCCCTCCACCACGGCCACGCGCGGTGCCGCGAGGCCAAGCTGCGCCGCCAGGGTGCCGATACGGCGCGCCGCCGCGCGCGGGTTGGCCGCKCCGAAGTTGCCGACGATGGGGATGCCGTTGGCCAGGCACAGGCCGAGCACGGGCGTCAGGAGTTGGTCGAGCAGCGGCTCGTAGCCATGCTCGGGATCGCTGCGCCGCGCAAGTTGCGCCAGCGCCAGCGTGCGCTCGGCCAGCGTCTCGAAAATCAGGGCCGCCGGGCCGCCGGCGGCGATCAGCGTGCGCACCACGGGCAAGGCGGCATCGGTACGGTCACCGGAGAAGCCGGCGCCGGAGCCGATCAGCAGGGGAGCAGTCATGGGCGTTCGCGGAAGAGGGGGGAAGGCGATCCGATTCTAGGCTTCGCCGCTCCCACCATCAAACAGATCATTTGGATTAATCTATCGGTTCTGTGGATAAATCCAGCCTGCCATGATCCCGAACCTGTCGGTCAAGCACCTGCGCGCCTTCGTGGCGCTGGCCACGCACCGCAATTTCACGCGCGCGGCGCAGGCGTGCCACCTCTCCCAGTCGGMCTTCAGCACGCTGGTGCAGACGCTGGAGGAGCAGGCCGGCAGCCGGCTGTTCGAGCGCACCACGCGCCATGTGGAGCTGAGCGCGGACGGCCGCCGCTTCGAGGAAGTGGCGCGCCGGCTGCTGGCCGACTTCGAGACGGCATTCGAGGACCTGCGCGACCACGCCGAGCGCCGCAAGGGCCGCGTGGCCATCGCCGCCCTGCCCTCGCTGGCGGGCGGCGACCTGCCGCCGCTGCTCGCGGACTTCCATCGCCGCTACCCCGGCATCTCGCTGGAGTTGCACGATCAACTGGCCGATGGCTGCATCGATCTCGTGCGGCGCGGGCAGGCGGACTTCGCGTTGGCCCCGGCGCCGGCCCAGGATGCCGACCTGCGCATCGAGCCGCTGGTCCACGACAACTTCCATCTGGTCTGCCCGGCAGACCATCCGCTCGCGGCAAAGCGGCGCATCGCGCCACAGGCGCTGGCCGGGCTGCCCTTCATCCAGCTCTCCCGCACAAGCAGCGTGCGCCAGCACCTGGATGCGGCGCTGCACCCGCTGCGGGTCAATGGCGTGATGGAGGTGGAGCACCTGGCCACCGTGGCGGCGCTGGTGGAGGCGGGGCTGGGGGTCTCGGTGGTGCCGGCGCTGGCGCTGTTCCAGTTCCGGCGCGAGGGGCTGGCGGTGCGGCCGTTGCAGATGCCGTCGCTGGTGCGCGACATCTGCCTGGTGCGGCTCAAGGAGCGGGGCGATTCGGCCGCCGCGGCGGCGATGATCGACTGCCTGCGTCAGAAGTGGCCGAGGTAGCCGCCATCGACGGCCAGCACCTGCCCGCTGACGTACGATGCCGCCGGTGAGGCGAGGAAGACCGCCGCGCCGGCCACTTCGTCCGGCTGGCCCCAGCGGCCCAGCGAGGTCCGGTTGCGCAGCCATTCGGCGACCGTGCCGTCCGCCACCATCGACTGGTTCGGCTCGGTGGCGAAGTAGCCGGGCGCGATGGCGTTGACGGTGATGCCGTGGCGGCCCAGATCGGCCGCCATGGCGCGCGTGAGGGCGTCCAGCCCGCCCTTGGTGGCCGGATAGAGCACGTCGTTGGCGCGCGCCACCTGCCCGGCGATCGACGAGACATTGACGATGCGCCCGTACTGCCCGCGCTGCATCAGTTGCGCAGCGTGGCGACACAGCGTGTAGGGCGCGACGAGATTGGTCTCGAGCATGGCGCGCAGGTCACCAGCGTCGAGATCGACCATGGAAGCGCGGTTGCGGGTGCCGGCGTTGTTGACCAGGATGTCGAGCCGGCCCGGCCGGGTGGCGAGCGCCGCGAAGGTGGCGGCGACGGCGGCTTCGTCGGTGATGTCGAGCGGCAGGGCTTCGGCGCTGCCGCCACTGGCCTGCAACTGCGCCACGGTGTCCGCCACGCGGTCGGCGCTGCGCGCGCAGACCAGCACGTGGGCGCCCGCGGCGGCCAGGCCGGCGGCAATCGCGCGGCCAAGGCCCTGCGCGCCGCCGGTGACCAGCGCGACGCGGCCATCGAGCGAAAAGGGGGACGGGGAGACTGCGGTGGAAATCGGCATGCGGCGACTATACCGCAGCGCAGCAGCCGGAAAAACACCCCGGCATGGCGCCGGGGGTTCCCTGATGCGTCAGCGAATCAGCTTGCCCGTCGACGAGACGATCGACATCTCGACGAACGACGAGCCGGTGTGGCGCGTGGCGCTGTAGCTGATCAGGATGCCGCCGAGGTCGTAGTCGCGCAGGCCTTCCAGCGCGGTCACGAGCTTCTCGCGCGTGGGCTCCGCGCCGGCGCGTCGCAGCCCTTCCACAAGCACCTTCGCCGACATGAAGCCTTCCATGCCCGCGTTGCTCGGCTCCACGTTCTGGGCCTTGGCCATGCTGCGGTACTCGCTGGCGATGCTCATCTGGCTGGAGTTCATGCCCGGCACCACCTGCGTGATGATGAGCCCGCGCCCGTCATCGCCCAGTTCCTTGATGAAGGAGTCGGCGGCGTTGTTGGAGAGCGTGACGAACTGCGCCTCGCTGCCGGCGCGCTTCAGTTCCTTGATGATGCGCGCGGCTTCCGAACCCGAGCCGATCACCATCACGGCCTGCGGATTGGCCTTGTGGACGTTGGCCACGCCCTGGCCGATATCGCCCATTGGCCGGTTGAACGAGGCCGCCGCCGCCGGCTGCACGCCGCGCGCCTGCAGCGCGGTGGTGAAGCCTTCGAACACGTCCTGCCCGAAGCCGTCGTTGGCGTAGAAGATGGCGATCCGGCTCATGCCGGAGGTGGCGAGGTGGTTGATGGCGCGGGCCACTTCGTCCTGGTACTTGGCGCGCACGTTGAACACATAGCGGTTGACCGGGCGATGCAGTGTGATGGCGCCGGTCAGCGGGGCCACCAGCGGCACCTTCTCCGCGCCGATGATCGGCAGGATGCTCTCGTTCTGCGGCGTACCGCGCACCATGAACAGCGCGAAGACCTTGTCCTCGGCAATCAGCTTGCGGACGTTGTCCGGGGTGCGCTTGGCGTCGAAGCCATCGTCGTAGGTCACCAGCTCGATGCGGCGCCCGGCCACGCCGCCGTTGGCGTTGACGGTCTTCAGGTAGACCTGCGCCCCGGCGATCTGCTCCTTGACCGAGCCGGCTACCGGGCCGGTCACGCCGGCCGACTGGCCGATGCGGATGGTGCCCTTGCTGATCCCCGGTTCCGCGTGCGCGGTGTGCACCGCCACGGGCGCGACAAACCCCAGCGTGGCGGCAAGCATGCCGCACGCAAAGCTCCTTGCGTTCATTGTGACCCCTCCAAAAGCTGCTGGCTGACTAGTAATTTTTTGCCGCTGCGGCGCGCGGCGCGCCCCGTGAGGACGGCCGTGCGATGCCCGCAACTTACCTCAACGGGGGTAAATGTTCAAACATCCAGATGGGGAGGGTCGGGAGGGGTGTTGCTGCGGCAGCACACCGTTTGCCTGTAAAGCTCCGGGTGGCGGCGCGGGTGTGGCCGCAGCGTGGCGCACGACAAGCCGTGCGCCGGGGCGCGCCACGGGGGCGCGCAGGCTAAGCGTTGCAATGCAGCGAAGCGTTCCGCAAAGGGCCCAGGAAGGGCTCAGGGGAACGCCGGCACTGCGGGGTCCATCCCGGCGAAGCGGGCTTCCGGATGGGCGCGCTGGAGCAGCATCTCGATTTCCTCGATGCGGCCACGCGGCACGTCCACCATCAGCAGCAGCTTGCCGTCCTCGATGTCCTTCTCGAAGGCGCGCAGCCGGCTGTTGGGGGCCGAACTGCCGATCATGCTCGAGGCCCAGGCCCCGAACACCGCGCCCAGCACGGCCAGCACGCCGACCAGGCCCCACTGCGGCGTGTCGCTGACGATAGGGAACATCGCCACCACCACACCGGCCACGATCCCCACGCCACCGCCCACCATCAGCCCCATCTCGGCGGCGTGGACGATGTCGGAGGTCTGGAACAGGTTCGCCTCATGCAATCCGGTCATGTCTGACCCATCGCGCGCCACGAAATGGATGTGGCTATTCTCGATGCGGGCCAGCAGCAAGTCGTCCATGGTGCGGCGGGCGCTTGGCAGGTCGGGCAACAACCAGAAGATGCGTTTGCGCATGGCTAGTCTCCTCTTCAGGCTCAGGCCGCCCCGGCTTGGGTATCCGTCGGTGCGGGACGGGATAGGTTCGTTCTACTCCGTTCGCAGACCGGTTGCAAGGCGCGCTGCGGCACGCTCCGTGGTGACGCGYGCTTGAAACATCGCGCATGCGCGCCGCGCGTCACCTCGCGCTATCTGCCTGCGTCAGAATGTGATCGGCAGGCGCAGCGTGACAGTCAGGTCCGGCGTGTCGCGGGTCAGGCCGGCACCCACCGACAGGTTCAGCGTGTAGCGTGGGCTGAAGCGGTACGAGTAGCCCACCAGCAGCGTGCCCTGCGTGATGCGCACCGAGCCCGGAATGGTCTGCCCGTTCTGCTTGGTCGGCCAGATGATGCTCTGGTCATAGCCGATACTGAACGAAGCATGCTCGTTCAGCGAAAGGCCCATGCCGAAGTTGAACTGGAAGATGTCCCCCGGGGCGATCTTGCCCAGCGACTCGGTCTGGCCGTTCAGCACGGTGCGGCTGACGTTGTCCCGCGCGAAGTTGTGCAGGTAGCTGAAGGTGCCGAAGAACACCGCCGGATCGGTCGGCAGCAGCCAGGTCACGCCCGGCTGGATCGCCTGGAAGCCGGTACCCGTCGGCATGCCCAGCGGCAGGCCGGTGCCGGTGGTATTGCTGACGCAGCGCGTCACGCAATCGGTCACCACTTCGAACGGATCTTTCCCGGTATTCGACTTGTAGCGGAGCCAGCCGATGAAGTACGGCATCTTCTCGTTGCCGTAGTTGAGCTGGTAGCGCAGCGTCGCCTCCACGTCGCCCAGGCCGTTGCCGCTGGAGTTGAACACGTTGTCGAACGCGCTGCCGGTGAAGACTTCCCGGCTCACGGTCTGCGACTTCGCGCTGACGTAGGGGACCTTGGCTTCGATCTCGAGCCGCTTGGTCAGGCCGTAGCGGAACGCCACCGCGCTGAGGTAGGTGGTGGTCTTCACCTCGCGCACATCGATCAGGCCGATCAGCACGGCCGGGATCACCGTGTAGCCGACCAGCGCCACGCGGTTGTTCGACGAATAGCCGTACTGGAAGCTCGGTTCCACCACCAGGCTGCCCTGGGCCGTCAGCACGCCAGGCTGGTCGAAGATCGGGGCGATCTCGGGCGGACGGCCGTCCGACACCGGCGCGCGGCCCACCGGCTCCTCGGCGCCGGCGAGGGACTCGCCCTGCTGGGCGCCCTGCGCCACGTTGTCTGGCGGGGCCTGGTTCTGCGGATCGCCCGGACCGGCAGGCTGCTGCTGGGCCTGCTGCTGCATGCCCTGCTGCACCGTGTTGTTGATCTGGGTGGCGCTGCTGCCGGCGGCCGCAGCAGCCGAGTTGGTGGACACATCGGCGCCGGTACGCTGGCCGCCGCGCTTGCGCGCGAGGGAGTCGGGGCTGATGGTATTGCGCAGCTCGCGGATGGTGGCTTCCTGCTCCGCCAGCGCGCGCTTCATGGCTTCGAGCTGCCGKGACTGTTCGGTCAGTTCCTTCTGCAGCGTCTCCAGCCGGGCGGCGGCCGGTGGCCCCGCGTCCGGCGGTGTCTGGGCGTGGCTCATGCCGCCCAGCAACAGCATCGTCGAGCAGCCGGCAAAACGGATGCCCTGCAGCGAACGCTTCTTCATGACGTCTTCCTCCCCCGGGGACGGCGGGCTGTCTCGCAGGAGCCCGCAACCTGTACCGCTTGTCCGCGTATTCGCGACTTACCTCATGCTGGCTGTCCTTTGGATGACACTGTTCAGCGCAGTATTTGCCATCTGCGTGCGGAACGCCGCCAGCGTGTTCACGCTGGCGTTGATTGTCATCAGGCTCTGGATGCTCTGGTTGTTAAGCGTATTCTGGATCACCGTGCTCGGCATGTTCGCCATCGCACCAACGTTGGCCGTATTGCCTGCGCCGTTCTGCACGACGTTCGACAGGCCATTGGTGGTCACCGTGCCGGTGGCCGTGGCCACGGCCTGCGAGGCCATGCCCGCCGCGCCCTGCGCCGTGGCATTGGCACCCTGCGCGGCTGCGTTGGCCGCTGCCTGGGCCGTGCCTGCCGCGCCCTGGGCGCTGGCGGCCGCGCCATTGGCCGTGGCGGTGGCCGACTGCCCCGCCGCGCCCGCCGCACCCTGTGCATTGGCGGCCGCGGCATTGGCGGCTGCCACGGCGCCGGTGGCGGCGTTGTTGGCGTTGGCTACGGCAGCCGCCACGCCGCCCAGCGTGGCTTGCAGCTGCTGCGCCTGCGCCGCCGTGATGCGGCTTACATCGGGAATGTTGATGCTGGTGGCCACGGCCAGCGCGCCGTTGACGAAGACCGCGCGGTCGATGCCGAAGCTGACCTGCAGGCCGGCCACGTCAAACCCGCCACGCTGTTTGTCGAGCCGCGCCTGCGCCACCGGTTTCCATTTGGCCATGCCGCCGCGTGCATCGGTCACCGGCGCGTCGGGGTCGCGCGTGGCAACGGTCATGGCCTTTGCCAGCGGATCCTCGGCTGCGCGGTGCTTCGCCGTGGGGGCCCTGGCCACCGGTCCCTCGGACGCAGGCGCTTGGGCAACAGGGACAACGGGGTTAACGGAAGGTGCCGCCACGCGTTCAACGGGCGGCGGCACGGGGATATCGGCGGCCAGCTCCACTTGCGTGGGCATCGCTGGCAGATCGATGGCATGGGACACGGCCACGGCCGGGAGTTCCGGCGCTGCGGGCACGGTAGGGACGTCGGCGGTCGCGCTCAGCGCGATGTCGATTGCCGTATCGGGCATGGGCGCACCCATGTCGGCGTAGGCATTGCCGGCGCAGGCCAGACCCGCGCCCAGCAGGGCCATCGCCGCCGCACTGCCGGCTCTGCGCCGGAGTGCGGGTGAAGCGGTTGTCAGGACCATGACTGCTCCTCGACTCAGAAATCGTTCACGCCATGCTTGGGCATGACGGTGAAATACAGGCTGTCGCGGTTGATCCCCGAAGAGTAGGGGCCCGAGGGCGCGACGCGCCAGTCGGACACCAGATTGAAGCGCGCGTTTTCTGTGCGGTTGTGGATCACGAACAGCAGCTGGCTGTCCCAGATCCGCTCGAAATGCTCCCGCTCCAGCGCGCGCGTGCCACGTGCCGGATCACCGATCAGCACGCGGTTGCCCTTCACGCCCTTCACCACGACGAAGTGGTGATAGCCGTTCTCGACGATCAGCACGATCGCCGGTACCTGCGTTTCCTCCAGCTTGGAGAGCGGCAGTTCGTAGCCATCGGCCAGKAACCCGCGCGACTCCAGAAAGCGCTTCATGTCGAGCAGCGAGAACCCTTCGGCCCGAATCTTGGCCTGGTCGCCGTTGACGTACATGTTGGCAAAGACCACCTGCTCCGTGACCGGGTAGCCGTATTGGTAGGTCAGCAGCGTCGCGATGGCGGCCGAGCCGCAACTGAAGTCGAACTGCTGGCGGATGGTGGTGCGATACCGGGCCTCGCGGAGGCTGGTGACCGGCACGTAGTAGTTCTTGCCGCCGTCGGCGGGCACGTTGATGTAGTCGGCGCGGGCAGCGGAGAAGCTCCCCAGCGTCGCCGCCACGGTAGCGGCGGCCAGCAACAGGCGGCGCATGATCATTTGAACTGGACGTTGAGGATGGTCGCGTTCTGGATCAGCACGTTATTGCCCGAATTCTGGATCACGGTGGGCAAGCCCGCCGCGTTCGAGAACGCGCCATCGGAAACGATGTTGCTGCCAGACAGCGTGTTGATGGCGGCGTTGTCCGCCACGGTGCCGTGCAGGCGCATGTCGTTGACGACGAGTTCGGAGCCGCCGCGTACGCCGTCCAGCTTGTCGCTGCCAACCGCGCGTGCCGTGGTGCCGAACAGATTGTTCCTGGGTGCCGCGTCCGGCTTGACCGCCGTGACGCTTGCCGCTGCGCCGGCCACCGCGGTGGCTGCGCCCGATTCACTGCTGGCCACCGCCACGGCCGATGCCTCGGCGGTCGGTGGTCCTGCTACAGCCTGGGCGAACGGCCAGGCCAGGAGAGCTGTCGTGACTGCCATGACAGCGGAGCGATGCGAACACATGGTGCGTCTCCCTCTTGTTCCGACCTCGCGGCTCCCATCCGGGCCACGGTATCGGACCTCCCAGGCACCTCGACAGACAAGCATCCCGGCCCTTGCAGGCGCCGGGATACCCGTCATCTCGAATGCCAACCGTGCAAGCCTCCGGCCGAAGCCGGAGGACTCACTCGGACTTAGCGACCGGCATTCACGTTCGCCTGGACGTTGACGCTTTGCTGCACCAGCGACGCCATGCCGCTGTTCTGGCTGGCGATCATGACGCCTGCGGCGGATTGCCCGACGCTGGTCATGGTGTTGGACATGTTGAAGGCGCCAGCATCGACGACGTTGTAGCCGCCGTTGCCGCCAGCGCCGCCCACTGCACCGTTGCCGGTACCGCCCGCGCCGCCATTGCCCACGCCACCGGCGCCGCCTGCACCGCCCGTGCCCGATGCGGCACCCACAGCGCCGTTGCCGGCCGTGGCGCTACCGTTCGAGGCCGACGATGTGGCGCTGCCATTGGCCGCCGCGCCGCCCGTGCCGCCGTTGCCGGCAGTGCTGGTTTGCGCGCCGCCTGCGCCGCCCGAGGCCGTTGCCGCGCMAGCCGTGGCCGTTGCCGCACCGCCCGTGCCTGCGCCGCCGGCGCCGCCCGAGCCCGTGGCCGTGCCGCCCACTGCCGTCGAGGTGCCCGTGCCGCCGGCCGCGCCTGCGCCGCCCGTGCCCGAACCC
>NZ_JBFTLH010000040.1:0-10299 GCF_056396345.1 Cupriavidus sp. 05T42
CAGGTGCTGCTGGAATGGCAGCGTGACTGGAAGAACAAGGAAACGTACGACGCCGTGACCGGCCTGGCCAAGCAACACTCGGGCGCCTACGGCATGGGCATCGACTACGCCTACACGATGGTCCACAAGGCCGCGCAGCGCACGCAGACSCCGCACGCGTCGATCGCSCCGGTGCATGCGCCGGTGACCGAATACTGATATCCAAGGTGGGTGGCGCGGCATCAAGAGCCGGGCCACCCTGACTGGGCACAGGCAAAAAACGGTAGCCGCAATGACATGCAATCACAAACTTGGTCGTAAGCTGGAAATGGCTGCCGTCGCCTTCGCGACGGGGTTCTCCTCTCACGCGCACACCTCTTCGTCCCTCGGTATGCTGGCTGGAACACTGGCGGTTTGCGCCATGATGACCCAGCGGTTTGTTTATCCAGCGCTTGCGCGCAATGCGCGCATTGCCGCCGGGGCGCCATGCAGGAACATGTCTACCTTCTGACGGATCATGGCGTCCATGTCGGTCGGGACCTTGAGACCGTAGATCCACTTGCGGACGCCGATATAGAAGATGGCCGCGTGCAGGCTCCAGATCATCTCGATCTCCGCCTCAGTCTCTTCAGCTTTGCGCGGTGCCTCAATCCCGAATGCGTCCCTGACTTCGGCCAGCACAGGCAGGAAGACCTTGCTGCGCAGCTTGCCGAGGTACTTCTTGTTGATGCCTTCGTGCGTCAGGCCGGCAAAGATGAACAGCCGGATCCATTCTTCGCGGAGGATCACCGATGAATAGTCGAGGTAAAAAGCATGGAGCCGCTCCGCCAGTGGCATCGAGCGGTCGGTGATTTGCCGATCCCAGTCAGGACGCCATTGGAAGACCTCGTTGTACACGCGCTCGATGAGGGCTTCCTTGCTCTCGAAATAACGATAGAGCAGGGGTTGCGTCACACCGATCTGTCGGGCCAGCTCCCGGGTACTGCCGCCAAAGCCGTTTCGGGTGAAATGTTCGATCGCCTTTTCGACGATCTGCTTCTCGCGTTCCTCGGGCAGCAGCCGTCGCGCAGACTTGACGGGCGGCTCTTCCGTGGTCGATCCAGTACCTGAGTCCATGACGTTCTCTCTCGCCAATGCGATGCCGATGATGTCCGGATTCTACCAATCGACCGATAAATGGGAAGATGGGCGACTGCAGAAGGTCTGCGCCGCCCGCTCCCGATGGTGGCTGCAGCCTAGTTAACGGTCTTCCTGCCGAGGCCCAGCTCACAATCCACGCGCTGATTCTGATACGCCGCGCGTTCCCATGCCCCCCGTGCCGACCGGTCGGTCACCGAGAATACGTAGATGCCGGCAAATGCCACCAGCATGGAGAACAGGGCCGGATATTCGTACGGATAGATGGCCGAGGCGTGCCCCAGCACCTGCACCCAGACGGTCGGGCTCAGGATCGTCAGTACTACGGCCGTGATCAGTCCGAGCATGCCGCCGACGACCGCGCCGCGCGTGGTCAGCCCGCGCCAGTAGATCGACAGCAGCAGCACGGGAAAATTGGAACTGGCGGCGATCGAGAATGTCAGGCTGACGATGAAGGCGATGGTCTGCTTCTCGAACAGGATGCCGAGCAGGATCGACAGCACACCCAGCACCAGCGTCGTCATACGCGACACCCGCATCTCGTCCTTGTCGGACGCCTTGCCCTGGCGGATCACCGTCGCATAGAGGTCGTGCGAGATGGCGGAGGAGCCCGCCAGCGTCAGCCCGGCAACCACGGCCAGGATCGTCGAGAACGCCACCGCACAGATAAAGCCGAGGAAGACGTTTCCACCCACCGCATGAGCAAGATGCACGGCCACCATGTTGACCCCGCCAATCACGGCGCCGGCGCTGTTGTGGTACAGCGGATCCTGGGCGACCAGCGCGATCGTGCCAAAGCCGATCACGATGATCATGGCGTAGCCCATGCCGACGATGCCGGTGGCGTAGAGCACGCTCTTGCGCGCGGCCTTGACGTTGCTGACGGTAAAGAAGCGCATCAGGATGTGCGGCAGGCCGGCAGTGCCGAAGATCAGCGCCAGGCCCAGCGACACGGCTGACACCGGATCCGAGACCAGGCCGCCGGGACGCATGATGGCGTCGTGCTTGCCATGTGCGGTGATGGCGTGCTCGAACAGGGTATTCAGGCTGAAGCCGAAGTGGCGCATGACCATGAAGGCCATGAAGGCGCAACCGGCCAGCAGCATGACGGCCTTGATGATCTGGATCCAAGTCGTGGCCAGCATGCCCCCGAAGAACACGTAGACCACCATCAGCACGCCGACCAGGACCACCGCCGAGGTGTAGTTGAAGCCGAACAGCAGCTCCACGAGCTTGCCGGCGCCCACCATCTGCGAGACCAGGTACAGCAGCACGATCACGATCGAACTCAATGCCGAGAAGCCGCGGATAGGCCGCTGCCTGAGCCGGTATGACAGCACATCGGCCAGCGTGTAGCGCCCCAGATTGCGCAGGGGTTCGGCGATCAGGAACAGGATGATGGGCCAACTGGCCAGGAATCCGATGGAATAGATCAGGCCGTCGTAGCCGCTGGTAAAGACCAGCGCCGAAATGCCGAGCAGCGATGCGGCAGACATGTAGTCGCCGGCAATCGCCCAGCCATTCTGCATGGCCGTGATCTTGCCGCCGGCAGCGTAGTGGTCGGCCACGCTGTGGTTGCGCTTGGCCGCCCAGCGTGTCACGACCAGTGTGGCGGCGACAAACGCGACGAACATGGCAATGGCGATCAGGTTCAGGCCCTGCCCGACCGGTGGCGTGGCCGCCAGGGCGGGAGTGGCCGCGACAAGCGGCGCAAGCAGGAGGGAAGCTGCAATCAAGGCGCGGTTCATGACGGTTCTCCCTCGCGGATCTGCGCAATCATCTTGTCGTAGACGGTGTTGCTGCGATACACATAGATGGCCACCAGTGCGAAGGTGAAGGCGAACATGCCGAACCCGATGGGTATGCCGACGCTCATCGGCTGGCCTGCTGTCAGCGGCGCAGCAAGCAGGTCCGGACGAAAGGCCAGGGTGAGAATGAAGCCGAAGTAGACCGCCAGCATCGCGGCGGTGAGCGACCAGGAAAAACGACGGCGCGCGCGCTGCAGACGCGCGAAGCCTGGCTCGCTCAGGAGGGGATGCGGGACCACGGGCGGGTCCGTTTCGGCAAGATCAAGATGGATTGGATAGGCGGCGGCTTGGGGCATGATGTTGTCTCCGGTACGTTGTTTTGCGGCGTAGGTCAGAAGCGCCGTGAGACGGCGGTCTCGCGCATGACTGCCTCGGGCGTCCGATAGCGTTCGGCCATCTCGCGATCCTGTTCACCCTTGAGTTGCGCCTGCATATAGGCCCCCAGATGGCGTGCGTGCTCGACGACCGCCCGGCCTACCTGGACGCGCTCGGTGCTGTACGCCTCGAGCGCCGTTTCGACGGACGGATGTCCGGCCAGCGCGTGGACCAGTGCGATGGCGTCGCCGGCCGCTTTCGTGACACCCATGCCGCAATGCGGGCGAGCCACGAACGCGGCGTCGCCCAGCAGCGCGATTCGGCCGAAAGCCATGCGAGGCACGGTCAGGTCGAAGATCGGCTGGAATAGCGGTTGGGGGGTCTTCGTGACGATTTCCGCGAACTGCGGCGCCAGCAGATCGGATGCGGCGCTTTCCATGTCGTCGAGCACCTCGGGGCGGATCAGGCTCGGCGGAATGCCATTGGCCCAGGTCTTGCCTGCAACGTCGGTCAGCAGGTCAGGGAGTTCGTCTTCCTCGCGCGTGGCGCGATACCACACGAAGTTGTAGCGGCGGCGGCCCGGCGCGATGCTGTTGCCGTCGCCCGCCACCGGATAGCCAAGGATTTGCTCGTGAGCCGGCAGGCAGAAGGCAAACTTGTCGAAAATGGCCGCGTGCGTGCCGGGCGAAATATCGGCCTCATCGACCAGCCCGCGCCAGGCAACATATCCGGCGTACTCCAGGCCGACCGAAGGCAGTAGCTGTTCGCGTACCCCCGAGCGGAAGCCGTCGGCGGCAATGACCATGTCGGCCCGGTGCGTCGAGCCGTCCTGCAGCGTGACGACCGCATGGTCGGCATGAGAATCGACCGCGGTCACGGTTGCGCCGGTGCGATAGGCGCCGGAAAACGCCTTGCCCAGCACGTCATACATCTTGCCCCAGGCCGTCAATGTCTGGGGCATCTGGCGATCCGATACCACAGCGCCATCGCGGGCGAGTGTGACCCGGGTATCGACGTGAACGCCAATGCTGTCGTCGACGACCACGCCGGCGGTGGCCAGTGCCTCGAACAGTTCCGGGTGCGTGACGATTCCGGCGCCACGCCCGGTCAACGCTTCGGGTGTCCGCTCGAAGACCTCGACCTCCCAGCCTTCGCGCTGAAGCATGCTGGCGGCAAACAGACCGCCGAGCGATCCGCCGACGACGATCGCCCTGGGTTGCCTTTGCAGTGCGGATTTCATGCCTCGACTCCCGTTGTAGCTTGCGCCGGATGCGGCAATGCCAGGCCCTCCACCTCGGTGGATGGGTAGTTGAGCTCGATCGTGACGCCCGAAGGATCCTCAATGAAGACCTGATGGAGGCCAAGGCTCGGGACGGTGCGGTCACGCCAGGCGATGCCCTCGGCGCGGAGGGTGTTCCACATCTGCGCGACGCCAGTGGCCAGGAAGGCGATGTGGTCGAGCGTGCCGGTGCCGGTGCCGGATGCGGGCAGGGACTTGTCGCCGAGGTAGGCCGCCAGCCCCGAAGGATTGGCGGGATCGATGCCAATGATGTGCACGCATCCGTAGTCACGCTCGTCGTCGCCCATATAGAGCCAGGCGCCGGGAAAATCGAACGGGGGGCGGTAGCCACGCCGGAAGCCCAGCACGCGTCCGTAGAACGCGCAGGACCGTTCCAGGTCGGTGGTGCGAATGGAAAAATGCGCAAGTTTGGTCAGTGCCATCGTCGCCTCCTTTAAATTATCGATCGATCAGTGATCGGTTGATAAATGATAGGGCGGAAGGCGCGACAGGCCAAGGGGCGGGACGGGTGGGACTTACCCTGATTCGACGAGCTTCCGCGCGGTGTCGCGCCTGGCTCACAAAGCAGGTCGGATCAAGGAGTGGCATCATCTGCCGGAACGCGAGCGTGTCGCATAGTTCATATCGCGATCTGCATCACGCTTCCCGAATGACCAATCGTTATCAATCGATCATCCCTGGAAGATGGACAAGCTGCTTGCACTGAAGATGTTCGTGGAAACCGTGGATGCGAAGGGCTTCTCCGCCGCAGCACGACGCCTGGAGCTGGCCACATCGTCGGTCACGCGCGCGCTCGACGGCCTTGAGGCATCACTGGGGGCGGTCTTGCTGAATCGGTCCACGCGGCTCATCACGGTCACGGAGGCCGGCGCAGCCTATTACCAGCAGGCCCGGAAGATTCTGGATGCCGTGGAGGAAGCCGACGCGTTGATTGCGGATCGGGGCGAGGAGCCGGTTGGGCGCTTGCGCGTATCGCTACCCGTGGCGTTTGGGCGGCGATGCATCGCCCCCTATCTTGGCGATTGGCTGGCGAAGTTTCCGAAACTCGAGGTCGAGGTGACGCTGACCGACGACATCGTCGACCTGATCGGCGAGCGGATTGACCTGTCCGTCCGGCTGGGCAGCCCGGCGTCTTACGATAGTGTMATCGCGCGGGAGATCGGCAGCTTCCGCCGTCGCGTGGTGGCTAGCCCGGCCTATCTGGAGAGCCAGGGTGTGCCCGCTGAGCCCGGCGAGTTGCTCCATCATCGCTGTCTGCGATTCAGCTATGGCGCGCGGGATCAGGTGTGGACCTTTCGCCAGGACGGCAGTGAGACGACAGTTCCGGTCAATGGCCATTTCCGCAGCAACAACGCCGAGGTATTACGCGAGATCGCGCTGGCGGGCGGGGGCATCGGCCTGTTGCCGGACTGGCTCGTCGATGACGATATCGACAATCGTCGGCTGACGCCGTTGTTTGACGCATGGTCTGTCAATCCTGACCAGACAAGCTCCGCCATCTCTGCGCTGTATCTGCCGAACCAGCGCGGCTCGCGGCGGATTGCCGCGTTCCTGACATTCCTGGCGACATTGCCCGGGCCGACACGCCGCCAGGAATGACTCAGGCAAGTGCCGGATAGTCGGTGTAGCCGACAGTCGTGCCGCCAAAGAACGTCGCCGGATTGGCGGCATTCAGCGCCGCCGAGGTCTGGAGACGGCGGGGCAGATCGGGATTGGCGATGAACGGCCGTCCGAACGCGACGATGTCCGCGCGCCCGTCGGTAATCGCACGTTCTGCGGAGGCGCCGTCGTAGCCGCCAGCCACCATCAGCACCCCGTGGAATTCGGCACGCATCCTGCGCATGATGGCATCCCAGCGCGGGTCAGCCGCCTCGTCCTTGACCGTACCGACCATCGCCGGCTCCACCAGGTGCAAATAGGCCAGCGACTCGTCGTTGAGGCGGCGTGCGATGTAGGCGAACGTGGCCTCAGGCGTGGCATCGCCCATGCCCATGAAGCGGCCCATCGGCGTGAGCCGCACGCCCACGCGCTCCGCACCGATCTCGGCCGTCACGGCGTCCACCACCTCCAGTAGCAGGCGCGCGCGGTTCTCGATGCCGCCGCCATAGGCGTCGGTGCGAAGGTTGCTGTCAGAGTTGATGAACTGGTCCAGCAGATAGCCATTTCCCGCATGGATTTCCACGCCGTCCATGCCCGCCTCCATGGCATTGTGCGCGGCCCGGCGGTAGTCATGCACGATCGCCGCGATACCCTCCACGGTCAGTGCCTGTGGCGTCGGGATGTCGCCCCACACGCCGTTCCCGTCGGCGTCGACGATGAACGTCTTGCCGGGCACCGGGAGCGCGCTCGGCGCCACCGGCAGCGCGCCGCCGGGTTGAAACGACGGGTGCGAAACCCGGCCAACGTGCCACAGTTGCAGGAAGATCCGGCCAGCTTCGGCATGGACGGCGTCCGCCACGGCACGCCAGCCCTCGACCTGCTCGGCGGTGTAGATCCCAGGGGTCCACGCATAGCCCTGGCCTTGCTGCGAGATCTGGGTGGCCTCGGTAATGATCAGTGCCGCTGAGGCGCGCTGCCGGTAGTACTCGACATTCATGGCATTGGGCACATTACCGGGCTGGCCAGCGCGCGAGCGCGTCAATGGCGCCATGGCGACGCGGTGAGTCAGTTGCAGCTGCCCGATTGTGATGGGCGAGAACAGAAGGGATGTCATGATGATGACTCCGGTCAATGAATGGTTCGAAGAAGGAGCGAGCTGCTCAGCGGCGCGAAGCGAGGGCCATGGCCAGCAGCGAGACCAGCGCAAGACCACTGCCCGTCGCGACGATGCCGGACCAGCCGATATGCGTGTAGAGCACGCTGGCGACGGCCGATCCCACCGCGCCCCCGGCGAAGATGGCGGTCATGTACAGCGCGTTCAGGCGTCCACGGCTGGTGGCATCGAGCGCATAGATCGCACGCTGACCCAGCACCATGTTCATCTGCACGGCAAAGTCGAGCACGATGCCGGTCAATGCAAGCCAATAGACGCCGCCTGTGCCGCCGACCATTCCGGGAAGGAAACTGATGACAGCAGCGATCATCGCCAGGTAAGAGGCGATGCGCGTATGGCCCGAATCCGCCAGCCGGCCGGCGATCGGTGCCGCCACAGCGCCCAGCGCGCCAACCAGTGCAAAGACGCCAATCTGCGATTGCGAGAGGCCATAGTGGCTGACCAGCTCGAGGGGTGCGGCAGTCCAGAACAGGCTGAACGCGGCAAACAGCAGCGCTTGGTACAGCGAGCGCTGGCGCAGCACCGCATAGCGCGTGAACAGATGCCACAGGGAAACCAGCAGGCCGCCATAGGTGCCGCGATGCTCGGGCATGCGGCGCGGAATCGTCGCTGCGATGATGGCCACCGTCGCCAGCGTCATCGCGGCGGCGATAAAGAACACCGCACGCCAGCCGAAGGCCTGTGCCAGCAGGCTCGACAATGGCCGGGACAGCAGGATTCCGGAGAGCAGGCCGCCCATGATCGTGCCCACGGTGCGCCCACGCAGCGCTTCGGGCGCAAGGTGCGCCGCCAGCGGAATCAGTATCTGCACGCTCACGGAGCTCAGGCCAAGCAACAGCGACACCAGCAGGAACAGTCCTGGCTGCGACGCGGTGGCGGCGCCCACAAGGCTGATGGCGGCGGCCACGCCACTGATCAGCAGCAGGCGCCGGTTCTCGTGCAGATCTGCCAGCGGCACCAGAAAGAACAGACCGACGGCATAGCCGATCTGGGTCAGCGACACGATGACGCTGGCGCTTTGGGCCGACAGCCCCACCGTCGGCGCAATCATCTCGATGATGGGCTGGGCGTAATAGAGGTTGGCAACCAGCACGCCGGCACACAGCGAAAACAGCGCGACCAGCGCGCCGGACATCGGGGCTGGCGCAGGCGCGGCGCCGGGCATGAGGGGGGAAGTTGTGGATTCCATGGCGTTGAGGGACAGGTTGCAATGGGGAGAGCTTAGGCGCCGGAAAGCGCAATTTGAATCACAACGGGGAGCAAATCAGCGTTGCGCGGGATGCAACGCCTCCCTCGGTACTTAGGGCGCGATCCTGGCCTGCAGCGTCTCGCCGCCCAGTGGCATATCGCGCAGCCTCACGCCCGTGGCATCGACCAGTGCGTTGCCGATGGCACCGGCGGTCGGGCCCATCGCGGCTTCCGCCACGCCCCGGGAATGGTGCGCCTGGACGATCGATCAGAGGCACATTGACCTGCGTGGGGTACCGCCGAGACCCGCATGATTGGATAGGTTCCCCAATCGAAACTGCGAATGCCGGTCGTGTCGAAGCGCAACTGTTCATAGAGTGTCCAGCTGGCAGATTGCAGGATGCCGCCCTCGGGTTCGCAGCGGCGCCATGCCGGATGCCCGGCAACAGGAAATCGCCGCAAGCAGCCCGGACTGGCGGTGCGACGCCGTCGAATTCTTCGTCACGCGGATCTCGTTCGATTCCCTCGACAAGGCGCGTGCTGCAAGTCTGAGCGATGTACCGACCAGGCTTCGCCTGCCCGAGGCGGACATTGATCGCCTGATCGATGCGGGAAGGGATGCGATCCTCGGCAACCCGGTGATCCGCGAGTTCGAGCGCGAGGCGACCGGGGCGCGACAGTCCAGCGCCCCAAGAAATAACGGCCGCGATCTCTCGCGGCCGTTTTTGCTTTCCAGCGGGGGTTTTTACTGCGCCGATCCCGCCGCCGCCGTACCCGCCACCTTCGGCACCGCCGGTGCGGCCCGTTCCATGAAGAACGCGCCACGCAGCTGCGAGGTGGCCGCGCGGGTGCCTTCGTCCACGGCGCCCATCAGGTTTTCATATTCCGGGGCCTGGTCCCAGTCGCCCTTGGCGGGATTGTGGTTTTCCACCCTTTCATACCATTCGAGCTTGTTGGTCGACAGGTCCACCAGCTGTCCGGTCAGGGAGATCAGGGCCGTCGGCGGGGTCAGCGGCAGGAAGCCGTAGTAGTTTCGGACCGTGCCCAGCGAGGTGGCGCTCACCAGCAGCAGCTTGTCCGCCTTGTACTTCCGGGCCAGCGGGCGATAGTCACGCAGCGCCACGCCATCGCCCGAGCCCTCCGTGAACTTGGAGAGGGACTCCGTATCGATCGGCTCCTCGATCATCACGACCTTGATCTGGCGCGATTCCAGGCCCTGGGCGAATTCCTTGGGCAGGCCGCTCACCTTCGAGAAATCCTGCTTCTGCAGGCGGTCGACGATGGCCTTGGCGTTGGCCCGGTTGATGGCGTAGTCCAGGATGCCCTGCGCGCCCAGCATGACCTGGTTCGGCTCGGGCAGCTTCTCGAGGGCGACCGCGACGGTCTTCTCCTTGTTCTCGAACAGCGCGCTGGTGGCCGGAATCGGCTTCTGTACCACTGCGCAACCCGCGAGGGCGGTAACGGCCAGCAGCAGCCCGGCGAGGTAACGACGACCCATGGTTTCTCCTGTTTTTATCGGATGAGGGAAAGACATGAGATCGATAACGTCCGGCAGGGCCTGACATTGAGCCCCGGGAAGTGGGGTAGACATGCCCCGGGGGTCGCGCGGCGGCGTAGAGAGATCTAATTTCAAAAAATTTGAATAACTACGTGAGACTTCAGCGGATTTACGTCACTTATCGCCCCGTATAGTTCATCCCATCGCAACGCCACAACAAAACAACGGCGAACAGCGAAAAGCAATAAAACTGAACGAATCAACCTTTAGCTACCGGAGAAACCACCATGTCGAACGCCAC
>NZ_JBFTLH010000041.1:0-10748 GCF_056396345.1 Cupriavidus sp. 05T42
GACGGCAATGGACTGACGCGAAGTTTCACGTACCAACTTTCGGGTAAGCTGCGGCAGCCGTCCGGCGCGTCCGGGTCGAGTCCCATCGGCGGTCCGTTCAACACGATCCAATACGACGCCGGCAACAACGTCGGCCGCACGGTCGACCGTGACGGCAGCGATACCCGCTACAGCTACGACGCGCAGGGCCGCGAAACGCAACGCATMGAGGRCTACGGTACGGCCGACGCGAAGACCACGACGACTGAGTGGCATCCGACGTGGAACCTACCTATCAAAGCCGCCGCACCAGGCAGGATCGATAGCTTTGAATATGATGCGAACGGTCGCGTAACCAGCTACGCACGGTATCCAACGTCGGACAGCAACGGAAGCCAGGGCACGAGCGGCGCACCAGCAGGATCGATCGCCAGGTCCATATGGACCTATAACGAGCAAGGGCTTCTTGCGTCGACAGTGGAATCTGTCGATGGAAACGCCACTGGTCAATGGGCTTTTACCTATGATCCACTGGGAAATCTATCGAGTGTGACGACCCCAGAGGGGAAAACTGGCCAAGCATTGCGATATGACTCTGCAGGCCGAGTGTTGGAGGCCATAGATGCCGATGGAAATCATCAGCAATATGAGTACAACTCTCGTGGACAGATCATGCGATATGACGTCGCCGGAAAGACGGTCAGATATGAATACGATGCACTGGGGTTCCTGACGGCGGTACGCGGACCGGAGGGCTCCTACATCGGCTATGAATATGACGATGCACATCACCTAAGGGCATTTTTACTGCAACCGGAAGTAACCGAAACGGTCAGTACCATTAGTCCGTTCTCCACTGCTMAGACAACTGATCACTCAGGCAATGTGAAGAGCGCGAGAATATGGCAGCGGATGTGGAGTTTGATCAAGTCTTGGCTCGGAGCGCTTGTGGGCAACGCGCATGCGCAATCATCTGTTCAGAGAATACCCGTGCCCCAGGCGCCAGCAATGGGGGCGCCAGGATGCAACGGTACMGGATGTCAGCAAACGTTTCTCGACTGCTTGGCGAATTGCATCCGTGCCTATGACCCACTCAKCGATGAGTTTAAGGTTGCCCTTACTGGACTTGGCGGTACCTTTCCGAAGGCAATGGTAGGTTTACCCAGAGGTCTCGGCGGCGCCAGTCGGATGACGACCGTGCCAAGCGCACTAGCGCACGGTTTGGGCGGAGGGGGAGCCGGAACTGTCGGAGGTGCGGCAAGGGTCGTTGGCCGAGTTGTCTCTCCGGTTTGGATTGGCTACGGAATCTACCTTGCTGGAATGGAAGGGTACTGCGCGGCAGACTGTGCAATGAGTGCCTGTTCACACTGAAACGACTATGAAAGTATTCATCTTCTGCTTTGTTGCGTTGGTGGTGACCATAGGGACCATCTGGCTGAATGCCAAATCGAGAAAGAGGACGTCAATGAGCTTCCAAGAAAGAGAGATCCTGGATGAGAATGCTTTGTATTCCCGTTTTTACGCCGATAGCGGTATTTCTCAAGCTCGCGTTCTGGAGCTTTGGCACGAAGTGGCCAGTGCTTTGAGAGTATCCGCTGGGTTGCTACGTCCGGAAGACCAATTCGGCAAAGACATCGGAGCCTGGTCGATTACGAGCGAGGACTTGGACTATCTGGGCCAACTAGCTATCAAACGAGCGAAAAGGGAAGGCAGGAGTATTGATCTGCAAGCCATTAAGTCCGTTGACGACTACGTTCGGGCGTTGGGCTAGGTGCGCTCGCGCCGGCTTGATCATCCGTTGGCGCTTGACGGCTAGGKGTTTCGCGACCGGGCATTCTGGACCAATGTTGGCGCCCAAGTCAGTGTCAGTTTGTGACTGCACAGCAGTCGCTCGCCGACCAAATGGGCAATGGCTGCTTCTGGCCGGTCGCTGCCCTCGATGCGTTGCGGGTGCCGGAGGCAATTGCCGACTCTCAAGCGACTTTCGTCAATCCAAGGGGGCGCACTAGTCAAGTAATGGATCCCGCTAGCTTCAGCCTTAATTCGCGCGCCGGCGTAGTGCATTCCGGGAAATCAATAGGGAGAAATGTATCTATCGGGCAAGGAAGGAGCTCGAAGCGTCTCCGCGGATGCCCCATGAACACCACGTGCCGTCGGCCGATTGCTTAACGAGGACAAAGTCACCGGCATCCTCATCGAACAAGAGTCGATGGCAACTGTCTTCGGCGACAACGTAAGCTTTCCGTTCGCCTTTCGGCAGCCGGTCCTGGGCCGGTATGAGGGCGTCGTCGCAGTCATATCGGGTCTTATACGGCTCGACAAGCAAGTTGCGCATTTTGTCGAGTTCTTGCGAGATTCTCTCGATGCCCCATGGCTCGCCAACGGTAGTTCCTTTGGGCGGCGTGCGGAAATCCGCCATGTATTGCGCCATATCGTCGAGGACCTTGGCCCTGAGTAGTTTGAGCGCAGCTTCCGTGACCATTATTTTCCCGTAAGGAGTTACGCGTTGCGACAGCCTGATTCATCCAATTGTCGTGCAAAGGCAAGTAATTCAAATTGTCGGATCGAGCTTAGCAGAGGCCGTCTCAGCAATGACATGTCGCGAAGTGGGGTGTTGGAAGTTGGGGACGGTAGTCAGTAGGCGATGCGGCCTTCGCTGAAAGTTCGTTCCGCAGTGGCCGCCCTAAGCGAATGACTCCTACTGGCCGCACTCTGCCCTCGGCGCGGCCTGGTCAGGGCTTGCGGGGGGCAGAGGATATTGTCGACCTATTGCTCTCGATCGAGTTTTAAGGACCGATGTCTCGTCTGTTTTCCCTGCTTAAGGCTTCTCGGCGTCGCCAGCCGGCTGATCGGCTTGTGCGGGTTCAAGCTCGATGGCCAGCGCCGTTTTGGCGAACAACCTCTTCACCAGCTTGCGCAGTCGCGCTGATTCGGGACTCTGATCGTTCGCAATCGCTCGGCACGCCTCGATGAAGCGGTCCGTTGCGTGACCGAAGTGTTGATCGTAGGTGCCTCGTTGGAGTCGCATCTGAATCATGCGGCGCATGAACTTCGGCAAGTCGTCGATGCTCATTTCTCGGATGGCCGACTCAAAATCGTGTGCCGTCGCCCGCTTCATGGCAACTTCTTGCAACGTGCCCCACCCACTGTGTTCGATGATGTGGTTGCAGGCCTCTACCACGGTTGCCTGAGCCTGTTGTTGCGAGACGACGTTGTCGAATGTGGCTTGAATGTCAGGATGCAAGGGGTTGCCAAACGGGTTGTTGTCGTCTTCCGGAGCGGAGCCACCACGAGCCCGGAACGCCGCAATCCAGGCTTGGATCACCTGCTCAGCCAAATGCTGTCCGCCATCCAATTCGCTTAGAACTCCGTGGAGTTCCGTAGCGACATATGGATCGAGCAAGCCTGCGACGGCCGGGAAACCGGCGGCTTCGGCAATGAGATCCGTATCGGCCGCCCGGTGGTCCCAGATTACTTTCCGGATGAAGTTGCGGACACTTTGTCGAGCCTCGATGGTTTGCKCCTCGCCAACGTAACGTTCGATGATAGCCTGGACCTTTTCACTTTCGAAAAGGCCGGATTCCAGGAACTCCACGAGCACCTTCTCGAAATCGTCGCAGCAGTTGATGCCGAGTTCGCTCATGAGCATCCGCCAACGGTCTTCGCGCTTTTCCTCTTCGGTGGGCTCGCTTTCTTTATCACGAAGGAACGTTGACCACTCCGGATTTCCGACGTTCAAAGCGAACTGGAAGTCGGGACCATCCTCCAGCCCTCGGTAATGAATAGCTCCGAAGAGAACCATCGATGGCACGACTCGCGCTTGAATCGAGTCGCTCAGGTCCCTATTCGCGAGGATCTGATTCGCTGCCCGAATCACCTTCCCAATAATCCGAATGTTCGTGAGGCCACACGCGATGATGGCTGGTCTTAGCATTGCCTCGTATTTGGGCGATGCCTGGAGCTTGATCGCGATTGAGAACGCTTCATCTGGTGTCGTCGAGAGCTTGATCTCCTGGTCGATCACTTTCTCTCGAAACGTGGTCCAAAGCATCCGCTGCTCGCCCTCTGTCGCAAGCTGGTCATCGTTAAGAACGAGAACGAACCGAGTTGCGAATTCCTTGGAATATTCGTCAATGAAGCCGAGGATCTCGTCGATCCCGAGCTTCGCGTGCTTGCGTTCGATGTCGTCAATGACGATCACCCTCTCCCTCAAAGCGAGTGGCGCGACGAGCAGCAAGTTAAGGTCGTTGATGGCTGCGAGCGCCTTGTAGTGGGTGGCCGCGGCTTTCACCCCGCTCGTGAACAGGTTCTTAAGGACCTCAAGCTTGCCGCCGCCCACCGCCGCGTCCGGCAAAGCCCCCTCCATTAGCTTGCGCTTGACTTGATCAATACTCGACAGGCCGAACAGCGATACATAGAGCGCCTTCTTGATCTTTACATCTTGGGATTCCGCCTTGACCTCGTTCCAAAGATGGGTCTTTCCCGTTCCCCACTTACCGGACAAAGCGACGACTTGGTTATCGACGTTTTCGAGCAGTTCGATTAGTTGCTTCTTGGTCTTCTCAAGCGACACGGCGGTCCTCCGTAGGCTTCCGGGGGGTAGCGTGCCGACGTTGGCAACGGCTCACCGGGTAAGCTCGTTGGCATTATCGCAGTGGGCCGGTACTCAGATCAAATAACCAAACGACTCACCTCGGGCTTGAAAGAAACCTCTGCTTGCACGGCACGGACATGCCATCCTTATCTAGGCGGATACCCGAAGTTCGGATGTCCGCTTTGATAGTCGGTCCTCGGACGGCCGTTGTTGGCCGGCAAGCGCCCGCTCGCCGGCCGATCTCATCAAACTTCAGTCTGCTCCGCCATCTCAAGGGCATCGTCAACCTCGATGCCGAGATATCGCACGGTGCTCTCGATCTTCGTGTGTCCGAGGAGCAACTGCACGGCGCGGAGATTTTTCGTTCGCCGGTAGATCAACGAAGCCTTCGTTCGCCGCATGGTATGTGTTCCATAGGCCGAATCATCGAGCCCGATCGAAGCTATCCATCGGTGAACTAGCCGGGCATACTGCCGCGTCGAAAGATGCGCCGAGGCGTGGAGTCGGCTCGGGAACAAATACTCTGGTGGACGCAGGCCACGCAATCGTATCCAGGCATCGACGCTCTCGCGTGTCTGCTCGGTGATCTCGAACTGCACCGGCCGATGTGTCTTTTGCTGCGTCACTGTTGCGCGTGTAGCCACGTGGCTGCCGTGGCATATGTCTTGGACCAGCAGCCGAGTMAGATCGCAAGCACGAAGCTTGCTGTCGATTGCCAGGTTGAATAGGGCCAAATCGCGCGCGTTCGCGGACATCTGCAGCCTAGTTCGGATTGCCCAGATTTCCTTAAGCTTCAATGGAGGCTTCTGACCCGTGAGCTTTCCCTTGTTCCAAGGTATGCGAGGTGCGGCAGGAGAGTTTGCGGTGTCCATGGCGATCTCCTTTTAGGTGAAGGGAGATCCAGTTTGCGCTTTTCGCAACGGTCGCTGTCCGACCCTTCTGCGTCGTTCGGCTATCCCGACACTGATGGCAGCAATCAGACACGGTTCAGCCGCTCGGAAGCACTGTTTGTCCATGCCACATCCAGGTGCCGGGACGCTGCCCATTTTTGGGACGGATATGCCTTTCTGATCGGTGACCCTCTAGCGGGGCTCGCAGCCAATGAAGCCGCAGGAAACGAGCGGTGTTCAGTGAACGATGATGCTGTAAGACGCATTTACATCAGATGTGAATCGCACGAAATTCGCCCTCAAGTAACCCAAAGTATACTCGACCCGCTTCATCGTCGCTCAGCCGAAGTGCACATGAAAGKGTCGCTATGCTTATCAAGTTTTTCCCCCGGAACTGGCTTTACGCCTTCTCATTCCTCTACTTGGGACTTTGCGCAACCGGGGCGTATGCCGAAGCCCCCGTCCAAGGCTATACATTTTCCACTGCCCTAATGGGACGAAAGCCAATTGAGTTCACGAAAGAGGCACTCTGCACCTTGGCCAATGTCAAGCCTCTTCAGCCCAGCGTGATCGAGCCAGTCGAGTATGTGAATCCGCAGATGGGTCCTTATTCGATTGATGGCTGCCGATTTAAAAAATCGGATACAGGCAATAACGTTTCTGGATTGATCGCCATACAAATAGATGTTTGCGCTGACCATACATTTAAAAATTCTGGCGTCACAGACAAGCAATGTCCCATATCGCGCGGCAGTCCAGCGACTTTTAGCGGCGTTCCAATTGGCGAGGTTACTGATGGGACATGTCCACTTTGCGACGGCCTGCAATCTGGTACTGGACTGAACAGGGTATCTACAGTCCTCGATTCTGAAGAGAGCATCGTCTATTCCTCAGCACTTCCCGTGGCTCCGAGAGGAGGTTTCGGCTTTGGATGGACTCATCGTTGGCAGGCTCAGCTTCAGATCAAAGTGGCTCAAAACATATCGTACGAAGTTGTCGCAGTGCGAGGCGATGGAAGGGGGGAGCGATTCACTCTGGCCGGTTCGGTATGGCAAAGCAACTTGCCGCCAAGCCAGGCAGGAAGGCTTACTGAAGTCGCGGCCACAAGTAGTGTAGGCAAACGCTGGCAGTATCGTCTGCCAAATGATGAGACCTTCGAGTTCGACTCTGGTGGCCGACTATTGTCCGTCAAGTATCTCAATGGGAGCGCGTCATATCTGACATACAGCGATGCCAGTACGCCAACTTCTGTCGCACCCTATGGTGGATTGCTGACGAAGATTCAGTATGCCTCCGGGAGAGTACTTGAGCTGAACTACCGTGCGGATGCGCGAATCTCCAGAATACTGCGGCAGGGTATTGAATTGGCCTTGTTCGAGTACAACACGGATCTGATGCTTAATGGCATCCAGTGGCCCGACGGCATGCGCCGCCAGTTCCACTACGAAGACTCGCGGTTCCCATGGGCGCTGACCGGCATCACCGATGAGAAGGGCGTTCGGTTCGCGACCTACGGCTACGACTCGCTCGGCCGCGCCGATAGTACCGAACACGCCGGTGGCGTTGACAAGTACCAGCTCAGCTTCCTGGGCAACGGCCAGACGTCGGTCACCACCGCGGACGGCACCAGTCGCACCTTCACCTCGGAATTGCAAGGCAACGTGCTGCGCGCTACGGGCGCCTCGGCCGCCTGTCCAGCATGCGGGGACATCGCCAAGGCGGTGACCTACGACGCGACGGGGAATGTCGCGAGCAAGTCCGATTTTGCGGACAAGGAAACCMGCTACAGCTACGACGCGCTCGGCCGGGAAACCCAACGCATCGAGGGTTACGGCAACGTCGACGCGAAGACCACGACCACCGAGTGGCATCCGACATGGAACCTTCCGCTGAAGATTGCGGCGCCGAGTCGGGTGGACTATTTCACCTACGACGGGATGGGTCAAATGACCGCCCATGGCTGGTTTTCCACCGCCGACGTGAATGGCAGTCTCGGGCTCAACGCAGCGGCGTCGGGCGCGGTGTCCAGCAACAGTTATGGCTATGACACCAACGGGCTAATGACGGCATTGACCGAGCAGGTCGATGGGGCGATTACCCAGCAGTGGACTTTCAGCTACGACGCACAAGGCAACTTGACGTCTGCGGCTGACGGAACAGGTAAAGCGTCGCGGGCAGTGCAATACGATGCCGCCGGGCGCCTCCTCGAAGCGGTCGATCTGGAAGGCGTGACAGTCAAGTATGTCTACGATCAGCGAGGTCGCGTGCTCCAGTACCTGTATGGCGACAACGTTACAACATACGTGTACGACGCAATCGGGCAGAAAGTCCAGGTGACCAGTCCTAACGGAGACGTGACGAACTACACTTACGACGCAGCGCACCGGCTCATTGATGTTTTGCTCAATGGACAGTCGCTCACTATTCCCGATCCGGATGCGCAACAATTCGCGTTGGCCAGGACATCGTCAGAAAGTGCGGGGACCAATCCGTTCAGCGCATGGATGGGCTGGATCGCGAAGCTGTTCAACTGGCTGTTCGGATCGGCACATGCGCAAGCAGTGCAGGGGCCAGTAACGGCTGTGGGCGCATCGATGTCGATTCCCGGCACCTACACACCGAGTCCATGGGACGTCCTCGCCCCGAACCTCGGGGGGAAGAAGCCCTGGGAATGGATGGCAATTTGGACGACACGACTGATTGAAGCGTGTTCGGGAAATAGTCCGAAAACCGATCACCGAGGACGGATTCAGGGGCAAGGGCCTGGCTATCCGGATGAGGGAGCTGGCGATGTTGAGGCGTGGGCGCAAGCGGACCCGCTTACGGCCGCCTMTGGCTTGGCGAAATTGGAGGCTCTGGAAGGGCGCATGACCAAGAAGCAGTATCAGGCGCGCTCACAGGCTTTGGCGAGAGCTAAGAGGTTTGTTCTGAACGCCAGTAGCGGCGGGGGAACTGGTCCTACAAAGAAGACGTTCCGAAATGACGAGGTTGCGGCCGTCAATGGTAGCGAACGAGTTGACATCGAGGTACAGAAGGGCATGGCTTTCGTGCCATGAAAGGGTGATGCAAATGACCAAGATCTACGAAATTTGGCAGGCCGTCTCTGACATCGACAGTAGTGTCGAGACCACCCTTATCGAGAAGGGGCAATTCGAAAAACAGGCGCATTTGTTCGAAGGTAAGCCAGTGCTGCTAAAGACATTCGAAGCCGATAGCTATAACGAAGCTGCACAGATTTATAACGATTTCTTTGGTTGGGGCAAGTATCATCCAATGAAAGACTAGCCGAGAATCCGTGGGGCTGCCTGTCGTCGTCGCGCAGCGGCACATCTTTGAGTGCGCGACCAGGCAATCCGAGGCGCTACCGCTCGACACAAAGCAGTCGTTCGCTGACGACGATGGGTCTTTTGCTGGGTCACTGTTGCGCGGGCAGCCACATAGCCGCCGTGGCATATGTCTTGAACAAGGAGTCGAGTCAGATCGCAAGCTCGGAGCTTGCTGTCGATTGCCAGGTTGAACAGCGCCAGCTCGCGCGCGTTCGCAGACATCTGGAGCCTCGTGCGGATCGCCCAGATTTCCTTGAGCTTCAATGGCGGCTTCTGACCCGTGATCTTGCCCTTGTTCCAAGGTATGCGAGGTGCAGCAGGAGAGTTTAGGGTATCCATAACGATCTCCTTTCAGGTGAAGGGAGATCCAGTTTGCGCCTTCGGCAGCGGTCGCTGCCCGACCCTCCTGAGCCGTTGAGATATCCCGCCATCAACGGCCGCAGTCTGACGTAATGCAGCCGTTCGAATCTTCCTGCGGTACTTATAGAGTGTTAGTGATATAAGCGGTACTTATTGCAGGTGTGAAGAACGCAATACATTGACTTCGACAGGGAAGTCGCGTTGGCTGCTTGCGATTGCAGCATTGATCATTTTTTCCTGGGAAATAGCGGAGGCGTCGCCGCCGGTATGGCGCTGGCAAACGCCGTATCAAGGAAATTACGGCCCCTATCATACGAGCCAAGACGCTGCGTGCTCCAATTACGATTATTGGATGGCGGGCCCGCAATATACTTATCGTTTTGGCGAGAAGCGTCCCAGTGGATACTGGTGTGAGCCTCTGTACAACGGTCGCCCCGTGCAAGATCCCAACGCAAGGGAGTTTCTCGGCCAATACATTAGCCTGACTCAGGTCTGTATCAACGCATTGCGGGGAAGCTACACTCAGTATTTCCCTCGCAGTGGGATCGCAATTGACGACCAGTGCCCGGATCTGCCGCAGCAGACGGCGAATGCGTGCCCCGTAGGAAATCCTGTATCGCCATTGACCGGGCAAAAAACGCAGACGGAACCGCCTGATCTCCAGACTGCGGGACCTCATCCACTCATTTTTCAACGATTCCATCGCGCGGACAGCCCGGCGCTCGCTACCTCCATCGGGACGATCGGCTACAACTGGTCACACACGTGGATGCGGCGCTTGGATGTTCCCCGCGTAGACGACCCGTCGCCCACGATCGTGGCGACACGGATGGACGGCAAGCGCGTGACTTTCCTTCCTGATGGTGCAGGGTGGACACAGGCGGACAAGCAATCCCACGACAGAATCATTCCCGACCCCGATCCGAGCGGCATTGGAGCGTGGCAATACTTTACCGCGGCCGACGACTCCATTGAAACCTATGATGTAGACGGACGGTTGCTTGGCATCAAGGAGAGAAATGGCTGGACTTCAACCCTGACGTATAGCAGCGGCGCGACAACGTCCGCGTCAGGTGGAGGTTCAAAGCTACTCACAAGGGTGCAGAACAACTTCGGTAAAGCTATTGAGTTTTCGTACGACGCGAAGAATCGCGTCGCCACTGTGAAGGGTCCCGATGGCGCGGAGATTCACTACGCATACAACACGGATCGCAGTGTCACGGTCACATGGCCAGATCAGACCGTCAGACGCTATCACCATGGAGACGACACTCCGGGCTTGTCGGCGTATCTCCCCGGGGCATTAACGGGTATCACAGACGAAAGAGGCAACAAATTTGCAACTTATAAATACAACTTCAGCGGCAACGGATACGTCTCCAGCGAAGAGCACGCGGGTGGCGTCGACAAGCTGACATTCAGTTACAGCACTAATGCCACTCAGGTGACAGACGGCAATGGACTGACGCGAAGTTTCACGTACCAACTTTCGGGTAAGCTGCGGCAGCCGTCCGGCGCGTCCGGGTCGAGTCCCATCGGCGGTCCGTTCAACACGATCCAATACGACGCCGGCAACAACGTCGGCCGCACGGTCGACCG
>NZ_JBFTLH010000042.1:0-6099 GCF_056396345.1 Cupriavidus sp. 05T42
ATGCCGTAGACCTCGGAGGTCGACGGGAACACCAGGTGCTTCTTGTACTTCACGGCCGCGCGGACCATCGGCAGGTTGGCCTCGAAATCGAGCTCGAACACGCGCAGCGGGTGACGCACGTAGGTGGCCGGGGTGGCGATGGCCACCAGCGGCAGCACCACGTCGCACTTGCGGATGTTGTACTCGATCCACTCCTTGTTGATGGTGATGTCACCTTCGAAGAAGTGCATGCGCGGATGGCTCACCAGGTCGCCGAGGCGGTCGGAGGCCATGTCCATGCCGTAGACCTCCCAGTCGGTGGTCTCCAGGATGCGGCGCGTGAGGTGATGGCCGATGAAGCCGTTGACACCAAGAATCAGGACCTTTTTCATCGGTTTTCCTCTCTGGACTGTGCAGTTGCGATGATGGATTGAAGGGCAGAAACGGTAACCGGCGCGGCGTGATCGGCGGAGGCGCCTTCCAGCAGCGTACGGATATGCAGCATGCCGCCGTCGCCGCAGACGGCGACGATGCGGTCATCGATCACGCGGAGCCCCTGGGGCTGCAGCGGGACCGATGGCAGGGCAGGGATACGGCGCGCGGCGGCCACGATCAGGCGATGGCCGTCCAGCTCGGTGAACGCGCCMGGGTAGGGCGGCGCCACCGCGCGAATCAGGTTGTAGACGGCGGAGGCCGGCTGGTGCCAGTCGATGCGACCGTCCTCGGGCTTGCGGCCCGAGAAGTAGCTGCCATCGGCCAGCCGATTGGGACGCTTGGGCGTATGGCCGCTCATCATGGCCGGCAGGGCGCGCCAGAGCGTCTGCTCGGCGGCGACGGTGACTTTCTCAAAGACCTCGCCGGCGGTGTCGTCGGGCAGGATCGGCACGGCGGTCTGGTCGACGATATAGCCGGCGTCCGGCTTGGCTTCCATCGCGTGCAGCGTGGCGCCGGTCTCGGTCTCGCCGTGGATCACCGCCCAGTTCACCGGCACGCGGCCGCGATACTTCGGCAGCAGCGAGCCATGCATGTTGAATGCGCCCTGCGGCGCGATGGCCAGCACCTCGGCCGGAATCATCGCCCGGTAGTAGAACGAGAAGATGACATCGGGCCGGGCGGCGCGCACGGCCTCGGCCAGTGCCGGGTCGGTCGGATCTTCGCTGTGCAGGAAGGGGATGCCCAGCTCCACGGCGGTATCGGCCACGCGGCGGAACCAGATGTTCTCGTCGGGCCGGTCACGATGGGTGATCACCAACGCCACGTCCACGCCCCGCGCGTGCAGCACGCGCAGGCAGCGGTCGCCAACGTTGTGGTAGGCGAAGACTACCGCGCGCACGATTCCTCCACGGCGGTCTGGTCCGACGGCGTCCGGAGCGGGTCACGCTCGAGCACGGCCTGGATGCGGTAGCGCGGGCGGTCGCGCACTTCCTGGTAGATCCGGCCCACGTATTCGCCAAGCAGGCCGATGCCGAACAGCATGATGCCGACCAGGAAGAAGTTCAGGGCGAACAGGGTGAACACCCCCTGCACTTCCGAGCCGAGCAGGAAGCGCCGAATCAGCAGCACGACGAACAGGCCCGCCGAGGAGATCGACAGCAGCGTGCCAATCGCCGAGAACCACTGCAGCGGCACGATCGAGAAGCCGGTAACGAGGTCGAAGTTGAGGCGGATCAGCTGGTAGAGCGAATACTTCGACTCCCCCGCGAAGCGCTGCTCGTGGCCGACCTCGATCTCGACCGGATTGGACGAGAACGTGTACGCCAGCGCCGGGATGAAGGTGTTCACCTCGCGGCAGGCGTTGATCGTGTCGATGATGTTGCGGTCATAGGCGCGCAGCATGCAGCCCTGGTCCGTCATCTTGATCTTGGTGATGCGCTCGCGCAGCTGGTTCATCGCGCGCGACGCATAGCGCCGGAACGCCGTGTCGTTGCGCTGGCGGCGAATCGTGCCCACGTAGTCATGGCCCTCGCGCATGGCGGCCACCAGGCGCGGGATTTCCTCGGGCGGGTTCTGCAGGTCCGCGTCCAGCGTGATGACGATGCGCCCGCGCGTGTGCTCGAACCCGGCCAGGATGGCCATGTGCTGGCCAAAGTTGCCGTTGAACAGCACCACGCGCGTGACGTCCGGACGCTTGTGGAACTGCGCTGCCAGGATCTGCGGGGAGCGGTCATGGCTGCCGTCATTGATGAAGATCAGCTCGTACGACTCGCCCATGGCATCCATCGCCGGGTAAAGGCGATCGAACAGCGCCTGCAGGCCGTCCTCCTCGTTGTAGACGGGGACGACGACCGAGACCTCGACGGGGCTTAGAGAGAAAGGCGTTTGCATGTTTCGCTGAGAGTTGCGCATACCCGCTCCACGTCGGTGGCATGCATGGCAGGAAACAGCGGCAGCGTGACGATGCCGCGTCCGATGCGCTCGGCGTGGGGCAGCATGCCTTCGCGCCAGCCGAGTGAGCGGTAGTGGGTAAACAGGTGGATGGGCGGATAGTGGACACCCGTGCCGATGCCTTGCTCGCGCAGCGCCTCCATCACGTGGCGGCGCGCTTCCGCCGGGCCGCCGCGCAGGCGGTCCGTGGGCAGCACCACCTGGAACATGTGCCAGTTGGTGGTGGCGCCGGCGGGGTCCAGCGGCAGCGGCAGCTCGATGCCGAGATCGGCCAGCCCCGTGTCGGCGGCGCAGCGGAAGTACGTTTCGGCGAGCGCGGCGCGCTTGGCGGTGATGGCGTCCAGCTTCGGCAGCTGCGCCAGCCCGATGGCGGCGTTGACGTCGGTCAGGTTGAACTTGCCGCCGGGTTCTTCCACGTCCATGCCGTCCATGCCGGTGCGGATCACGCCTTGCAGGCGCAGGCGCTCGGCACGCAGGGCTTCCTCGGGCGAGTTCAGCACGAGGCAGCCGCCTTCGATGGTGGTGATGTTCTTGTTCGCCTGGAAGCTGAAGCTGGCCAGGTCGCCGAACGCGCCGATGCGCTGGCCGCGCCAGCGGGAATCGATGGCCTGGGCGGCGTCCTCGATCACGCGCAGCTGGTGCTTGTCCGCGATGGCGTAGAGCCGGTCCATGTCCACGGGCAGGCCGGACAGGTAGACCGGCATGATCGCCCGCGTGCGCGGCGTGATGGCGGCCTCGACGGCGTCCAGGTCGAGGTTGCGGGTGCACGGGTCGATATCGACGAACACCGGGCGGGCGCCCACGGCGAGGACCACGTTGGCCGTGGCCACCCAGGTGATCGGCGTGGTGATGACTTCGTCGCCCGGGCCGATATTGGCCACGCGCAGCGCGATCTCCATCGTGGCGGAGCCGTTGGCGAACGTCCGCACCGGCCGGCCGCCGAACACATCGGACAGCGCCGCTTCAAACGCCTGCATCTTCGGGCCGGAAGTGATCCATCCGGAAGCAAGCACCTTGCCGACCTCGGCAATGGTCTCGGTGTCGATCTCGGGCCGCACGAACGGCAGGAAGGGCTGGGCTGCGGTAACGGTCATGGTTCTTTGTGGGGCACGGGGGCTCAGGCGCGTACGCTCAGGATCGTGCAATCAGGAAGACTCCGGCCAGTATCAGCAGGATGCCGGCTACGCGCAAGGGACCAATCATCTCGCCGAACAGCCACCACGCCGCCAGCGCGTTGACCACGTAGCCCAGCGACAGCATGGGGTAGGCGATGGACACGTCCACGCGCGACAGCCCGACGATCCACACCGCCACGCTGACCACGTACAGCGTCAGGCCGCCGATCACCGGCCATTGCGTCAGCACGCGGAACGCGGTGGTGAACAGCGTGGCGCGGTCCAGCGTGATGGCGCCCACGGCATTGGTGCCGGCCTTGAGCAGCAACTGCGCGGCGGCGTTGAGCATCACGCCGGTCAGGATGAAAGCGAAAGTCGAAAGCGTCATGACGCGGGCTTGGGTTCCGGAGTGCCTGCCGGTGCCGGGGCACCGGACGGCGGAAAGTTGCTGACCACGACGCGCCGGCTATCGCGCGCCACCACATGCATCGGGACCTGCCGTGCCGACAGCTCGTCGTAGAGGCTCGGGTCCATGATGCCCAGCGCGGGCTGGCCGTCGCGCCAGCGCGCGATGAACTGGTCCAGTGTGGGAATCCACTGGTCCGGGGCCTGCTGCACGCCAAATTCAAGCTCATCGGGCTCCTCCACCATCGTCAGCGGATGTCCCAGGTAGAACGGCAGGGTATGGTCGAGTACCCGCACGCCGTACAGGGGCATATCGTCTTTCAGCACGGCACGGATGGCGGGCACCAGATCCACGCCGGACGCCCGCCGGCCCATCACTTCATGGCCCATCAGGCCGATGGTGCAGGTCAGGAACATCGCCAGCGCACACGCCGTGATGCTGGGGAACAGGCCCCTTGACTGCAACAGCTTGCGCGCCAGTATCGTGCCGCCCAAGAGTACGGCAAACGCGACGCCCGTGTACACGGCAAACGTGCGGAAGACCTCGTTTGGATTGGACGGGCGATGCAGCGTGGCCACATACGGCGTGGCCAGCAGGCCCACCACGGCCAGCGCCATCAGCGCGTTGACCTGGCGTTGCCAGGAGCGCTCGGTGATGTCGTCCAGCGCCACGCCGGCCAGCATCGCCAGCGCGGGGAAGATCGGCACGATGTAACCGGGCAGTTTGGAGCCGGACATGCTGAAGAAGACGAAAATCGCCACGGCCCAGATCAGTGCCATCAGCGCGGGCTGGAACGGCTTGCCGCCGGCCCCGCGCGCGGCCCCGGCGCGCTCGCGCACGGCGGTCCACATGCGCGGCGTCAGGCCCAGCCACGGCAGGAAGCCCAGCAGCAGCAGCGGCACGAAGTAGAACGGCGTGCCCTTGCGCGCATGCACGGTGGACGTATAGCGGTCCCAGTGCTCGTGGATAAAGAAGAAATGGGGGAATTCGGGGTTGCGCGAGGAAATCAGCCAGAACCACGGCACCGTGACGATCAGCATGACGACGATGCCGGACACCAGATGCAGGCGCCGCCACAGCGCCAGATCGCGCGTGATCAGCGAGTAAACCACGAGGACCAGGCCCGGCAGCGCGATGCCGACCAAACCCTTGGTCAGGATGGCGACGCCCATGGCGACCCAGCAGGCCAGCATCCAGCCGCGCCGGGCGGCGGGCGTGGCGTCCGGATGCTGGGCAAGCATCATGCAGGCCAGCACGCACGCGAGCGCGCCGGACAGCGTCATGTCGAGGGCGTTGAAGTGGCCGGCGATGCTCCACATCGGCGCCGCCAGCAGGGCCAGCCCGGCCAGCAGGCCGGCACGCGCGCCGAACCAGCGCGTGGCGGCGAGCACCGTGACGCCCAGCCCGAGGATGCCCGAGAGCGCCACGCACAGCCGCGCCTGCCAGTCGCCCACGCCGAAAGCCTCGTAGGCCAACGTGGTGACCCACATATGGAACGGGGGCTTCTCGAAGTACTTCAGGGCGTTGTAGTGGATGGTCACCCAGTCGCCGCTGGCGAACATCTCGCGCGAGATTTCCGCGTAGCGGCCTTCGTCCGGCTTCAGCAGGTGCCGGAAGTCGAGCGTGCCGAACCAGACCAGCAGGATTGCGATGACGACCAGGGCAATCATGCCGACGGGTAGCCCGGCATAGCGCGAGGGCGTGGAACTACGCATAACTCTCCTGAAATGGCCGGCGAACCGGAAGCGATGTGGTCCCGGTTGTGCAGCAGACACCACACAACGCCGCAGGGCCGGATTCGGTGGACACGCATTCCCCGCCGCGGTGAGAACCTCGCGGAAGGGCAGGGGTTCCCCTGGAACGACCGGCCATGGCCGATTGGCTCCCCCGTCCGGTCGCCAAATTGGCGCGCAATGTTAGCACGACGCGCCGGTGCCGCCGCCGGCCAGGATTCCCCATGTGCCGGATTCGCGTAATACTGGCGGCTGCACCGCGCCACGATCAGTCCCGGCAGGCCGGTTTGTCGAATCCTCAGGAAACTACGATGAAAACGGCCCTGATGTCCGGTCTCTGTTTCAGCCTGCTCGCAGTGGCGAATGGAGCACATTCACAGGCATCGGAGCCGGCTGCCAAAATCGCCCGGATCGCTCAGACMGCCCCGGCCGCCCCGGCCGCCCCGGCCGCCCCGGCCGCCCCGGCCGCCCCGGCCGCCCC
>NZ_JBFTLH010000043.1:0-7030 GCF_056396345.1 Cupriavidus sp. 05T42
TGCTTAGTCGAGGATCTTTGCCACGACGCCGGCGCCGACGGTACGGCCGCCTTCACGGATAGCGAAGCGCAGACCTTCTTCCATGGCGATCGGGGCGATCAGCTTGACCGTGATCGACACGTTGTCGCCCGGCATGACCATTTCCTTGTCCGCCGGCAGCTCGATCGAGCCGGTCACGTCGGTCGTACGGAAGTAGAACTGCGGACGGTAGTTGTTGAAGAACGGCGTGTGACGGCCGCCTTCATCCTTCGACAGGATGTAGACCTCACCCGTGAAGTGCGTGTGCGGCTTGATCGAACCCGGCTTGCACAGCACTTGGCCGCGCTCCACGTCTTCGCGCTTCGTGCCGCGCAGCAGCAGGCCCACGTTGTCGCCAGCTTGACCTTGGTCCAGCAGCTTGCGGAACATTTCCACGCCCGTGCAGGTCGTCTTCACCGTCGGGCGGATACCCACGATTTCGATTTCCTCACCGACCTTCACCACGCCGCGCTCGATACGACCCGTCACCACGGTACCGCGGCCCGAGATCGAGAACACGTCTTCCACCGGCATCAGGAACGTACCGTCAACCGCGCGCTCCGGCGTCGGGATGTACGTGTCCAGGGCGTCGGCCAGGTTCATGATCGCCACTTCGCCCAGCTCGCCCTTGTCGCCTTCCAGCGCCAGCTTGGCCGAACCCTTGATGATCGGCGTGTCGTCGCCCGGGAAGTCGTACTTCGAGAGAAGCTCGCGCACTTCCATTTCCACCAGCTCGAGCAGCTCGGCGTCGTCCACCATGTCGCACTTGTTCAGGAACACGATGATGTAAGGCACGCCAACCTGACGGGCCAGCAGGATGTGCTCGCGCGTCTGCGGCATCGGGCCGTCAGCGGCCGAGCACACCAGGATTGCGCCGTCCATCTGCGCAGCGCCCGTGATCATGTTCTTCACATAGTCAGCGTGGCCCGGGCAGTCAACGTGGGCGTAGTGGCGGTTAGCCGTCTCGTATTCCACGTGTGCGGTGTTGATGGTAATGCCGCGTGCCTTCTCTTCCGGCGCTGCGTCGATTTCGTCGTACTTCTTGGCCGAGCCGCCAAACTTCGCAGCCAGCACCGTGGCGATTGCTGCCGTCAGCGTCGTCTTGCCGTGGTCAACGTGACCAATCGTACCTACGTTCACGTGCGGCTTGGTCCGCTCGAACTTTTCCTTTGCCATTTACATGGGCGAAACTTGACTTACTTCTTTGACGGCAACCGCGGTGCTGGAGCGGGTGAAGGGAATCGAACCCTCGTCGTAAGCTTGGAAGGCTTCTGCTCTACCATTGAGCTACACCCGCCCGGTTACTTCCTTCACCGGCTCATCGCCTGGTTGCTGCCTTGCATTCTGGTGGAGAGGGCTGGATTCGAACCAGCGTAGGCGTAAGCCAACAGATTTACAGTCTGCCCCCTTTAGCCACTCGGGCACCTCTCCGCAGAGAACTTGTGATTATGGTGGAGCTCGCTTGGGCTGTCAAGCACTTTCCCTTGCGGTAAGTACCTTTGCGGTAGCCTGGCGGGCCCTGCGAACAGCACGCTTTGCACGGCTGTCGCGAACCAGAATCATCGTTCGAAAAACCGACGCTCTCACCCTATAGGGGCTCTGAAATCCAGCGCTGGCGCGGCTTTCAGGGCTTCGGCGAGGCAACGCGAGCGGCAACGTCAATCCGTCGCCGCAAAAGCAAAACCCCCAGCCTTTTGGGGCTGGGGGTTCTGGGTATAAGAGCCTGGCGATGACCTACTTTCACACGGGTAGTCCGCACTATCATCGGCGCAAAGTCGTTTCACGGTCCTGTTCGGGATGGGAAGGGGTGGTTCCGACTCGCTCACACCCAGCCTATCAACGTCCTGGTCTCGAACGACCCTTCAAGGAGGTCAAGCCTCCAGGGAATCCTCATCTTCAGGCGAGTTTCCCGCTTAGATGCTTTCAGCGGTTATCTCTTCCGTACATAGCTACCCTGCGATGCCTCTGGCGAGACAACAGGTACACCAGCGGTACGTCCACTCCGGTCCTCTCGTACTAGGAGCAGCCCCCGTCAAGATTCCAACGCCCACGGCAGATAGGGACCAAACTGTCTCACGACGTTTTAAACCCAGCTCACGTACCTCTTTAAATGGCGAACAGCCATACCCTTGGGACCGGCTACAGCCCCAGGATGAGATGAGCCGACATCGAGGTGCCAAACACCGCCGTCGATATGAACTCTTGGGCGGTATCAGCCTGTTATCCCCAGAGTACCTTTTATCCGTTGAGCGATGGCCCTTCCATTCAGAACCACCGGATCACTATGTCCTGCTTTCGCACCTGCTCGACTTGTCAGTCTCGCAGTTAAGCACGCTTTTGCCATTGCACTTTAGGTACGATGTCCGACCGTACCAAGCGTACCTTCGAACTCCTCCGTTACACTTTGGGAGGAGACCGCCCCAGTCAAACTGCCTACCATGCACTGTCCCCGACCCGGATTCACGGGCCAAGGTTAGAACCTCAAACAAACCAGGGTGGTATTTCAAGGACGGCTCCACGTGAACTAGCGTCCACGCTTCAAAGCCTCCCACCTATCCTACACAGATCGGTTCAAAGTCCAATGCAAAGCTACAGTAAAGGTTCATGGGGTCTTTCCGTCTAGCCGCGGGGAGATTGCATCATCACAAACACTTCAACTTCGCTGAGTCTCGGGAGGAGACAGTGTGGCCATCGTTACGCCATTCGTGCAGGTCGGAACTTACCCGACAAGGAATTTCGCTACCTTAGGACCGTTATAGTTACGGCCGCCGTTTACCGGGACTTCAATCAAGAGCTTGCACCCCATCATTTAATCTTCCGGCACCGGGCAGGCGTCACACCCTATACGTCCACTTTCGTGTTTGCAGAGTGCTGTGTTTTTATTAAACAGTCGCAGCCACCATTTTATTGCAACCCCTTCACCCTCCTGGCGCAGGCCAGTCAAGCTACAAGGGCGTACCTTATCCCGAAGTTACGGTACCAATTTGCCGAGTTCCTTCTCCCGAGTTCTCTCAAGCGCCTTAGAATACTCATCTCGCCCACCTGTGTCGGTTTGCGGTACGGTCTCGTATGACTGAAGCTTAGAGGCTTTTCTTGGAACCACTTCCAATTGCTTCGCGGCTCAAGGCCGCTCGCCCCACATCCTTGAATTACGCGCCCGGATTTGCCTAAGCGCCTTCTCCAATGCAGGGACCGGGACTTCCAACACCCGGACAACCTTCCGCGATCCGTCCCCCCATCGCATCATACGACGGTGCAGGAATATTAACCTGCTTCCCATCAGCTACGCATCTCTGCCTCGCCTTAGGGGCCGACTCACCCTACGCCGATGAACGTTGCGTAGGAAACCTTGGGCTTACGGCGAGGGGGCCTTTCACCCCCTTTATCGCTACTCATGTCAGCATTCGCACTTCTGATACCTCCAGCATCCTTTACAAGACACCTTCACAGGCTTACAGAACGCTCTCCTACCACGCACATTACTGTGCGTCCGCAGCTTCGGTATATAGCTTAGCCCCGTTACATCTTCCGCGCAGGACGACTCGATCAGTGAGCTATTACGCTTTCTTTAAAGGGTGGCTGCTTCTAAGCCAACCTCCTGACTGTTTTAGCCTTCCCACTTCGTTTCCCACTTAGCTATATTTGGGGACCTTAGCTGGCGGTCTGGGTTGTTTCCCTCTTGACACCGGACGTTAGCACCCGATGTCTGTCTCCCGTGATTGCACTCTTCGGTATTCGGAGTTTGCTATGGCGGGGTAATCAGCAATAGACCCCCCAACCATGACAGTGCTCTACCCCCGAAGGTGAGACACGAGGCACTACCTAAATAGTTTTCGGAGAGAACCAGCTATTTCCAGATTTGTTTAGCCTTTCACCCCTATCCACAGCTCATCCCCTAACTTTTCAACGTTAGTGGGTTCGGTCCTCCAGTACGTGTTACCGCACCTTCAACCTGGCCATGGATAGATCATCTGGTTTCGGGTCTACACCCAGCGACTCAACGCCCTATTCGGACTCGCTTTCGCTACGCCTTCCCTAATCGGTTAAGCTTGCCACTGAATGTAAGTCGCTGACCCATTATACAAAAGGTACGCCGTCACCCGTTTCCAGGCTCCGACTGTTTGTATGCAYGCGGTTTCAGGATCTATTTCACTCCCCTCCCGGGGTTCTTTTCGCCTTTCCCTCACGGTACTGGTTCACTATCGGTCGATTACGAGTATTTAGCCTTGGAGGATGGTCCCCCCATCTTCAGACAGGATTTCACGTGTCCCGCCCTACTTGTCGTACACCTAGTTCCACAACGCTGTTTTCGCATACAGGGCTATCACCTGCTATGGCCGGGCTTTCCATCCCGTTCTGCTAACAATGCTGCTAAAGAGTACAAGGCTCTTCCCATTTCGTTCGCCACTACTTTGGGAATCTCGGTTGATTTCTGTTCCTGCAGCTACTTAGATGTTTCAGTTCGCCGCGTTCGCTTCCCTGACCTATGTATTCAGTCAGGGATGACCCATAAGGGCCGGGTTTCCCCATTCGGACATCTCCGGATCAAAGCTTGTTTGCCAGCTCCCCGAAGCTTTTCGCAGGCTACCGCGTCCTTCATCGCCTGTAATCGCCAAGGCATCCACCACATGCACTTGTTCGCTTGACCCTATAACGAGTGTGTCTCAGCTTTCGCTTAAGCACACGACTCACCATAGGTCTGAGTTCTCGCGTTTGTGCCGTATTCCAAGTCATCTTTCGATCACTTTAAATACATTTTGGTTGATACAATCACAACCCGGTATCGCGTTGGATAATTCAGCGTCTCATCAACGCTCGCGCGACACCTTTACTACATCCCATATTGTTAAAGAACAGCCGACGGATTCAGTGAATCCAATCGCTTGGCAATGCCAAATGAAAGCACTCACAGCGCCTTCGCGCTAAGTGCTTTCATTTGGCAAACCAACCAAGGTAAGTGGTGGAGGATGACGGGATCGAACCGACGACCCCCTGCTTGCAAAGCAGGTGCTCTCCCAGCTGAGCTAATCCCCCGGATAACTTGGTGGGTCTGGTAGGACTTGAACCTACGACCCCCGCCTTATCAAGACGGTGCTCTAACCACCTGAGCTACAGACCCTTGGCTGTAACAGCAAACAAACCGATAAGTGTGAACGCTTGACTTGTGAACACAAGCCTCTGGAAAGGAGGTGATCCAGCCGCACCTTCCGATACGGCTACCTTGTTACGACTTCACCCCAGTCATGAACCCTGCCGTGGTAATCGCCCTCCTTGCGGTTAGGCTAACTACTTCTGGCAAAACCCACTCCCATGGTGTGACGGGCGGTGTGTACAAGACCCGGGAACGTATTCACCGCGGCATGCTGATCCGCGATTACTAGCGATTCCAGCTTCACGTAGTCGAGTTGCAGACTACGATCCGGACTACGATGCATTTTCTGGGATTAGCTCCCCCTCGCGGGTTGGCAACCCTCTGTATGCACCATTGTATGACGTGTGAAGCCCTACCCATAAGGGCCATGAGGACTTGACGTCATCCCCACCTTCCTCCGGTTTGTCACCGGCAGTCTCTCTAGAGTGCCCTTTCGTAGCAACTAGAGACAAGGGTTGCGCTCGTTGCGGGACTTAACCCAACATCTCACGACACGAGCTGACGACAGCCATGCAGCACCTGTGYCCACTTTCTCTTTCGAGCACCTAATGCATCTCTGCTTCGTTAGTGGCATGTCAAGGGTAGGTAAGGTTTTTCGCGTTGCATCGAATTAATCCACATCATCCACCGCTTGTGCGGGTCCCCGTCAATTCCTTTGAGTTTTAATCTTGCGACCGTACTCCCCAGGCGGTCAACTTCACGCGTTAGCTACGTTACTGAGGAAATGAATCCCCAACAACTAGTTGACATCGTTTAGGGCGTGGACTACCAGGGTATCTAATCCTGTTTGCTCCCCACGCTTTCGTGCATGAGCGTCAGTCACGTCCCAGGGGGCTGCCTTCGCCATCGGTATTCCTCCACATCTCTACGCATTTCACTGCTACACGTGGAATTCTACCCCCCTCTGACGTACTCTAGCCTTGCAGTCACAAGCGCAATTCCCAGGTTGAGCCCGGGGATTTCACGCCTGTCTTACAAAACCGCCTGCGCACGCTTTACGCCCAGTAATTCCGATTAACGCTCGCACCCTACGTATTACCGCGGCTGCTGGCACGTAGTTAGCCGGTGCTTATTCTTCCGGTACCGTCATCGACYCCGGGTATTAACCAGAGCCATTTCTTTCCGGACAAAAGTGCTTTACAACCCGAAGGCCTTCTTCACACACGCGGCATTGCTGGATCAGGGTTGCCCCCATTGTCCAAAATTCCCCACTGCTGCCTCCCGTAGGAGTCTGGGCCGTGTCTCAGTCCCAGTGTGGCTGATCGTCCTCTCAGACCAGCTACTGATCGTCGCCTTGGTGAGCTTTTACCCCACCAACTAGCTAATCAGACATCGGCCGCTCCTATTGCGCGAGGCCTTTCGGTCCCCCGCTTTCACCCTCAGGTCGTATGCGGTATTAGCTAATCTTTCGACTAGTTATCCCCCACAACAGGGCACGTTCCGATGTATTACTCACCCGTTCGCCACTCGCCACCAGGATTGCTCCCGTGCTGCCGTTCGACTTGCATGTGTAAGGCATGCCGCCAGCGTTCAATCTGAGCCAGGATCAAACTCTTCAGTTCAATACCTGTGTGGTGCCGAAGCACCTCGCTCTTTCGAGCGGTCGCTCACTCTCAGAAAACTGACTCGATCCATTCCGAAGAACGAACCGAACATGTTTTACTGTGCGAGCACTTAATAACTTTTGAAGCAACACGCAGACCGAAGTCCACGCGGCGTTCGCCATCAAGCGCCCACACTTATCGGTTGTTTGGTTGTTAAAGAACTGGCCACACCGGCTTTGCCGGGGGCGGTACTGCTTGTCTGCGCTGCGTCGTTTGCGTCGCAGCAGAGAAACGAGATTATGAAGAACAACCTGCG
>NZ_JBFTLH010000044.1:0-2615 GCF_056396345.1 Cupriavidus sp. 05T42
TCGTTGAACATCGGCGCGGCGCTGAAGGCGGGCGTTGTGTCTGGCATGACAGCTGGGGCGACCCGAGGCATTACAGCGGGAATTAACCTCGGTGACACCGGTATTGGTAGCTTTGGCGACAATCTTGCCCAAGGTAATTGGGCGGCGATGCAGGATAGTGTCGTCAATTACATGGAGGCAACCGTCGTCCGCTCAGCGGTCAGTGCTGGCGTGAATACGATTGCTTATGGCGGGAGTTTTGGGCAGGCGTTTACGGGTGGGCTGGTAAGGGATGCGGCGGCGCTCGGGGCCAACGGCATTGGTGTGAATGCACCGGGCATTGGCATGCCGGGCTCGGATCCGTCGACGATCCTGACCAACGTATTGGGACATGCGCTGGTGGGTTGCGCTGCGCAAAGCCTGACGGGTGGTGATTGTGCAGGAGGCGCGATCGGCGGCGCGGCGGGCGCTATYGCRGCGCCGYTGATTCGAGATGGCGTATACGCGGATAGCAACGTTACTTACTACAGCGACGATAGGATCCGTCAGGCGCTGACGGTTGGACTCGCGACTCTCATCGGCGGTACGGCGGGTGCGTTGTTGGGGCGTGACGTAACTTCCGCAGGGTTGGCTGCGCAGAACGAGGCGATCAATAACACCACCGGTGCGGCCATGGTCCCGAAGCCGGCGCCCAGTGGGCCGGGCGGCACGGCATTCCCCAACAATGGTCCGCAGAAGAGCGACCCGCTGACGAACCCGCTTGAAGTGGAGAATGATGGTGGTCCCATTGGGACGCCGAACAATGGGCCGCAGGGCGGGACGCTGACGGGTACGCCAGCAAGCGGGCCACAGGGACCAACGATTCTGAGTAATCCCGGGTGTATGCTGATGCCGGCGCTCTGCGCGGGTCTCACGCTTATCGCGCAGATTCAGAACGGCATTGGAATGCCGGTAGCCAATGTCACTATCGACAGTAAGATTACCGGCCAACTTGGCGCGCGAGGGTGGACGGAACAAGGCGTGAGAACCGTCATTAGTGATGGGCCGGTCGGTACTACATTCGACAACCGATCCGCATCTAAAACACCAGATGGTTTGCCGAGGAACGATCCTGCATCTGTATATGGATCAAAAAATGGTTACGTCGTAGTAAATAATCGGACAGGCGAGGTTGTTCAGGTAAGTGGAAAGAATGACCCAGGTTGGATACCCGACAGCCGAATTCAGTGGAAATGACCGCAATGAAGATCGATCTCCAGCAGCGCTACACCTCATCGGAGGACTTCTTTTCCCTCGGCGGAAGTGTTGTGATGAAGCTGACTAAGGAAGCAGCGCTCAAAGTTTGTGAAGGGGCGGTGGAGCAAGGGCTGGTCATTGCCCGGGTCGAAGGAGGTATTTGGCACGCGCCAGGATTCGAAGCGAGGCTAGATTGCATTTGGGATGGAGTTGATCCGCCTGTTGATCGTCGGGAGGCCGAACGGAACAATTACGCTGCGGCTGCCTTTATTCGATCAGAGAGTGCCGAGCATGACGTCTTTGTGCTCACTGCGCCGTCGATGGCAGGGTGGTAGGCGGCAGTGTCGAACGAATCAGTCTTCGGTCGGATTCGGTGTTTTCCATCGATGTTTTGATCTTTGCTCTTTATGCTTATGAAAGCTATTCGCTTTGTTTTCTCAATTGTGGCCGTTGTCGCCATGACAGCATGCGCCCCAATGATCTCCACATCGCCTGCGCACCTCGCGCTTGTGCAGCCGAGCACAGACAATAACCGCATCCAGTTCCAGTCCGACGTCCCAGTCAAACTGGACACCGGCTATACCCGCACCCTACGCGACAAATCCATCTGGTCCCGCATCGGCCAAGTCCCCCAGGGCGACGTCTACCGCCCATTCGGCACCATTTTCACCATCGAAGGTCGTCAGGTCCACGAAGCCTATCTGGTCGTAAGAGATCGCCGGCTAGTCGGGTTTTATCTTCCCGGGGAGGAGCACTATTCCCCGCTTTCCACCGCAGTACCCATAACATTTGGAGAAGTTCAATAAACGAGTCGTTCGCCTCGCGGTGACCGGTATGGCGTTGTCGTTCCTGATGGCCGGTTGCGCTTCGGGGGTGAGGCATTCGGAGATGGCGTCTTCCATCCCGTCGCTCAAGTCGGGCGAAGGTCGCGTTTATTTCCTGCGCTCGGCGTCGATGCTTGGTGCTGCCGTTCAGCCCGATCTCCGCCTGAATAACGATGTGGTGGGCGAATCGAAGCCCGGCGGCTTCTTCTTTGTGGATCGTCCGGCTGGTAAGTACGTCGCCGCCGCCGCCACCGAGACGGAGAAGACCCTCAGCTTTGTGCTCGATTCCGGGGAAACGAAGTATGTGCGCAACTCGCCGTCGATGGGCCTGATGGTTGGTCGCGTCGTACTGGAGTTGGAAACGCCGGAAAAAGCAAAGGAAGATCTCGCGTCGCTGAGCTATACGGGCGATCAGGTCAAGACGGCTGCGAAGTAATAAGAAGTGTTTGGGAGGGTGCTCCGGCATTCCTCCAGGTTGAGGCATTGCGCTTTTAGCTGACCGATTGACCGGTGCTACATCCCGGACGGCTACGTCCAGGCGCTGGCGACGCCCAACGGCGGCACGATCAGCGGGCA
>NZ_JBFTLH010000045.1:0-2531 GCF_056396345.1 Cupriavidus sp. 05T42
GGTTACTTGCGCGCCTCGTCGCCCTTCAAKGGATAGTCGGGATGTCCAAGACCCATCATGGTCACGAACACCTTGACATTGCCGTCGCGCAGGAAGTGGACGGCGAACATTCCGCCATCCCTTGGTCCATAAGGAGGTACCGGCACGATCCGCTCCTGCGGAACATCGTCGATGCGATGGAGCCACCTGACCTTCGCCGTCATGCCAGGCTTGTAGACCCGTGGCACCGTGACGCAACAAGTGAACTTTCCGCCGCCCTTGTGCGCCCCGATATTCGGTCCGCCATGACCGTTGACCTCGAACGCGTAGATGCCCACATCGGTGTGGTTGTAGCCAACCATTGACACCGCGATGRGCTTGTCGCCGCAACCGGACACTGCCAGTGACAATGCTGCCAGCAGGCCGGCTATCCACGCCCGTGGGCGCGCTACTGTGTAAGGCATGACTCTCCTSGTGGAACTGTGGTTACTTGCGCGCCTCGTCGCCTTTCAGGGGATACGCCGGGTGACCAAGCAGCGTCATSGTCACGAACACCTTGATACTGCCGTCTCGAAGAAAATGGAGAGTCAGAAGCCCCACGTCTTCAGGGCGGTAGGGGGGCACAGGGACAATCCGCTCCTGCGGAACATCGTCGATGCGATGGASCCACCTGACCTTCGCCGTCATGCCAGGCTTGTAGACCCGTGGCACCGTGACGCAACAGGTGAACTTGCCACCGCCTTCGTGCGGCCAGATATTCGGGCCACCACGGCCATTGACCTCGAACGCGTAGATGCCTACATCGGTGTGGTTGTAGCCAACCATTGACACCGCGATGGGCTTGTCGCCACATCCGGACATTGCCAGCGACAGTGCCGCAAGCATGGCCAGCCGGCCGCAACGCCTCAGGCTCGCCGCCGATGCCAGACGATGGTTCATCGTGCATCCTCCTGCTCGTCAGGCGCTTCCCATAAAKGCGTGCCGGCGGCGACCTCAACCCCAGGTCCGCCTGCCCACTTCGCAAACGTATCGCTGTGCGCATTCGCCGGCATCGACAACCGTTGCGTGGCTTGCGGATGATCGACAAAGCGCCCCGACGTCTGGAAGGCCAATATCAGGTACTCCACCAAATCTTCCACGTCGGACAACCCATGCTGGCGCGCGGCACGCAAATGCGCTTCGATAAATGGATGAACTACGCGGTATGGCACGTGCCGCAGCTTTGGCATGATTGCCTGCAGGCCGCCGATCATGCCGTCCGCTTCGGTGGCAGCCTCCAGGGCGGCGATTTGCTTTTCGTCGAGGTGGACGGGCAGGGAAAACGCCCCGTCATAGTGAGCGTCGTCGGCAGGCAGCGTGGCCTGCTGGCACTTACCGAAACGGTCGAAGTAGCGCCATTCCGTGATGCCGCGCGTGAAGAATCCGCGTTGATCGTCGTCAAGGAGCGCGAGCCATGTCGGAAAGATGCGGCCGTCGTACCAGCGGATGATCATTTCGCGATTGTTCGGCACCTTGACCTGATGAAACTGCCGTAGATGCCCGGCGAGGTCGGTCAGCGGACGCGAGGCTGCGATGATGCTGACGCACGGTTTCAGCTCACCGAGGCGCATCGCATCGGCAAGGACGTTCCGGCCAGTCTGATCGTCATGGCTCAGGTCGATCAGCAACGGGGCGATGTCCAGCAGCGATGCCTCGGGATAGCCTTCGAACAGCGACTGGTATGCGGCGCCACAACGGTCCAGCCGAAGGTGGAAGCGCATTTGATGGCTTGAGTCGATCAGGGCGAACCGGTAGTCCATATGGGAGTGCCTMTATTTGATGTAGATGCCGAACTGGCCGCTGCGCATGGCGTMGATCAGGCAGCTCTTGCAAGCCGTGCGGGGCAATTGCTGCGGCGGAATCAACTTGKCCCCCGGCGCGTGCTTGTCCCACGATGCGCACTTCTCGGCGATGTCGCCCAGCGTGACGTTCTCGATCCGCTCGCCAGTGATGCGGATGTAGGAACCTCCGGCACCGATCCAGACCTCCTTGTCAGCGGTAAGAACAACCTTCCCGTCCGTACTGCTGATCGTGACGTCCTTAAGCGCCGCCAGCTGCAGTTCATCGCTCTGCGCCTGGATCTCGACCTTGCCGCGCGCGGCGAACAGCTTCATGCCGAGCTTCTGCGCGAACAGGGACACCGCTTCGCCGGCGGCGACGGTGAAGCGCTTGACGGCGCTGATGTCCGCGCTGCCGCCGGCGGTGGCGATGAGATGGTTCGCCGCGCTCGTTTGCAGGTCCGCCCCGGACACCAGGGCGATACCAGCGGGCGCGCTGGCGAGCAGTCCGGCGGCGCGCAGTTGCTTGAGGCTGTCATTGACCAGGGCCTGCTGGCGCTCGCAGTCGGCGGCGAGGGCTTGTGCGGCCCTGGCGGTCTCGGCCAGTGCCTGGCTTTGCTGGAGCGCTTGTTCGAGCAGGCGCTGAGCCGGGGCCATGTCGAGTTGCTGTCCGCTGGCCTTTGGCTGGTCATCGGCGGTGATGAACAACCCCTTGCCGCCCCGGATGGCCCCCCA
>NZ_JBFTLH010000046.1:0-2437 GCF_056396345.1 Cupriavidus sp. 05T42
GCTTGTAGGCGGGGCTGCGGGCGCGCTTCTGGGTGCTGACGTCAATTCGGCAGGGTTGGCGGCACAGAATGAAGCGATCAATAACGCTACGAGTCGATATCAGAACGTTAAGGATCCTCGTTTTCAGGCCAATGTAAAGGCGTTGGGCGCGTGTGTCGATCCGGTGTCCTGCCGCTCCAACGCCGCCTTCCTGGAGGCGCAAGTCGGAGTGCTGAGCGATGCAAAGATCGCAGCCATGTGCGGTGGCAATGCAGATTGTGTATCTGCACGGCAGGAGGAGCGAGGTCTGTATCAGCAGGCGTATGGGGAGGCACTGGCGMACCAAGACACCAACGTTGCGGCTCGGGATTTCTTGATCCGTGCGAACAATACGCAGAGTAAAGGCTATACCGCCACACAGATCGACAACGCACTGCTGCGATTCCAGCTTGGTACAAGCGACCCGACGAATCCTATTGATGCTTTCGTTGCCAAATCTATTCTTGGCAATGTTGCCCTTTTTGGAGCGATTAAAGGTGTCACCGGGGTGGACTCGGATGGAGGTGGTAGTTCCCGTGGGCCAAGACCAACAGCCGCAGGCCGAGTGCCGTCCGAAGCGGATCTTGTAAATCTGGCCAGCCAGCAACGTACCCAACATATTCTTTTGGGAGATGCCACTGGTGGTGGACATTTATGGCCGGGGGCTCCCGGGAAGACTGCCTTTCCGTCCGTATGGACAGAAAGCCAAATCATGCACAATGTATCGGATCTCGCGACGGATCCGACAGCGAAATGGACTCAACTCACAGGTAAGGCGGGGGCTGACTACACCTCAAAAGGCGCCCCTGTCCGGTGGGCTGTGGAAGGCGTGCGGGACGGGGTGCAGGTTCGTGTCATCGTGGAACCTCGCGGTGAGGGAATCATTACAGCATACCCAAAGCAATGAGGCCGAAATGAGAAAGCATTCAAACGCAGAGTCGATTATTGCAACAGTACTGAACGAGGTGGCATCAGCGTTTCCTGACGACACGCCGAAGAATGTTCGGGAGCTACTCGATCATGGCGAGCCTGGAGTTGCGCTAGAGGTTTTATATGCGCAGTTGATCGAATATCAGATTGAGGTTTCACCTGATTTAAAATCTCGCATGCGGACGGCTGCTGACCTTATGGGAATGTCCATAGCTAATCTGGACGGAGCAAGTGAATAGCCTAGGTGTTGGGGGAATCTCGGGAGGTCTTCTACACGCCGGATCATTATCCAGCTTTCATCCTCTGAAAGGGTTGCCTGGATAACCGAGAGACATTAAGTTCTGTGTCCCGGCTTTGGGAATTCCATGAGCTTGCATTCGTGTATGCCAAGATATCAAGGTTTGCCTCGGAACGGACGGATCACCGCTACACTCTATCCGGTGAGAAAATCCACAAGTGCGCCTAGCATCCAGTTTAGTCGGCCGAGTGGACGCAATAGTCAGATGAAGATCAGGTTTTGACCTATGAATCAGCATAGAAATACATTTGCCGATTACATGGCTACGCTGCGGTTTATCGCCCACAGCGTCTGTATCCACGGTATGTCGCGTGGAAGATTGAGTGAGAGTGATGGCGACGGACGATTCCTCGCATTCTTCTCACGAGCTTTTTTGCGCGAGCGCCGATGGGCCGTAATACCGCTGTGGGAGGGAGATCCCCGGTCGTTGCAAACGGAAAGGGGAGAGCAGATTGAACTGTTGGCAAGACTTCGCGTGTTCTGTATGCAAAACCAAAGTAACGTTCTGAACGTCGCGGCGCTCGAAAAGGCTGAGTGGGAGTATGCGCCCGACTTCTCAGCCGTCACAGTAGCTACCCGGAAGCTCGATTTAGCCGTTGATAATCCAAATCAACTATTTGAGACAACGCCCAACAATTTGCCATATTGGGGTTCAACTTTCCTTTGGCCGGACAACGAGCGCTTCATGGTCTATACGGACGGTGACAATGTCTCGTTCATCGCGGGAGATGGAGTTGAGATCGAAGATTTGCTTGGCGTTTCGTATGCCTACTGCGCTGAACGGTTCGTCTCTTCGAATATCGCGAACCAGACGCAACCGGATCTGATCAACGCCTTCCTCACATTTTGCGCAGAATTTGAGTAACCAAGAACGAAGGTTGATGTGTCAATTGTGCTCGATTCCGGGGAAACCAAGTACGTGCGCAGCTCGCCGTCGATGGGCTTGATGGTGGGTCGCGTGGTACTGGAACTGAAGACGCCGGAAAAAGCAAAAGAGGATCTCTCGTCGCTGAGCTATACGGGCGATCAGGTCAAGACGGCCGCGAAGTAATAAGAAGTGTTTGGGAGGGTGCTCCGGCATTCCTCCAGGTTGAGGCATTGCGCTTTTAGCTGACCGATTGACCGGTGCTACATCCCGGACGGCTACGTCCAGGCGCTGGCGACGCCCAACGGCGGCACGATCAGCGGGCA
>NZ_JBFTLH010000047.1:0-2303 GCF_056396345.1 Cupriavidus sp. 05T42
TGGGGGGCCATCCGGGGCGGCAAGGGGTTGTTCATCACCGCCGATGACCAGCCAAAGGCCAGCGGACAGCAACTCGACATGGCCCCGGCTCAGCGCCTGCTCGAACAAGCGCTCCAGCAAAGCCAGGCACTGGCCGAGACCGCCAGGGCAGCACAAGCCCTCGCCGCCGACTGCGAGCGCCAGCAGGCCCTGCTCAATGACAGCCTCAAGCAACTGCGCGCCGCCGGACTGCTCGCCAGCGCGCCCGCTGGTATCGCCCTGGTGTCCGGGGCGGACCTGCAAACCAGCGCGGCGAACCATCTCATCGCCACAGCGGGCGGGAATGCGGACATCAGCGCGGTCAAGCGCTTCACCGTTGCCGCCGGCGACGCCGTGTCCCTGTTCGCGCAGAAACTCGGCATGAAACTGTTCGCGGCGGGCGGGAAGGTCGAGATTCAGGCGCAGGGCGATGAGTTGCAGTTGGCGGCGCTTAAGGACGTCACCATTAGCAGTACGGACGGGAAGCTGGTGCTGTCGGCCGCCAAGGAGGTGTGGATTGGGTCGGGCGGGTCTTACATTCGGATTACGCAGTGCGGGATCGAAAATGCAACGCCGGGAGACATCTTCGAAAAGTGCGCGGTGTGGGTTAAGCGCCCGCCCGCCTCGATGCAGATCCACGCCGAAATGGCAAACATTCTGCCCGCACACCCGCTGACGCTGAACACCGGCGCCTCGCCGGCATCGAGAACCCGGCTGCCTGTCGGCATGCCGTACAAGCTGTTTGCCCAAGGCGTGCTGTTCCGGCAGGGCGTGATCGACGAAACAGGCGACATTCCGATCGACCATCAGATGGCCACCAAGCAGTACGAACTGCAATTGGCTAGCGGCGCGGTCCACGCCATTCCTACTACTGAGGAATATCGCGGCAACGCCGAAAACGGCGAACTTGCCGCGCGCGGCTTTCAATTCTTCGAGTCCGCACCCGGAACGCCCGAGGCGCCCGATCGCGCCGTCCATCGCCAGGTTTATGACCAACTGCTCGGCTCAACACCCGAGGATCAGGTATGAGACAACAACCCATTACCACGCCCATCGCTCTGTCGCGTACCAATCGGGCGCTCATCACGCTGCCGTGGTTCGTCCAGCGTGCCGAATATGCGCCTCAGCCCTGCACCTTTCATCCCCTCGTCAATGGCGAAGAGGCGTTCGGCGACCTCCACGACACCATTTCCGCCGCGCAGAAGACCGTCGACATTATCTGTTGGGGCTTCCAGCCATCAATGTTCTTCAAACGCGGCGCCAGGGAGCGCGGCACGCCTTGTATTGGCGACCTGCTCGAGGCAGCGGGAAAGCGCGGGGTAAAGGTCCGTCTGCTTAGCTGGGGCGGCGAAGCATTGGGCATTCCCGGCATGTCAGATATGGGCGACGAGCCGAACCTGCCTGACCGCATGCATCAGCATCCCTGGTTCTCGCGTCCACCCAATCCCCGCGTCAATCCCAAGGAATTCAACCGGTACTGGCATTGGCGTGCAGCACGCACCTCCCCTACCGCCAAGATATTCAAAGGGCCTGTTCCATCGCAGGTCATGGAAAAGCTGCCGGGATTGCTGGGGCTGCCGAAGCTGGTCAACGTCGAATTTGTCGTGCGGGATTTTGGCCTGTCTAACCGGCTGGAAATCGCATTTCGCACGGCCTTGTGGGGGACCGACGACACGCGCTCTGCCGGTAGTAAGGCCCAAGGCGGCGCCATCATGGGCGCGATCGTGCCGACGCACCACCAGAAAATGGTGCTGGTCGATTATGAATTGCCTGACCGGGCAGTTGGCTATGTCATGGGCCACAACATGCTCGACCCGTACTGGGACAAGGACGACCATAGCGCGGTCCGGCTCTTGGGCGATCAGGGCCGGAATGGCGCGACGCCACGACAGGACATTTCAAGCCGCGTCACCGGCCCGGTTCTCCGGTATCTGAACCAGAATTTCTGTGAGGCATGGGACCGCGCTACCGGCGAAGCACTGCAAACCACCCGAAAACCTGCCGCGACAGCACTCAAAATGCTGCACGACACCGGCGTCAAGGTCATGGCCCAGGTGCTGCGGACTCAGCCGGAACACGGCAAGTTCGATATCGAGAAAATGTATTTGCAGGTGGTCAACAACGCCTGCAGCTTTGTCTATATCGAGAATCAGTATTTCCGCTTTCCGCCATTGGCCGAGCAAATCAAGGCGGCCGCCGCAAAGCAGATAGCCTGGGGCCGCGACCCGGGCGAGCATGGCCCCATCCACCTGTTTGTCGTCACCAATGCGAGCGACGAGGGCATC
>NZ_JBFTLH010000048.1:0-2020 GCF_056396345.1 Cupriavidus sp. 05T42
CCGGAGCGCCGCCTGCGCGCCGCGTTCGCCGTCTGCCTGATCGTCACGGCGGTGATCATGCTCGTGCGCGGCTAGCCTGCCGCCGGCTTGCGGAAGACCAGGCTGAAGTTGTTCGCCGGCATCGGGATGGGCGCGTCGCAGGTCATGCCTCGTCCGCGGGCAGTTTGTCAAAGTGACCGTCCAGAAGGCGGCCGTTATCCCGCAGCCTGGTCAGCGGGATAACGGCATTGTCCCGGGAGACGGGACGGTGCCTGCATTGTCCGCTGCGGCGCAAGGCCGAGGCTTGCTACCTGGCGTTCCGGGCAATAAAGCCCGAGGTGTGCAGATGGTCTTCGTGCAAGGTGGGTACGAGCACCAGGCCAGCTTCAATCATCCGTGGTCGCGCTGGGCCACTCTCTATAGCGTTGCAAGAATCGTCCATTCCGTTGAGGGGCTAGATAATTGACGAGAACATCCTATCGAATCCGGCTTTCTATACTCCCGATTCTTGTCTCAATGAATCTTCTGTCTGCGTGTGCGCAGATCGCTCCCGTGGAACCTATGATGATGAACAACCCGCTGCTTGCTAATTCGAGACCTTGGTGTATCGGCCGTTTCGTATTCGATCGCCCTGCGGCGAGCGAGATCAGTTCTGAGCGTTACGGCTTCTGGGGCGACGAAATTGAGATCAGGAGGAATGTCAGCTTCCAGACGTTTGACCATGAAATGCGCAAACGTGAAGAAACGCTGCGCAGGGAAAAGCGCGAGAGCTCGATTTCCTACCAGGAGATGAAGGAAAGGGGCTTGGAATCCATGCGTTTTAAGGTGAATGTACCGATGCTGGAGCAGGTTGCATCACCGACCCAAAACTCACGAGTCTTCCTATTTACGATGGATGGAAAACGACCGGATCCCTTCTTCAAGCAGGAAGGATACGTCMTGGCCGGCGGCACGATGCTAGCGATGAAGTCGACGGTACCCAAGAGGATTATTCAGTCCGCCATCGCCGGCCTATCCGAAGTCCTTCGAGACGTCACCTATCGTGACGACTGGACGGTCCCGACCGAACCAGGATTCTGTATCGACGGGGCTTTGATTGGCGGCCGTTCACGCGATAGCGAGCGCGTTACTCAGAGCTTTGCTCTGCTACCGGGAAGGTACGCGGGGCTCCTCATCAGAATGCGCGATGCCGTGGAATCAGACAAGAAGCTATCGCTTCGTCAGACCCTACCAGATTTACGCGGTAACTTGAACAATAAAGGCTTCAGCGGCAACGTCCGCTTCCTGCGTGATGGCAAACGACAGGTCGCCGGGATGGAAGCAGAGGAAGTACTGTTTTCCATCACTGATGGAACGATACAGATCTATCAGTTCTATCTGATGGCGCAGGGAGACCCCGAGACCGTCGCGCAACCCCACACCGAGATTCGGCTGACACTGGGGGGCCCAAGTACGCATTCTCTTACACCGGAGCTCGCGACATCTCCTGTCGACGAAGCCGGCGCCATACAGATGTGGGACACATTGCTCAACAGCATGCGGCTTCGGCCCGGCGCCTTGTGAGCCAGGAGAGTCGGCATGACCAGACGATACGACATCTTGAGGGGGGATCTCACCACCTTGGGGGGCATCGTACAGGGCGGAGACGCCAACGATATGGTAGGGCATCGCGAGCAAGCCTATGAGGGCGACCCAGTCTGGTGTCCAGTCTGGTGTCCAGTCTGCAAGTCGGTGGGACAGATCGTATGTATCGGTCCGCGCCTGTCCACCACGGGCCCCGATGGACGCGAGGCTGCGCTGAGCGACGATCTTTGTGTCTGCCGTTGCAGCCCCAGCCCGTTGTTGCTGCCGTCGCTCGGCCTCGCCCTGTACTTCTTGTGGCGCCTGATGCCCGGCCGGGCCGTGACCCAGCAGCAGGCGCGGCTGTCATCGCGCTGGATTCCGGCTGTGGGCGTGGTGGGTGGGCTCTTCTCGGGCTTCTTCAGCGTGGGCGGCGGCGTGGTGGCCGCGCCGGCGCTGGTCGGCCTGTTCGGCATGCGGC
>NZ_JBFTLH010000049.1:0-1837 GCF_056396345.1 Cupriavidus sp. 05T42
CCGTGGCGGGGTMGAGGTTCTTGGCCTTGCACAGGCGGAGGATGAGTTCATCCGACGGCTTTGGCGGTGGTTCGGCGGCTTCCTGTTCCTTCTGCCACTGGAAGGTGCCGTCCCAGGGCGGAAGCTTGGCCGGGGGCAGGGGGACGATTGTGTCGATGTCGGGGAGCTTGGGGTTTTGGCCGTCGTAACGATCTAGGAATTTGCCGATCAATTTATAGCGCTCAGACCGCTCGATATCCGGTGCGGCGCCTAAATAGTACATATCCGATTCTGGCGGCCCCCGAAATCCTTCCTCAAGAAAGGATGCTGAAAGCGCATTGCCCGCGCGAACGCCCATCTGGTACGTTTGAATTGCGTCGGCGTAGACTCCCTTATTCTGCAGATGAATTCCCAGACTTCCCGCCGCCTCACCGTGACCCTGCTCGGCTGCGCACCGCTGCATTTTCCGCGCGATATCTGGAGCTTTATCTAACGGCGCGAGAAGCTCTGCCACATACGTCTGAGCATTCGCATTACCAAGGTCGGCCGCTTTGCGAAAGTACCGCAGCGCCATTTCTTTGTCCCGCTTGAGACCGTAGCCCAGGTTCAAGTAATAGCCGATGTCGTAGTACCCTGACGGCACGCCCGCTTCGACCAACTGCGMGGCCAGGTCGACACTCTCCTTTTGTGCGAGAGGTGAAGACGCCAATCCGTGTGACACCAACTGCTGCAAGTTGTTATTGGCTTTGTAGTGACCGTGGGCAGCTGCGATCCGATAGTAGCGCGCCACCTCGTCATATTCCTTCGGCCCTTTTTTCTTTTCCAGATACCTTGCGTATCGAAACAGCGTATCGGCCTCGGGATTCAACGCCGGAAGCTGCGCGGCCTCATGCACGCAAGAGAACTCCAGGTTGGCACGGATCTGCGAAAGGTCTGGAACGGTTCTCATCGGGTTTTCCTTTGAACATGCGGTCAAGGCAAATGTGGCCAACACTAAGTTGAGGAGTATTCGCATTCGCTAATCCAAATAGGTTCGCGTGGGATCATCGCGATGGAAACCCACCAGAGAGGTACTGGGGGTCTCGCCGTTTCTTCTCCTTTCGGCGTTCATTCTGACGATGCCGTCCCATTTCATAAACGCCTCCCTAACATCTTCCTGCGCCCCTTTTCCACCGGTATGTATCCCCCACAACCGCTTCCGTAGCGGCCCCGTCACCCCCGTATGCTCATGGCAGATATTCAATTCACTATCCGCCGCCATGCTGCGGGTATTGATATTCGCCGAGCCCAGCGTCATGAACACATCGTCAATAATCATCAGCTTCGAGTGCACATACACGTGCTCCCATTTTCCGGGTGGGGAATCCGGCGCGACCAGCGTGCAGATGTGGACTTTCAGGCCGGGGATTTCTGACGGGACGATGGCCTCCTGCGGGGCTTTCATCTGATCGACCAGTTCTGCCTGTCGCTCTCGTGCCCGCCTCAGGTTCTCGATGGCCTCGGCCAGCTTCTTCGCGGTGACTTCGCTGTCCACGTATCGGCGCATTTCCTCGGCGCCCTGCATGGCTCCACGGGCCTGCTTCTCCGCCGCGACCGCCTCGTCATATTCCTTTTGCAAGGCCTCGCGCCGCTTGTCCTGCCGTTCGAGTTTCGCCACACCGGGGATGGTGTCGGCGCGGCCCAGGGCCTCCAGCATCCGGTAGGTGTTCACCGTGCCGGGGCCGATGCCCTCGTCGCTCGCATTGGTGACGACAAACAGGTGGATGGGGCCATGCTCGCCCGGGTCGCGGCCCCAGGCTATCTGCTTTGCGGCGGCCGCCTTGATTTGCTCGGCCAATGGCGGAAAGCGGAAATACTG
>NZ_JBFTLH010000050.1:0-1739 GCF_056396345.1 Cupriavidus sp. 05T42
GGCGTCGATAGCTGTCAGGATTCCCTGCGATACCGCGCCGTAAATCGGGATCGAGCTGCCGATCTTCAGTACGCCGTATTCGTGCAGGCTCTTTGGGGTTTTCACATGTTCGGCCAGCCAAGCGATTTTCTTGGTTGGGTCCTTGATGTTCGCGAGCGCCTTATCCATGTCGTCGGTGATAAACACGGCAATCTTCGCTTTCACATCCTTGGACGCAATGGCCATGTTGAATGCACCGATATTGCCGCTGGCGAAGCTTCCCGCCACCTGCCGTTCGGCGTATGCYGTCAACTGCCGGATCTGGTCGTTGCTCAGCGGCTTGTCGCTGCGCTTGCCTGCCTCAACGAGATTGCCGACGAACGTCTGTGCAAGGAATTTGATGGTGTCTCCCGCCTTGCCGCTGACATCGATCACGCCCACCGGCGTGCGCATCGTCACGCCGATAATCGCCATCCAGCGTGCGAGCGCGCGCTCGGCGGCGTTGTTGTTGTATTCGCGCAAGGCCGTGGCGATTGGAGCGGCAACGTGGACCAGCAAGCTGGCGACGGAGTCCGGTAGCAGCTTTCCATTGGTTTCCTGCTTCGCGGCGCGTGCTTTTGCCTTTGCGGCCCTCAGGCGCTCGGCCGTAGTCTTCAGTCTGCGTTGACGCAGGGTGTCGCCAATTTCCGCCGCCCCCATATCCATCGCCTCGGCGATGTCACGGACGGCGCTGTCGTAATCGGCCTTCGCCTTGTCCACCTCGTCTTGTGCCATAGCCGCCTTCACCTTCGCATCCCAGGCGGGCTTGAGCAACGCCTGCATGTGCTGCTTGTACTGGTCCATCAGCGTTCCCCACAGTACTTTTTCCGGGTCCAGCGGCATGGCGGCCATCTCGCGGATCAGTGCGTCCTGGCGCAGCACCAGCGCTCGCAGCAGCAGATTGCTCTTGTCAGTGATGTCCCCCTTTAGCCATTGGAGGTAGACCGCGGCGCAGCCGTCGATTTGCTGGGTTGTGGCGATGCATCGCTGCAAGGTCTCCGCGTAGGCGTCGCCGCTTAGCGCATTGCTCCCATCGTGCGTGCAGTCGAGCTTGTTGGCGAGAAGGTTGCTCTGCATCCATGCGGCGTGGGCCTTTGCCAGGGGTTCGACGTGCTGGGCGTGCAGCGCGTCAGACTGCGTCTTGAACCATTGCGCCACGCGCTATGGAGTTCCGGTTTGAAGCGGCGCAGGTAATTTGCCCATGATCCACGCTGGGCCGACTCGATGGTCTGCAGCGAGGGATGCCTGATCGCTGCGTACAACTCCTCCAGGCCCGCCTGACCGGCCATCCCGGCATCGTTCTCGAGCCTGTCCGCAGAGTCCTTTGCATCCTTGAACACTTGCCACCTCACCTTCTCGTCATTGGACTGCCGCAGCGACTTGATGGCGCCATCCAGTGCAACCAGATTCCGATGCGTGGTGGGATAGTTACCATAGCCGTTCTTCTTGTCGTACTTGCCCGCCGGGACGTAGGTGTCCAGCAAGCGCTCCTGATGCCAGTGGATCAGGGCGGCGAGGTCTTGCGCAACGCCGGCGGGGTCGTCCAGTGCGATGATGGCGGCCTGCATGTCCGGGCTGCGGCGGCGGCAGGCTGATTGGGTGGCATCGGTCCGCCCTACGCGTCCACCAAAGTTCGGCGCGGAAGGCGGCATGAAGGCGCGGGGCCCGACCGGCGCCGATCTTGCGACAGTTACGTAGTCGGCCACGGTGGTGGCCAGGGC
>NZ_JBFTLH010000051.1:0-1635 GCF_056396345.1 Cupriavidus sp. 05T42
GATGTTGGCCGTTATTAGTAATGTCACCTTTGCGACGAATAGAGATGTCACCTGAGGCTGCCTCCCCGTACGCTCCGAGTTTCGTCGGGCGCTTTGGGAGGCAGCCATGCACAGACAAGGATTGGTGACCATGAGCATGCGCGAAGTTGACCGCATGAAGGTGATCCAGGCTGTGGCCGATGGGCACCTTGCGCGCTGGCGGGCAGCCGAACGTCTGGGCGTCAGTGCCCGGCATGTCAGACGGCTGGTCTTGCGGCTCCTGGAGGACGGGCCAAGCGGGCTGGTATCGCGCAAGCGCGGACGTTCCAGCAATCGCCAGTTGCCTCCCGGCCTGGAATCTCGTGTCCGCGGCCTCGTCCGCGACAGCTACGCCGACTTTGGGCCGACCCTGGCCGCCGAGAAGCTGCGCGAGCGCCACGGCATTGATATCTCCTCCGCGTGCGTCCGCCGGATCATGATCGACGCCGGCTTCTGGGTGCCGAGGAAGCTGCGCCCGCCCAAGGTCCACCAGCCGAGGAACCGCCGCGCCTGCCTGGGCGAGCTGGTGCAGATCGATGGCAGCGATCATCACTGGTTCGAGGACCGGGCGGCGGCGTGCACGCTGCTGGTCTACGTCGACGACGCCACCGGCCGGCTGATGCAGCTGCTGTTCGTGCCGACCGAATCGACGCCAGCCTACTTTGCCGCCACCCGGGCCTATATCGAACGGCACGGCAAGCCGATGGCGTTCTATTCCGACAAGGCTGGCGTCTTCCGCGTCAACCGACAGGAGAATGCCGAAGGCCGCGGCTATACGCAGTTCGGGCGCGCCCTCTTCGAGCTGAACATCGACATCCTGTGCGCCAACACGAGCCAGGCCAAGGGCCGCGTCGAGCGAATGAACGGCACGCTGCAGGACCGGTTGGTCAAGGAATTGCGGCTGCGGGAGATTTCCAGCATGGAAGCCGCCAACGCCTACGCGCCGGCCTTCATGGCTGACTTCAACGCGCGCTTCGCCAAGGTGCCGCGCAGCGACTTCGATGCCCATCGGCCGCTGCGCGGTGACGAGGACCTGGAACGGATCTTCAGCTGGCGCGAATGGCGCAAGGTCTCGCAGAGCCTCACACTGCAGTATGCGAAGGTCATGTACCTGATCGAGGACCTGCCTGAACATCGCCGGCTGATCCACCGCTATATCGAGGTGGCGGAGTACCCCGATGGCCGGGTCGAGCTATGGGCCGATGGCGCTGCCCTGCCCTACACCACCTATGACCGGTTGCCGGAGGTGGATCAGGGCGCGATCGTGGACAACAAGCGGCTCGGGCACGTGCTCGCGATTGCCGCCACGGTCCAGGCCGAGCGGGACAGCCGGCACTGGAGCGCGCCGTCGCGCACGCTCTCGGGCGAGTCGCCGCGCCCGGCCAAGGTGCCCTTGAACGTCAAGCGCCAACGGCTGATCAACCGGCTGGATCTGGAACGCGCCATCGCGGGAACGGAATGTCCCACCCTGCTCCCGGCTCAGGCGCCATCGGCCAGCGCCACCGCCTTACGGGCACCCCACAAAAAACATCCCACCCCGCACAAAAAGCACGCCCGGACTGACATTTCTATTTAGCGGAAGACCCGACCTTTCAGAACCGCCTAGACAAGGGATGT
>NZ_JBFTLH010000052.1:0-1378 GCF_056396345.1 Cupriavidus sp. 05T42
GGACTCAGCCCTTTTAGTTTGAGCTTGATGCGGTCATGATTGTAGTAGTGAATGTATTGGCGCAGTCCATCCTGCAGTTGCTCGATGCTGGTGAACTTGTTCAGGTAGAAGAATTCGGACTTTAGGATGCCGAAGAAGCTCTCCATGGCAGCGTTGTCGAGGCAGTTACCTTTGCGCGACATACTGGGACGGACACTGTGCTGCTTGAGCATCGATCGATAGGACGCCATTTGGTATTGCCAGCCCTGATCCGAATGCAGGATCGGTCGGTCCTTGGGGCCGAGTCGAGCAAACGCCTTCTTGAGCATTTTGCTTACCATCTCGAACAACGGACGCCTGGCCATCTCGTATGCGACGATCTCGCCGTTATGCAGGTCCAGCACCGGCGAGAGGTATAGCTTCTCGCCGGCGACGCTAAATTCGGTCACATCGGTTACCCATTTCTGATTCGGACGCCCGGCGTGGAACTGCCGTTGCAACACGTTGGGCGCAACTCGGCCCACCGCACCTTTGTAAGAACGGTATTTCTTTGGCCGGACGAGAGACTTCAGGCCCATGGCTTTCATCAGGCGCTGAACCGTCTTGTGGTTGACGATCAATTCCGCTTTCCGAAGCGCCGCCGTAATGCGGCGGTAGCCGTAGCGACCTTTGTGCTGCGCAAACAGCTCACGGATTCTTGCCTTCAGTTCCGCATACCTGTCCTGCGCCTGAAGTACTGTTTGCTGATAGTAGAAGGTGCTTCGTGCCAGGCCTGCGACCTTCAACAGCCCCGCCAATGGATACTGCCGCCTTAGCTCAAGCACTATTTGCGCTTTTTGGGTTGCGCAGATTTCTTGTTCGCTTGAACTAAGGCGTCGAGTTTTTTTAGGTAGGCGTTCTCCATGCGCAGGTAGTTCAGCTCGTCAATGAGCTCCTCGCGCGTGCGCGTGCGATCACCAGATGGCTTCGGTGGCTTTGCTTTGGGAGTGGGTGGCGACATCTTCCTGGGACGCCCTTTTGGGCGCGATGACAAGGCCTCTATACCCCCTGCATCATACTGGCGTTCCCAAATGCCAATCGCACCGAAGTTGCGAATATCGAACCATGCTGCGACTTCGCGATGCGACAACCGCTGGCTTCGCATCCGCTTCAGCACGGCAAGCTTGAACTCGGCGCTGTAGTGCGTGTACTTCCGTTTGATGCTCGCCGCGCCATGCAGGCGGTATCCCGCCACCCAGCGCCGTACTGTTCCGCTGTCTATTTCATGGCGTTTGGCGATCTCACCATAGCCTGCCTGACCGTCCAGGTAGCTCTGGATAACTGTCAGCCTGAACTGCTCCGAGTACCGATACATGAAAACACCCCAAAAGTTGGTGTCCAACTTTTGGGGTGCAGTTCA
>NZ_JBFTLH010000053.1:0-1279 GCF_056396345.1 Cupriavidus sp. 05T42
GCGCGCGCTCGGCGGCGTTGTTGTTGTATTCGCGCAGGGCCGTGGCGATTGGAGCGGCCACGTGAACCAGCAAGCTGGCGACGGAGTCCGGTAGCAGCTTTCCATTGGTTTCCTGCTTCGCGGCGCGTGCTTTTTCCTCTGCGGCATTGACACGCTCCTGGGCTGCCTTCACCTTCTGATAATAGGGATTGTCCGCAAAATTCCGGTCCTCCAGTGCCGCTATCGAGATAAGTTCACCATATGCACGGCCGTAATCGCCCTTCGCCTTGTCCACCTCGTCTTGCGCCATCGCCGCCTTCACCTTCGCATCCCAGGCGGGCTTGAGCAGCGCCTGCATGTGCTGCTGGTACTGATCCATCCGCGTTGCCCACGGCAACTTTGCCGGGTCCAGTGGCATGGCGGCCATCTCGCGGATCAGTGTGTCCTGCCGCAATACCAGCCCTCGGAGTAGCAGATTGCTCCTATCGGTGATGTCACCCTTGAGCCATTGGAGGTAAACCATGGCGCAGCCCTCGATTTGCTGGGTTGTGGCGATGCATCGCTGCAAGGTCTCCGCGTAGGCGTCGCCGCTTAGCGCATTGCTCCCATCGTGCGTGCAGTCGAGCTTGTTGGCGAGCAGGTTGCTCCGCATCCACGCGGCGTGGGCCTTCGCCAGGGGTTCGACGTGCTGGGCCTGGAGCGCGTCAGACTGCGTTTTGAACTCATTGCGCCACGCGCTATGGAGTTCCGACTTGAAGCGGCGCAGATATTCGCCCCACGATTCATTCTGGGCAGACTGGATCGTCTGCGGCGAAGGATTCCGGATCGCCGCATCCATTTCCTGTTTTCTCTTGACGTCTTCCGGTGTGTCCGGCGGTGCCGCCATTCCCCCGCGCGACGCCGTGTCTTGGCTCGCAACTTCGTAGCTGACCTTGAGGTAGTCCGCAAGGACATCCGCCTTGTGGAACACTTGGAGTTTCACCTTTTCATCATTGGATTGCCGGAATGACTTGATGGCACCATCCAGTGCAGCCAGATTCCGGTGCGTGGTGGGATAGTTGCCGTAGCCGTTTTTCTTGTCGTACTTGCCGGCTGGCACGTACGTGTCCAGCAAGCGCTCCTGATGCCAGTGGATCAGGGCGGCGAGGTCCTGCGCAACGCCGGCCGGGTCGTCCAGTGCGATGATGGCGKCCTGCATGTCCGGGCTGCGGCGGCGGCAGGCTGATTGGGTGGCATCGGTCCGCCCTACGCGTCCACCAAAGTTCGGCGCGGAAGGCGGCATGAAGKCGCGGGGCCCGAC
>NZ_JBFTLH010000054.1:0-1166 GCF_056396345.1 Cupriavidus sp. 05T42
TATCCCCAGCACGCGTTCCGCTTCCAGTATCAGATGTCCGATTGGGAAACCATCCGCCTGCTGATGGAGCAGGAGGGGTTGTATTCCTATTTCCTTCCCGGCAAGTTCGGCGAGATGGTGGTGTTTGGCGATGACATTGACCATTACCTCTACAAGCCTGAATTGCGGGTGCCGTATCGCGAGACGGCGGGATTGGAGGCTGGTGTCGAAGCGGTCATCGGCCTTCGTACTATTGCGAAAACTGTCCCCGCATCGTTCCTCGTGGCGGACTACAACCCCGACCTGGCGTGGGAGCCGCTGAAGGGCGAAGCCAACGTCGCGAGGAAGGACAAGACCACCTACGGCCAGCCGTATGTCTTCGGCACCCATCACCTGGATTTCGAAGGCGCCAAATGGGAAGCCCAGCTTCGGCATGAGGCGGCTGTGGCTTCCCAGGTGGTCTACGAGGGCGAGAGCAATGTGCTGGAACTGCGTCCGGCACGGATTCTGCGGATGGACCTTGCGCTGGCCGACGCGCCGAATGGGCAGGTCATCACCGAGGTCATCCACACCGGCGCGCGCGATGCGGCGTATCGCAATACCTTCAAGTCGATCCCGTCGGATCGACGGTTCCGGCTGCCGCTGGACGAGGCCAAGTGGCCGAAGATCCAGGGCACGCTGAGTGCGCGCATTACCTCCCCGAGCCAATATCAATATGCCTACCTGACCCAGCAGGGTTATTACACCGTCCGTTTCGACTTCGATTTCGAGGACTGGCCCGGCGGTGGCGAATGCGTGCCGCTGCGATTGGCCAAGCCGTTTGCCGGGGCGCTGCAAACAGGATTTCACTTTCCGCTGATCGACGGCACCGAAGCGGCTATCGCGTTTCGGGACGGTAATCCCAATAAGCCGTACATCGCCCATGTCCACCATAACAGTCGCCAGACGGATCTGATTACCAACCACGATCGGTGGCTGTCCCGCAACGTTATCCGTACGCAAAGCGATAACAAGCTTGAGTTCGAGGATTGGGAGGGGCAGGAGCACGTCAAGCTGTCCACCGAGCATTCCGGCAAATCCCAGCTGACGCTTGGCCATATGGTCGACGGGAAGTGGAAGCGGCGGGGGGAGGGGTTCGAACTCAGGACGTCTGGCTGGGGGGCCATCCGGGGCGGCAAGGGGTTGTT
>NZ_JBFTLH010000055.1:0-1166 GCF_056396345.1 Cupriavidus sp. 05T42
AACAACCCCTTGCCGCCCCGGATGGCCCCCCAGCCAGACGTCCTGAGTTCGAACCCCTCCCCCCGCCGCTTCCACTTCCCGTCGACCATATGGCCAAGCGTCAGCTGGGATTTGCCGGAATGCTCGGTGGACAGCTTGACGTGCTCCTGTCCCTCCCAATCCTCKAATTCGAGCTTGTTGTCGCTCTGCGTGCGAATAACGTTGCGGGATAGCCAACGATCCTGATTGGTAATCAGATCCGTCTGGCGACTGTTATGGTGGACGTGGGCGATATACGGCTTATTGGGATTACCGTCCCGAAATGCGATAGCCGCTTCGGTGCCGTCGATCAGCGGAAAGTGAAATCCCGTCTGCAGCGCCCCGGCAAATGGCTTGGCCAGCCGCAGTGGCACACATTCCCCACCGCCGGGCCAGTCCTCGAAATCGAAGTCAAAGCGAACCGTGTAATAGCCCTGCTGCGTCAGATAAGCGTATGGATACCGGCTTGGCGAGGTAATGCGCGCACTCAGCGTGCCCTGGATCTTCGGCCAGTTGGCCTCGTCCAGCGGCAGCCGGAACCGTCGATCCGACGGGATCGATTCGAAGGTATTCCGATACGCCGCATCGCGCGCGCCGGTGTGGATCACCTCGGTGATGACCTGCCCATTCGGCGCATCCGCCAGCGCAAGATCCATCCGCAGGATTCGCGCCGGACGCAGTTCCAGCACATTGCTCTCGCCTTMATAGACCACCTGGGAAGCCATCGCCGCCTCATGCCGAAGCTGGGCTTCCCATTTGGCGCCTTCGAAATCCAGGTGATGGGTGCCGAAGACATACGGCTGGCCGTAGGTGGTCTTGTCTTTGCGCGCAACATTGGCTTCGCCCTTCAAGGGCTCCCACGCCAGATCGGGGTTGTAGTCCGCCACAAGAAACGATGCGGGGACGGTTTTCGCAATAGTACGAAGGCCGATGACCGCTTCGACACCAGCCTCCAATCCCGCCGTCTCGCGATACGGCACCCGCAATTCAGGCTTGTAAAGGTAATGGTCAATGTCATCGCCAAACACCACCATCTCGCCGAACTTGCCGGGAAGGAAATAGGAATACAACCCCTCCTGCTCCATCAGCAGGCGGATGGTTTCCCAATCGGACATCTGATACTGGAAGCGGAACGCGTGCTGGGGATA
>NZ_JBFTLH010000056.1:0-1102 GCF_056396345.1 Cupriavidus sp. 05T42
GTCTTGGACATCCCGACTATCCCTTGAAGGGCGACGAGGCGCGCAAGTAACCACAGTTCCACGAGGAGAGTCATGCCTTACACAGTAGCGCGCCCACGGGCGTGGATAGCCGGCCTGCTAGCAGCATTGTCACTGGCAATGTCCGGTTGCGGCGACGAGCCAATCTCGGTGGAAATGGTTGGCTACAACCACACCGATGTAGGCATCTACGCGTTCGAGGTCAATGGCCGTGGTGGCCCGAATATCTGGCCGCACGAGGGCGGAGGCAATTTCACTTGCTGCGTCACGGTGCCACGGATCTACAAGCCTGGCATGACGGCGAAGATTAGGTGGGTCCATCGCATCGACGATGTTCCGCAGGAGCGGATCGTCCCGGTGCCGCCCTATGGGCCGGAGGAAATTGGAAGGGTCGCGGTGCATTTTCTGCGAGACGGCAACGTCAAGGTCTTCGTGACCATGATGGCGCTCCGTCATCCTGACTATCCCTTGAAGGGCGACGAGGCGCGCAAGTAACCACAGGTTCATGAGGAGAGTCATGCCTTACAGCACTGCACCACCGACTTCAGGCAGCAAGAATCGATTCAACGCTATGCGCCCACGGGCGTGGGCAGGCAGTCTGCTAGCCGCACTGTCGCTAGCGATKTCCGGTTGCGGCGACGAGCCAATCTCAGTGGAAATGGTTGGCTATAACCACACCGATGTGGGCATCTATGCGTTCGAGGTCAACGGTCATGGCGGCCCGAATATCGGGGCGCACAAGGGCGGYGGMAAKTTCACTTGTTGCGTCACGGTGCCACGGATCTACAAGCCTGGCACGACGGTGAAGGTTCGATGGGTCAATCGCATCGACGATGTTCCGCAGGTGCGGATCGTCCCCGTGCCGCCCTACGGGCCGGAGGAAATCGGAAGGTTCGCGGTGCATTTTCTGCGCGACGGCAACGTCAAGGTGTTCGTGACCATGATGGCACTCCGTCATCCTGACTATCCCTTGAAGGGCGACGAGGCGCGCAAGTAACCACAGTTCCACGAGGAGAGTCATGCCTTACACAGTAGCGCGCCCACGGGCGTGGATAGCCGGCCTGCTAGCAGCATTGTCACTGGC
>NZ_JBFTLH010000057.1:0-1023 GCF_056396345.1 Cupriavidus sp. 05T42
CACAGTTCCACCAGGAGAGTCATGCCTTACACAGTAGCGCGCCCACGGGCGTGGATAGCCGGCCTGCTAGCAGCATTGTCACTGGCAGTGTCCGGTTGCGGCGAGGAGCCAATCTCAGTGTCAATGGTTGGATACAACCACACCGATGTRGGCATCTACGCGTTCGAGGTCAATGGCCGGGGTGGCCCGAATATCTGGCCGCACGAGGGCGGTGGCAAGTTCACCTGTTGCGTCACGGTGCCACGGGTCTACAAGCCTGGCATGACGGCGGAGGTCAGGTGGCTCCATCGCATCGACGATGTGCCGCAGGAGCGGATCGTGCCGGTACCTCCTTATGGCCCAAGGGACGGAGGAATGTTCGCCGTCCACTTCCTGCGCGACGGCAATGTCAAGGTGTTCGTGACCATGATGGGTCTTGGACATCCCGACTATCCCTTGAAGGGCGACGAGGCGCGCAAGTAACCACAGTTCCACGAGGAGAGTCATGCCTTACACAGTAGCGCGCCCACGGGCGTGGATAGCCGGCCTGCTAGCRGCATTGTCACTGGCCATGTCCGGTTGCGGCGACAAGCCCATCGCGGTGTCAATGGTTGGCTACAACCACACGGACGTGGGGATCTACGCGTTTGAGGTCAACGGTCATGGTGGCCCGAATATTGGGGCGCACAAGGGCGGTGGCAATCGCACGTGTTGTGTCATGGTGCCCTTGGTCCACGAGCCCGGTATGACGGTAAAGGTCAGATGGGTCAATCGCATCGACGATGTTCCACAGGTGCGATTCGTCTCCGTGCCTCCCTATCGGCCAGACGAACTGGGACGGTTTGCCGTGCATTTTCTGCGCGACGGCAATGTCAAGGTGTTCGTGACGATGATGAATCTTCACCATCCTGACTATCCCTTGAAGGGCGATGAAGCTCGGCTGTAACGACATCGATTGGAGAAAGAACCATGCCTTACAGCGCTGCACCACCAGCTTCAGGCGGCACGAATCGATTCAAAGCAACGCGCCCACGGGCGTGGGCA
>NZ_JBFTLH010000058.1:0-977 GCF_056396345.1 Cupriavidus sp. 05T42
CCTCGGGCTGAACTACACCGAGGACACGCTCCAGGACGACATCCACACCCGGTTTATCAAGGAAAAGAAGGGCTTCGGCATCATCGGCCAGATTGTGGCGATGGTCGCGGCGGTGGCGATCTCGATTGTTACGGCTGGGGCGGGGGCGGTTGTTGTCACAGCGGCATTTGGTGCGACGTTTGCCGGTTCCGTGATGGGCGTCGCGCTATCGGCGGCGATCTCCGGCTTGGTTGCCGGTACGTTGTCCAGCATGGTGACGCAGGTCATTACCACGGGCTCGCTCAACCTCGGCGCCGCGCTGAAAGCGGGCGCGGTATCCGGCCTAACGGCCGGGCTGACCCAAGGCGCGATGGGAGCTTTGGACCTCAGCTCTCCCGGGGTGACAAGCTTTGGCGACAACATCGCCAAGGGCGACTGGGCTGCGGTGCAGGCGAACCTGGGGAGTTATGTCGAAGCAAGCGTAGTCCGCTCGGCGATCAGCGCGGGCGTGAACACCGTGGCCTATGGCGGAAGCTTTGGGCAGGCGTTCGTGGGTGGGCTGGTAAGGGATGCGGCAGCAGTTGGGGCCAACGCCGTGGGAGTAAGCGCGCCGGGTATTGGCATGCCGGGCTCGGACTCCTCGACGATCCTGACCAATGTGTTGGGACATGCGCTGGTGGGGTGTGCTGCGCAGGGCCTTACAGGTGGTGATTGTGCAGGAGGCGCGATCGGCGGSGCGGCGRGYGCTATTGCGGCGCCGTTGATTCGGGATGTTGTCTATGCCGATAGCCCAGTACTCAACTACAGTGACGACAAAATTCGGCTGGCGGTTACCGTCGGTCTGGCAACGCTTGTAGGCGGGGCTGCGGGCGCGCTTCTGGGTGCTGACGTCAATTCGGCAGGGTTGGCGGCACAGAATGAAGCGATCAATAACGCTACGAGTCGATATCAGAACGTTAAGGATCCTCGTTTTCAGGCCAATGTAAAGGCGTTGGGCG
>NZ_JBFTLH010000059.1:0-936 GCF_056396345.1 Cupriavidus sp. 05T42
AAATGGAGAGTCAGAAGCCCCACGTCTCCCCACGTCTTCAGGGCGGTAGGGGGGCACAGGGACAATCCGCTCCTGCGGAACATCGTCGATGCGATGGAGCCACCTGACCTTCGCCGTCATGCCAGGCTTGTAGACCCGTGGCACCGTGACGCAGCACGTAAAACTGCCACCGCCCTTGTGCGCCCCGATATTCGGTCCGCCATGACCGTTGACCTCAAACGCGTAGATGCCCACGTCCGTGTGGTTGTAGCCAACCATTGACACCGCGATGGGCTTGTCGCCGCAACCGGACATSGCYAGYGACARTGCKGCYAGCAGACTGCCTGCCCACGCCCGTGGGCGCGTTGCTTTGAATCGATTCGTGCCGCCTGAAGCTGGTGGTGCAGCGCTGTAAGGCATGGTTCTTTCTCCAATCGATGTCGTTACAGCCGAGCTTCATCGCCCTTCAAGGGATAGTCGGGATGGTGAAGATTCATCATCGTCACGAACACCTTGACATTGCCGTCGCGCAGAAAATGCACGGCAAACCTTCCCAATTCGTCTGGCCGATAGGGAGGCACGGAGACGAATCGCACCTGTGGCACATCGTCAATGCGATTGACCCATCTGACCTTTACCGTCATACCAGGCTCGTGGACCAAGGGCACCATGACACAACACGTGCGATTGCCACCGCCCTCGTGCGGCCAGATATTCGGGCCGCCATGACCGTTGACCTCAAACGCGTAGATGCCCACATCGGTGTGGTTGTAGCCAACCATTGACACGGAGATTGGCTCCTCGCCGCAACCGGACATTGCCAGTGGCAATGCTGCTAGCAGGCCGGCTATCCACGCCCGTGGGCGCGCTACTGTGTAAGGCATGACTCTCCTCGTGGAACTGTGGTTACTTGCGCGCCTCGTCSCCTTTCAGGGGATACGCCGGGTGACCAAGCAG
>NZ_JBFTLH010000060.1:0-763 GCF_056396345.1 Cupriavidus sp. 05T42
CAGTGGCAGAAGGAACAGGAAGCCGCCGAACCACCGCCAAAGCCGTCGGATGAACTCATCCTCCGCCTGTGCAAGGCCAAGAACCTCGACCCCGCCACGGGCCTGGCCATTCCGCCCCCGCCCAAGGCGGCATTGGGCACGCAGGCGAACACCGGCACACCGTGCCCCGAATCCGGAACATGGCGCGCCACCCGGTTCAGCTTTCTACAGGACGCCACCGGGCATTTCCGTAAAGGCGAGACGATGCCCGCGCTCTACGTCCCCAACCGGCGCATCTTCGACTGGCTCGACGATTTTCTGGGCTTGCGCTATCAGGACGTGGCCGTCACCTGGAAACTGGTGGTCCACGACAAGGAAACCTGACCGACCGGCGCCCCTTGATGACCCAAAGCCGTATTGGCACAAACAACGGTAAAAGCATTTCAGAAGGGCGTAGCCGCCGGAAATTCGATAGCCGCCCTGGTGCTGGAGTACGGCTTCAAGCCGGTTCTCCCAGAGGATATGGACTATCTTGCCTTACCTCCCGACCCCGAACGCTCCCGCCGTTATGAGCAAATCGGCAAATTCCTAGACCGCTACGACGGCCAAAACCCCAAGCTCCCCGACATCGACAAAATCGTCCCCCTGCCCCCGGCCAAGCTTCCGCCCTGGGACGGCACCTTCCAGTGGCAGAAGGAACAGGAAGCCGCCGAACCACCGCCAAAGCCGTCGGATGAACTCATCCTCCGCCTGTGCAAGGCCAAGAACCTCGACCCCGCCACGG
>NZ_JBFTLH010000061.1:0-578 GCF_056396345.1 Cupriavidus sp. 05T42
ACACCTTGACATTGCCGTCGCGCAGGAAGTGGACGGCGAACATTCCGCCATCCCTTGGTCCATAAKGAGGTACCGGGACGATCCGCTCCTGCGGCACATCGTCGATGCGATGGACCCATCTGACCTTCGCCGTCGTGCCAGGCTTGTAGATCCGTGGCACCGTGACGCAACAAGTGAACTTTCCGCCGCCCTCGTGCGCTCCAATATTTGGACCGCCATAGCCATTGACTTCGAACGCGTAGATGCCCACATCGGTGTGGTTGTAGCCAACCATTGACACGGAGATTGGCTCCTCGCCGCAACCGGACATTGCCAGTGGCAATGCTGCTAGCAGGCCCGGCTATCCACGCCCGTGGGCGCGCTACTGTGTAAGGCATGACTCTCCTCKTGGAACTGTGGTTACTTGCGCGCCTCGTCCCCTTTCAGGGGATACGCCGGGTGACCAAGCAGCGTCATGGTCACGAACACCTTGATACTGCCGTCTCGAAGAAAATGGAGAGTCAGAAGCCCCACGTCTTCAGGGCGGTAGGGGGGCACAGGGACAATCCGCTCCTGCGGAACATCGTCGATGCGATGGA
>NZ_JBFTLH010000062.1:0-527 GCF_056396345.1 Cupriavidus sp. 05T42
CTCCTCGTGGAACTGTGGTTACTTGCGCGCCTCGTCGCCCTTCAAGGGATAGTCGGGATGTCCAAGACCCATCATGGTCACGAACACCTTGACATTGCCGTCGCGCAGGAAGTGGACGGCGAACATTCCGCCATCCCTTGGTCCATAAGGAGGTACCGGGACGATCCGCTCCTGCGGCACATCGTCGATGCGATGGACCCATCTGACCTTCGCCGTCATGCCAGGCTTGTAGACCCGTGGCACCGCGACGCAGCACGTAAAACTGCCACCGCCCTCGTGCGGCCAGATATTCGGGCCACCCCGGCCATTGACCTCGAACGCGTAGATGCCCACATCGGTGTGGTTGTATCCAACCATTGACACTGAGATTGGCTCCTCGCCGCAACCGGACACTGCCAGTGACAATGCTGCTAGCAGGCCGGCTATCCACGCCCGTGGGCGCGCTACTRTGTAAGGCATGACTCTCCTCGTGGAACTGTGGTTACTTGCGCGCCTCGTCGCCCTTCAAGGGATAGTCGGGATGTCCA
>NZ_JBFTLH010000063.1:0-497 GCF_056396345.1 Cupriavidus sp. 05T42
ACGAGGGAGAGTCATGCCTTACACAGTAGCGCGCCCACGGGCGTGGATAGCCGGCCTGCTGGCAGCATTGTCACTGGCAGTGTCCGGTTGCGGCGACAAGCTCATCGCGGTGTCAATGGTTGGCTATAACCACACCGATGTGGGCATCTATGCGTTCGAGGTCAACGGTCATGGCGGCCCGAATATCGGGGCGCACAAGGGCGGTGGCAATTTCACTTGCTGCGTCACGGTGCCACGGATCTACAAGCCTGGCACGACGGTGAAGGTTCGATGGGTCCATCGCATCGACGATGTTCCGCAGGTGCGGATCGTCCCCGTGCCGCCCTACGGGCCGGAGGAAATCGGAAGGTTCGCGGTGCATTTTCTGCGCGACGGCAATGTCAAGGTGTTCGTGACCATGATGGGTCTTGGACATCCCGACTATCCCTTGAAGGGCGACGAGGCGCGCAAGTAACCACAGTTCCACGAGGAGAGTCATGCCTTACACAGTAGCGCGC
>NZ_JBFTLH010000064.1:0-484 GCF_056396345.1 Cupriavidus sp. 05T42
CCCTCCTGCTCCATCAGCAGGCGGATGGTTTCCCAATCGGACATCTGATACTGGAAGCGGAACGCGTGCTGGGGATATTGGCGTCGAAGCCTGAAKGAAAACTGATGCCCGACCAGTTCATGCCGCCGCAGAATCGCCTCGATAATCTCCGGCGCGGTCTGGTGCTGGTAGATGCGGGTGGAGCGCGTAAGCCGAAGCCGGGCGACGAGCGGTTCCACGATGAACTCGTAGCCGTGGAAGTCCCGCGTCTGCTGCGTCTCGGTGAAACGCATGATGCAACCGGCGAAGGTCCGCGGCGCTGACCCGTCCCCAGGGTCGATGATAAAGCTGGCCGCCTTGCCGAGATAATCGGCACGATCCAGTTCGGCAGGGTGCGTGAGTTGAACCGTGACGGCATAGGGTTCGCCTAGCCGCTCCACAGCCTCGAACGACACCACCGACAATGCCCCGGCGCTGGCCGCGCCGGGAACCTTAAGGAAGTACT
>NZ_JBFTLH010000065.1:0-484 GCF_056396345.1 Cupriavidus sp. 05T42
CCCTCCTGCTCCATCAGCAGGCGGATGGTTTCCCAATCGGACATCTGATACTGGAAGCGGAACGCGTGCTGGGGATATTGGCGTCGAAGCCTGAAGGAAAACTGATGCCCGACCAGTTCATGCCGCCGCAGAATCGCCTCGATAATCTCTGGCGCGGTCTGGTGCTGGTAGATGCGGGTGGACCGCGTAAGCCGAAGCCTCGCAACGAGCGGTTCGACGACCATCGCGTAGGCTTGGAAGTCCCGCGTCTGGGCTGTCTTCGAGAAACAGGAAATAAAGCCGGCGAAGATGCGCGGCGGGGAACTATCGCCGGGGTCGATGAGGAAGCTGGCCGGCTTGCCGAGATAATCGGCACGATCCAGTTCGGCAGGGTGCGTGAGTTGAACCGTGACGGCATAGGGTTCGCCTAGCCGCTCCACAGCCTCGAACGACACCACCGACAATGCCCCGGCGCTGGCCGCGCCGGGAACCTTAAGGAAGTACT
>NZ_JBFTLH010000066.1:0-481 GCF_056396345.1 Cupriavidus sp. 05T42
GGCTGCGGCGGCGGCAGGCTGATTGGGTGGCATCGGTCCGCCCTACGCGTCCACCAAAGTTCGGCGCGGAAGGCGGCATGAAGGCGCGGGGCCCGACCGGCGCCGATCTTGCGACAGTTACGTAGTCGGCCACGGTGGTGGCCAGGGCGCCGATCGGCACCGCATGGGGCGTGTTGCCCCGCCCGTTGCCGGGCGGCTTGCCTGGTGAGGTTTGGTGCGCCTTGGCCCACGCGCCCGCATCGAAGGCACGCATATGCAGTTCACGCAGCGGCTTGCCGGCGGCCCCCCTGTGCGCGTCCATGACGCTTCGCGTCCATTGCACGTCGGAGTAACCGAACCAGACGATGCCTGCCTGCGTGGCGTCCGGGATGCCGATGCATCCGGCGAGTTCCACGTGTCCGGCGTCACTGCAAGGCTTGAGCGATCTTGAGCTTTCCGATACGACGGTCGCCGCGGGAATGCTCCTGTAGTAGCCATCCTC
>NZ_JBFTLH010000067.1:0-462 GCF_056396345.1 Cupriavidus sp. 05T42
AGGCAAGGCATGACCTGCGACGCGCCCATCCCGATGCCGGCGAACAACTTCAGCCTGGTCTTCCGCAAGCCGGCGGCAGGCTAGCCGCGCACGAGCATGATCACCGCCGTGACGATCAGGCAGACGGCGAACGCGGCGCGCAGGCGGCGCTCCGGCATCCGGTGCGCCAGCGCCACGCCCCAGGAGATCGTCAGCATGCCGCCGAGCGAGAGCGGGATRCCGCTGGTCCAGTCGACATGCCCGGCCTGGGCATAGGTCATCAGCGCGACCACGGCGCCCGGCGTGACCAGCGCCAGCGCCAGCCCCTGCGCGGCGGCCTGCCGCATGCCGAACAGGCCGACCAGCGCCGGCGCGGCCACCACGCCGCCGCCCACGCTGAAGAAGCCCGAGAAGAGCCCACCCACCACGCCCACAGCCGGAATCCAGCGCGATGACAGCCGCGCCTGCTGCTGGGTCACGGCC
>NZ_JBFTLH010000068.1:0-427 GCF_056396345.1 Cupriavidus sp. 05T42
TGAAGGAGATGAAGGAGAGCCTCGGGCTGAACTACACCGAGGACACGCTCCAGGACGACATCCACACCCGGTTTATCAAGGAAAAGAAGGGCTTCGGCATCATCGGCCAGATTGTGGCGATGGTGGCGGCGGTGGCGATTTCGATTGTTACGGCGGGTGCGGGGGCGGCGCTGATGGGTGTGGCCATGGCCCAGATGACGGTCGCGCAGGCGATGATTGCCGTGGCCATCGATGCGGCTATCTMCKCCACGTTGTCGAGCATGGTKAGCCAGGTKATCACAACAGGCTCGTTGAACATCGGCGCGGCGCTGAAGGCGGGCGTTGTGTCTGGCATGACAGCTGGGGCGACCCGAGGCATTACAGCGGGAATTAACCTCGGWGACACCGGTATTGGTAGCTTTTGCGACAATCTTGCCCAAGGTAATTG
>NZ_JBFTLH010000069.1:0-423 GCF_056396345.1 Cupriavidus sp. 05T42
ACGAGGAGAGTCATGCCTTACACAGTAGCGCGCCCACGGGCGTGGATAGCCGGCCTGCTGGCAGCATTGTCACTGGCAGTGTCCGGTTGCGGCGACAAGCTCATCGCGGTGTCAATGGTTGGCTACAACCACACCGATGTGGGCATCTACGCGTTCGAGGTCAACGGTCATGGCGGACCGAATATCTGGCCGCACGAGGGCGGCGGAAAGTTCACTTGTTGCGTCACGGTGCCACGGATCCACAAGCCTGGCATGACGGCGAAGGTCAGATGGGTCCATCGCATCGACGATGTTCCGCAGGAGCGGATTGTCCCTGTGCCCCCCTACCGCCCTGAAGACGTGGGGCTTCTGACTCTCCATTTTCTTCGAGACGGCAGTATCAAGGTGTTCGTGACCATGACGCTGCTTGGTCACCCGGCGTAT
>NZ_JBFTLH010000070.1:0-417 GCF_056396345.1 Cupriavidus sp. 05T42
CCTCGGGCTGAACTACACCGAGGACACGCTCCAGGACGACATCCACACCCGGTTTATCAAGGAAAAGAAGGGCTTCGGCATCATCGGCCAGATTGTGGCGATGGTCGCGGCGGTGGCGATCTCGATTGTTACGGCTGGGGCGGGGGCGGCGCTGATGGGCGTAGCCATGGCCCAGATGACGATCGCCCAGGCAATGATTGCCGTGGCCATCGATGCAGCCATCTCGGCCACGCTGTCGAGCATGGTGACCCAGGTCATCACAACCGGTTCGTTGAACATCGGCGCGGCGCTGAAGGCGGGCGTTGTGTCTGGCATGACAGCTGGGGCGACCCGAGGCATTACAGCGGGAATTAACCTCGGTGACACCGGTATTGGTAGCTTTGGCGACAATCTTGCCCAAGGTAATTGGGCGGCGAT
>NZ_JBFTLH010000071.1:0-371 GCF_056396345.1 Cupriavidus sp. 05T42
AAATGGAGAGTCAGAAGCCCCACGTCTTCAGGGCGGTAGGGGGGCACAGGGACAATCCGCTCCTGCGGAACATCGTCGATGCGATGGAGCCACCTGACCTTCGCCGTCATGCCAGGCTTGTAGACCCGTGGCACCGTGACGCAGCACGTGAACTTTCCACCGCCCTTGTGCGCCCCGATATTCGGTCCGCCATGCCCGTCGACCTCGAACGMGTAGATGCCTACATCGGTGTGGTTGTATCCAACCATTGACACTGAGATTGGCTCCTCGCCGCAACCGGACACTGCCAGTGGCAATGCTGCTAGCAGGCCGGCTATCCACGCCCGTGGGCGCGCTACTGTGTAAGGCATGACTCTCCTCGTGGAACTGTG
>NZ_JBFTLH010000072.1:0-367 GCF_056396345.1 Cupriavidus sp. 05T42
GTGTGCCCACAGGGACTGTGGACTTGTCCACCACCACCTTGAGGCCGGTCATGTGGCGGCCGATATTGCGCGCGGCGGCCAGCACGTATTGCAGGTCCGCCGAGCCATCCTCGTCCGGCGGCGTGCCCACGGCGATGAACTGGACGTCGGCGTGCTCCACGCTGGCGGCCACATCGGTCGAGAAGGTCAGGCGGCCGGCGGCGCGGTTGCGCTCGATCAATTCCTTGAGACCCGGCTCATAGATCGGCACGCCGCCCGCGTTGAGCATGGCGATTTTGCGTTCGTCCACATCGAGACAGAACACCGAATTGCCGAGTTCCGCCAGACAGGCGCCGGTGACMAGGCCGACATAGCCGCTACCGATAAT